>JABLXA010000004.1 GCA_013178415.1 Bacillota bacterium | reverse complement strand
CTGCTTGCAGTCAGGACGCTTGTCGCGAGAATAACCCCGCAGCGCCATGGGGTTTCCTTCGCATTTTCCTTCAAAATAGGTTGAAGTGAGATCATATAGGTAGATGGTTGTATCCAGATTGAATAGATCTCTCTCTTTCTCTACTAAACCCTTCTCGATTTCACTCCGGCGCGGCCAGAGCTGATCGAGATTGCGGTAAAGCGTATCATCATTCAGCTGAGAGAGGTCAACCCCGAGAAGATCCTGAAGAGCGGTGCGGTTTACCCAATCAGGCATGGCATGTTCTGAGGCAGCCGATATCAGTCGGTTGAGCGTCATCACCCTCGTTAGGAGACGCTCCCTCTCTGATAACCCTGCCCTCTGCAGCAGTCATCTTCTCCGACGACCTGCTTGCCTGCAAACGCATTATCTCCACATATGTAGAGAAGGTCATAGTCTACGAGGATCATATTGATGTGATCCTGAAAATTGTGGATTTGACTGGGAAGTTAGGTGAATATAGATGCCTTTGCTTTGTTACATGTTTTGCTCTTTTCGCCCTCTAATAATAAGGCAGTAGCTCTTTAAGCTTAACATGCATTAGTCATTACACTTTTCCTTTTGCAATATTTTTTCAATTTGCTCAATTGCTTCTATTTCCTTTTTCATAGCTCTGCGCCCTTCATCTGCAAGAATCCTTCTCATTTCAGGGCTGCGAAATTTTTCATAACCCTTGTCATCAAAGGAAAAACCCTGACTCCATAAATAACCCCCATAACCAGCACAGTCTTGCCATGCGGTTATTGCTATATTTAGCTCTTGTGCCCATTCTGGAAACTTCTCAACAAGTCTTTTATAATATGGTAGGATTTGACCACGTTGGCTGATTTGACAAAGTGCATCACAATATATAATGAACCTGTGTTCCAAACTGTTTACGCCGTTTTCATCATTCGGCATTTCTTCGGATGGATGAAGCGAGCACTTTGAAAAATCGTCATGTTCAAGTTGGTTTAAAAATGATTCCCATGCTGCAAAGCCCACTTTTCTTCCTCGTATCACACCTTGCCTAGCATGGCCTGTAATGGCTTTAAATGCGGCAATAATACGCTTGCGTTCAGATACGGGTTCGGCCTTTTCCGTGAGTAACATATAGCTGATTAACTCTCTTTCCCAATTTTCCCTGATAAAGGGCTGGTCATTATTCTGATAATAATCCCAGCCAATGATTTTTTCACCATCCCCCTCATACCCGTAGAAAACATCGTAATCATGTTTGCATCCGTCGTCTGTGATGCCTTGGGCAAGGACGGGTATACCTTTATTAATCGAATCGACAAAATCCTGTCTGATTTTTCCCTCTGAAATGTTGACTGCATGCTTGCTGTCGTCGCGCTCAACAACAATCCTTTTTACTTTCCAGCCTATAGCATTTAGTAAACGGTCTTGGATTTCAAAAGGATATACATTACAATTTTCAATATTTTCATTTCCAAATATCCACTGTCCCTCTGTCCAGCACAATCGGTTGCCCAGACCGCTGCAAGACAACAGTTCTGCGTAATCGTAATTCTCTCCGACACTTATGAGCGCTCCGTACAAAGCACCTACAAAGGAAGTCAGATAAGAATAGCCATCAGAATGCATTGTTATTAGCGGAACGTTTGAAATCAGCTTTCTTGACATATGGAATCCACCCCTTATAGAAATTTGTATTGAAAGAGGATCAAAACATTTCAAACTGTGTTTCAATTTACGTGCAGAAGATGGTGTGATGCCGTGAAACCTAATAAACGCTTTTGCAAAGCTATCCGGCGTATCATACCCATACTTGAAAGCAATATCTATAACTTTAGCTTTTGTTAAAGTTAGTTCCTGTCCCGCAAGAGATAAGCGCCTATAGCGGATATAGTCGCTTATTGTCATTCCTGTTATTATGCTGAAAATACGTTGAAAATGAGCATTCGACGTATAAATACTTTTGGCTATTCTGTCTGAGTCGATATCTTCAAGCAGATTATCTTCGATATAGTTGATTGCTTTTTGCATACTCTGAATCCAGTCCATGTTTTGCCTCCTTCGTCTACAAATGATAACACAGGGCTTAACCAAAAACCCGTCTTCGTATGCTTGAAAGTGTCAAGATTAAAATCATAACAATGTTGAAATTTCACTTCACCTTTGTAACAAAAGAAGCGAAGGAAGTCAACTGCTTGTAATGCGGTCGTTTTCCTCTTGCAAAGTCTAGAAAGTCAGGTAAAAAAGGGGTCATCTAGCGTTCCTAATGTTAACTATTAACTTACTTATTTTCTGCTTTCCCATATTATACCATAATATAAATAAAAAAACTATGTGAGGGTTCAAGTCCTTCACATAGTTTTATAATTGGTGGAGGCGGTGGGAGTCGAACCCACGTCCGAAGAGGCAGCTTGAGCGGCTTCTACGAGCGTAGCGTGGGATTTGCGCTTCGCCGGAAGGGCGCCCTCACGCCAGCTCCCCTCGCGGCTATCTCGATGGTCTTAGCTCATCTCTCCGAGAATTGAGATGAGAGCATCCCGGTTTATTGACGCCCGCACCAGTCTCCCGGGAAAAGACCGGATTGGACGGCTGCTTTAATTAAGCAGCGAGTGCGTATTCGTTGTTGGCACTTATAGTGCTTTCCACCGTTTAACGAGTTGGTGGGATCTCGACTCGCTACCTCTCGCGCCACAGCTCCCCGTCGAAACCGTTACGCCCCCATTACTGCGCTCTCTGTTTGATGGCCCGCTCAATTTCCCTCATCGCGCTCTTCCGCGCAATGTCTTCCCTCTTGTCATGAAGCCTCTTGCCCTTCGCAAGAGCAAGCTCTACCTTGGCCAGGCCTCGCTTTAAATATACCCTCAAAGGGACCAGGGTATAGCCCTGCTGCTGAGTCTTTCCGATGAGCCTGCGAATCTCCGTTTTATGCAGCAGCAGGCGGCGAATCCTAAGCGGGTCGTGATTGAACCGGTTGCCATGGTCATATGGACTTATGTGCATATTATACAGCATAACCTCGCCATTTTCGACCTTCGCGAAACTGTCGCGAAGATTCACCCTGCCCTGGCGGATTGACTGTATCTCTGTGCCGGTCAGGGCAATGCCAGCCTCATATGTTTCCTCGATAAAATAGTCATGATATGCCTTCCTGTTGGTTGCAACGGTCTTGCCGTTTTCCGCTGACGCGCCCAACTACATCATTCCCCGGCCCAATCTGCTAGCAGCGCCAGCGCCGCCAGCAAACCCATTATACCATGATATGGCTATTTGTCAACAATGGGCATACAACAATATCCATTAATAAGAAAATTTCCCAGGAACTTCATAGCCCAAGATCCTCAGAGATAGACTGCATAGATTTGAGTCCGATATCAATGAACTCCTCCAGATCTAGCCCCAGCTCAGAACATGCCTTTATTTGCTCCCGGTTGGCTCCCTTTGCAAAAGAGGATTCCTTGAACCTATGCATAATAAATGGAACGTCAATACTGGATAATCTCTTCTCTGGGTGTATCAGTGCCGCAGCTACAATAAGCCCCGTGAGCGGATCAACGGCAAAAAGGGCCTTGTCTAACAGGCTTTCCCGCGGAATGCCATGATATTCGTTATGGACCTGGACAGCATGTACAAGCGCATTGGGCAATCCAAGGTCCTTTAACATCTCTGCCCCGACCAGGCTATGCTTCTCCGGTGATTTCGCGGTCTCATCATAGTCGATATCATGAAGCAGGCCCGCAAGTCCCCAGAGATCCTCGTCCTGATTCAACCTCGCGGCAAGCCCCCTCATAACAGCCTCGGTCGCGAGCATATGCTTTATGAGATTCTTGCTCTTCACATGCTTTTTTATTAAGGCAAGCGCTTCATTCCTATCCATCGATGCCATCCCTTTCATGTAAAAACTCATAGTTGACCCCATTCCCCAATCATCCCCGACGCCAAACCGTGTTATGCCGGTCAAGACAACACTATCCAAATGGCCGGGAGCTGTCTGGCCCTTAGAATAAGGCGACGTTCCTGCGCCACACTATGGCAGGAACGCCGCCAGGCATTCATTGATATTGTGTCTCAGTCACATATGCCTTACCCAGTTCACCCGATTCGCCGAGCCATGAAGCTCTATGCTGCCAGTGAACCAATTAGATCGGCACGCCCATGAAACGTCCGGCAATCATCATTCCATCATCCAAACAACCCGAGCAGTCCATTGTGTAAGGATACGATAAGTGGCGCAAACACTAGCGAAACCACAGTCATGAGCTTGATCAAGATGTTCATGGCCGGCCCAGCAGTATCCTTGAACGGGTCGCCCACGGTATCGCCTATGACAGCAGCGGCATGCACCGGGGTACCTTTCCCGCCCAGATTGCCAGCCTCGATGAACTTCTTGGCATTATCCCAGGCGCCACCGGCATTGGCAAGCTGAATGGCTAGCGGAACTCCAACCGCCAGCGCTCCGGCAAGAAGTCCTCCGAGGGCATGAGGTCCAAGGATGATACCCACAACGAGAGGAATCACGACTGCCAGTAATCCAGGCACTACCATCTCACGTAAGGCCTCGCGGGTAGTGATGTCCACGCACCTGGCATAGTCAGCCCGCGCTTTCCCCTCCATAAGCCCCTTGATCTCGCGGAATTGCCTCCTGACTTCTTCAACGACGCCGAATGCGGCGCGTCCCACAGCTTCCATCGTTCCAGCGGCGAATATATATGGAACTGTGGCGCCAATGAAAAGACCAGCCACTACAGAGGCATTAAGCAGATCCATGACCTCGAGTCCGGCTGCATGAATATATGCGAAGAATAGAGCCAGAGCGGTCAGGGCAGCCGATCCGATGGCAAATCCTTTTGCGATTGCAGCGGTGGTGTTACCAGCAGCGTCCAAGGAGTCGGTGATCTCTCTCACGTTCTTCCCAAGGTGAGCCATCTCTGCTATGCCACCAGCATTATCAGAGATAGGTCCATAGGCGTCAACAGAAACGGTCATTCCAGCTATTGAAAGCATTCCAATGGCCGCGATGGCAATGCCGAAGAATCCGGCGAGATGATAGGACAATATAGTTGCGCCAGCGATGAAAATGAGGGGAACGGCTGTGCTTCTCATACTGAGGGCCATGCCACCGGTGATATTAGTGGCGGCGCCAGTTTTACACATATTGGCAAGATTCTCGACAGACTTCCCGGATGTGTATACCTCAGCAATAAGTCCTGTCACGACACCGGCGACAAGGCCTGCTACTGCCGCCCAGAATACGCCGAGGCTACCGTAATAGTATTTGCTGAGGAGGAAGGAACCAACTATCATGAAGATGGAACTAGCGTATGTTCCCTTGCGGAGAGCCCCGGCCGGGTCGCCTTTTTCGCCCGTCCTTACAAAGAATGTACCTATGATAGAAGCGATGACGCCAACTGCGGCCATTCCGAGGGAGAAAACGATGCCACGCACTTTCGCGTCCATATCGGGGAATATGGCTGCAGCTATTACCATACTGGATACGATCGAACCGACATACGACTCATAGAGGTCGGCGCCCATCCCTGCCACGTCGCCCACATTGTCTCCTACAAGGTCTGCGATGACGGCAGGGTTACGAGGATCATCTTCGGGGATTCCGGCTTCAACCTTGCCTACCAGGTCAGCTCCGACGTCGGCGGCCTTGGTGTAAATCCCTCCGCCGACACGGGCAAAGAGAGCCACGAAGCTCGCGCCCATGCTGAACCCGGCCACGATATCTGTCGCCTTTATCGGGCCTATGCTGGAAACACTGGAGAATATGTAGTAAACCAAGGAAAGGGCGAAGAGGCCAATGCCCACTACAGACATGCCCATGACTGCGCCACCGGGAAATGCTACTGCCATTGCAGCGTTATATCCTTTGGTCGCGGCCTGAGCGGTCCGGGTGTTGGCCCGCGTAGAGATCTGCATTCCGATATATCCAGCAGAAATCGAGCACGCGGCTCCGATAACAAAGGCAATGGCGCTATAGACGCTGATTCCCGCGGCCATGATGATAAAGACTATGGCCAGGATAAGAAAGATCGTGCTGTACTCTCGCCTCAAGAAGGCCATCGCGCCCTCATGGATGGCTCCGGATATTTCCCTCATCGCAGGGTTCCCGGGGTCTTTCTTGAGGACACCAGTTGCCAAGTAGATGACGAATAAGATACCAATTAAGCCTGCAAGCGTTGTCCATAATACTTGACTCATCTCTGTCACCTCTTATTTGCTTGTGATATTCTTATATGCTACCCTGATTCACAAACGCGCCCTGGCATACGCCTAGATGCCAGGGCACATGGCTGGCGCGAAAGTTGAAAAATCCTTTGGCCCCGGGTCTGAGAGATCCTCGTGGACATGGGAATCCTCTAGACGACGATGGTCAGGATGATACTGGATAGCAGGAAAAGCACTGCCACCACGCTGGTGACCTTGCTCAACAAATCGTCCAGGCCCTTATTCTTGGAGAAGAACAACTGCGCTCCACCTCCAATGGACCCAAGACCTTCGCCCTTGCTGGACTGCATGAGCACAACAGCTATCAGCGCTATGGATACAATGAATTGGAAGACTATCAATGCGGTCCTCAATCCCTACACCCCCCATCACGGGCACATCTGAAAGGATTGTATCATAACCCGGGACCTGCTGCAAGTAACGTCAAACCGCCCTGATTCGCTTCCCGTGCGGACCCTACCCCCAGGCCAAGAGTCGCGGAATTTCAGCTCCATTTTTCATTGATCGCCATCGACCCGCTTATAGCAGCCCGGGCACCGCAAAAGCCTTCTTACCACGGTAAATGGCGCTATCTCCAAGCAGCTCCTCTATCCGCAACAACTGGTTATATTTGGCGACACGGTCTGTGCGGGAAGGGGCCCCGGTCTTGATTTGTCCGGCATTTACCGCAACCGATATGTCAGCGATGGTTGTATCCTCTGTCTCACCGGACCTGTGTGAGATCACGGCCGTGTACCCCGCCCTATGCGCCATCTCGATGGCATCTAGAGTCTCGGTGAGGGATCCAATCTGATTGACCTTTATTAACACAGAATTCGCTACGCCAGATCTGATTCCTTGCGCGATTCGTTCTGTATTGGTGACGAACAGATCATCTCCCACAATCTGTATCTTCTTCCCGAGACGATCGGTGAGCCTTTTCCAGCCATCCCAGTCGTCTTCCGAGAGGGGGTCCTCAATGGAAATGATAGGATACTTACCCACGAGACCCTCGTAAAATTCTATCATCTCATCAGCATTTCGGGATATGCCTTCGCCCTCGAAGACATACTTCCCATCCTTGAACATCTCGCTAGCCGCCACATCAATGGCAATGAAGGCGTCCTTGCCAGGCTGATAACCAGCCTTTTCAATGGCTTCCACTATGACGGCAAGCGCATCTTCATTTGATTCAAGATTTGGAGCAATGCCGCCTTCATCGCCGACTGCAGTGCCCATTCCTCGTTTCTTCACCACAGCCCGCAGATTATGAAATACCTCTGCGCCCATCCTCAGGGCCTCCGCAAATGAACCGGCACCGGCAGGAACCACCATGAATTCCTGGATGTCCACGTTATTGTCGGCATGCTTTCCACCATTGAGAATATTCATCATCGGAACCGGGAGCACCTTGGCGTTGATCCCGCCGATATATTGGAACAGAGGCAGCTCCAGAGAATTGGCCGCGGCCCTTGCGCATGCAAGAGACACGCCAAGAATAGCGTTTGCCCCCAATTTCGATTTGTTGGGGGTTCCATCCAGCTCGATCAATTCCTTGTCGATTCCGATCTGGTCAGTCGCATCCATGCCTACAATCTCAGGAGCAATGATTTCATTGATATTCTCGACTGCCTTCAGGACGCCCTTGCCAAGGTAACGTTTCTCATCTTTGTCGCGAAGTTCGAGGGCCTCATGGACCCCTGTCGATGCCCCAGATGGGACACAGGCCCGGCCCACCGTCCCGTCAGCGAGGGTGACATCGACCTCGACCGTCGGGTTTCCCCTCGAATCTAGTATCTCTCTTCCAGTGACTTCCACAATCGTCGTCATAGGCGGCGTCACTTCCCTTCTTTTACAATTTGAGCAAACAAGCTAGCTTTAAGACTGGCGCCTCCCACGAGCGCTCCATCAATTTCCGGCTGGCCAAGGAATTCTGCTATATTCTCTGGTTTGACGCTTCCGCCATACTGGATGCGAATCCCCTGCGCTACGGCTCCTCCCAGGATTTCTGCAGCAGTGTCGCGGATCAACCTTATCACCCTGTTTGCCTCTTTGCCATCCGCAGAATGACCAGTGCCAATAGCCCAGACGGGTTCGTAAGCAAATACGATACTCTTTCCATCATCCGGCGAAAATCCGGCCAACGCCCCGCGAACCTGCCTCGTTATGACAGACTCCGTATTTCCGGCCTCCCGCTCTTCAAGGGTTTCCCCGACGCAAATTATGGGTTTGATTCCCGCATCAAGGAGTGCCCGGGCCTTTTTATTCACCATCTCATCGGTTTCACCAAAGTACTTCCGTCTTTCGGAATGTCCCACGATACAATAACTGCAGCCTACATCCTTGAGCATGGCCACAGCTATCTCACCGGTGTATGCGCCTTCCTTTTCCCAAAAGACATCCTGCGCCCCAAGCCCAATGTTTGATCCAGACAAGGCGTCCCGCACAGGATACAACGCGGTAAAGGGCGGACAAACTACGACTTCCGTATCCACGATATCTGCCACCAGCGGCTTCAGCCCATTGATTAGTTCGAGAGCCTCCGGCACAGTCTTGTACATCTTCCAATTACCGGCGATTATGCGCCGTCTACCCGACATTACGCCACACCTCCGATGAACATAGATGGATCTACACCGCTATTTCCGGTCCTGCAGGACAGCCACACCAGGAAGCTCTAGCCCTTCGAGGAATTCTAGTGACGCGCCGCCCCCGGTAGACACATGGGTCATCTTGTCCGCATACCCCATCTGCTCGATGGCTGCAGCCGAGTCGCCGCCGCCTACAATGGTGATAGCGCCCGACTTGGCAAGGGCCTCCGCTATCTCCCTGGTGCCGACCGCAAATCGCTCCATTTCAAATACGCCCATAGGGCCGTTCCAGATTACAGTACCAGCGCCCTTTATGGCTTCTTTGAAAGCATCGACTGTCTCAGGCCCAATATCTACTCCCTGCCAGCCTTTGGGAATCTGGCTGCTCTTCACTATCTTAGCATTTGCATCCGGCGCAAATCTATCGGCTACGACAACATCAACGGGGAGTAGGAACTCTATGCCCCTCTGCTCCGCCATTTGCATAAGCGAAGAAGCGAGATCTATTTTGTCCGCTTCGAGCAGCGAATCCCCTACTTCATATCCCTTGGCCTTCAAGAAGGTATAAGCCATTCCTCCGCCAATGATCAGAGTATCCACTTTTCCGATCAGGTTCTTGATTACCCCGATTTTGTCAGAAACCTTGGCTCCCCCTAATATGGCCACAAAAGGCCTTACTGGATTCTCAAGCGCCCTCCCCATGGTCTCTATCTCTTTCTGCATCAAGAATCCTGCCACCGCAGGCAGAAATTTCGCAACTCCCGCGGTGGAAGCATGAGCTCGATGAGCTGTGCCAAAGGCGTCATTTACGAAGATATCGGCCAGATCCGCGAGTTTTCTCGCAAATCCCTCATCATTCGCTTCCTCTTCCTTATAGAACCTTACATTCTCAAGGAGAATGACGTCGCCATCCTTCATTTCAGCGATAGCTCGGGCCGGTACATCGCCTATCACGTCATCAACTTTTTTCACATCGCGGCCGAGAAGCTCGCTGAGCCTCTTAGCCACGGGATCCATACGAAATTGCGGGGTAGGTTTCCCCTTTGGCCTTCCCAGATGAGAAACCAATATCACCTTTGCTTTCAGGTCTACCAGGTACTGGATCGTTGGAATAGCGGCACGGATACGACGATCATCGGTGATCTCCTGTTTTTCATTCATTGGAACGTTGAAGTCCACTCGCACCAGCACCCTCTTACCCGCAACCGGAATATCCTTCACTGTAGCCTTATTCACGATTATGCACCTCCTTCTCATCAATAGCCCGCGTGGCCGTAACTGAACGGACCTCCGCTCTCATTTCAAAGTTCATTTTATGAACCCCTTCCCCCGTGATGTGGCTTTGGTCCGACACTTGGAGGCCAGGGGAGCGACGGTATCCCTGAGGCTGGCATTGATCCGAGGCTATACCACGACCAATAAGGCGGCAGTTACTCGGGTGTGCGTGATACCGTCCCAGTGGCTTTGATCCGAGGCCTTACTACCCAAGGGCCTCGGATCACAGAGCGACCTGCAGCAAGGTCGCGTCCAATGGGACGGTATCACCATCCCCGGTCATGCTGCGGCCTCTGAGGCCAATGCAACGCCCGCGAGGAGCCCCGCTTCTTCTTCGATTTATAGCCCCTTCTTGGCGATAAACGACACAAGATCTACGATACGGTTCGAATATCCCCATTCGTTGTCATACCAGGCAATGACCTTGACTAGCGTTCCCTCGATGACCATGGTGGACAGCCCATCGACTATGGAGGAATGCGGGTTGCCATTGAAGTCCTTGGAAACGAGGGGTTCGTCGGTATAGTCCATGATCCCTTTCAGCGGCCCTTGAGCAGCGGCCCTGAGAGTCGCGTTTACCTGCTCGACACTGGTCGCTTTCTCTACGTCAGCCACCAGGTCCACCACAGATACGTTGGGGGTTGGCACGCGCATGGCAAATCCATTCAGCTTGCCCTTGAGCTCAGGCAACACAAGTCCGACTGCCTTAGCAGCGCCTGTCGTGGTGGGGATTATCGACATTGCTCCTGCTCTGGCACGCCTGAGATCCTTATGTACCAGATCGAGGATTCTCTGGTCATTTGTGTAAGAATGTACCGTGGTCATGAGCCCCTTCTTGATCACGAAATTCTCGTGAAGCACCTTCGCCACAGGGGCGAGGCAGTTGGTTGTACAGGAGGCGTTGGAGATGATGTTATGCTTGGCCGGATCATATACTCCGTCATTGACCCCCATGACAATGGTGACGTCCTCATTCTTTGCAGGCGCACTGATTATAACCTTCTTGGCCCCTGCATCCAGATGAGCCTTTGCTTTTGTGCCATCAGTAAATATACCGGTTGACTCTATGACCACTTCGACCCCCAGGTCTTTCCATGGAAGCTTCGCGGGATCTTTCTCAGAAAGTACCTTTACTTCCTTCCCATTCACTACCAGAGCATCGTCTTTGGCCACTACATCAGCATTCAGAATCCCATGTACCGAGTCATACTTCAAAAGATGGGCATTGGTCTTTGGGTCAGCAAGATCGTTCACCGCGACAATGTCTAGATTTGGATTCCCCATCGCGGCTCTAAACACTATCCTCCCTATTCTTCCGAAACCATTGATTCCTACCTTTGTAGCCATATTTATTCCTCCCTTCCGAATATACCGGACATGATCATGATGTCCCGATAATGGCCTTCGCGGCGCCCTCGTCAGTTATGAGGGTTTGCCTCGGATGGTTGGCCATTACAGCTGCTATAGCTGCGGCCTTTTTTGCGCCACCAGCGACGGCCATAACCTGCTTTTCTATAAGATCTTCGGGTCTGAGCCCCATGCTTGGAGTCACATGTACCACATCCCCCGATGCATTGAAGTAGTACCCGAACATCTCGGCCACCGCGCCCCTCTCCTTCAATAGCCGAATCTCGTCTTCAGGAAGACGGCGTCTTCTTGCCATCTCGTCAACCGTGCCTATTCCATGAACGACTATTCTCGCGCGGCGAATGATATCCAGTATCTCCTTGATCCTGGGCTCATCACATATCTTCAACAAGGTCTCAGCCGCAAGATCGTCAGGCACGGCCAGCAAACGATGGCCCACACCAACATTTTTAGCCATGGCTGCCGCGACGGTGTCTGCCTGGATCTCCACATCATCTCCCAGGCTTCCGCGAGCGGGCACGAAGATGACACCCTTTTTGTTCCACGGCCGCAATAAAGCAGACGCCACCTCTGCCATTGTGGTGCCCCCGCCGACCGAAACTATATCATCATCCCGGATCATTTCACGGAGCAGCTTCGCAGCAACCCGGCCCATGTCCCTCTTTACAGAAGGATCCTGATCGGAATCTCCAAATACTACAACGACTTTTTCGACCGAAAGCCTTCTGGAGATTTCCTCCTCCAGATTAGCCAGTCCTCTGAGTTCCCTTACATAGTCCGCGAGAATGGTGAGAGCATCCTCCCCTTCCTGAGTCAGCATAATGCCCGCCGGATCAACCCTCACAAGGCCCTGTTCCTTCAGGAATGCTATATCTGCGCGGACCTTTCGCTCGCCATAACCTGTATATTGCGCAAGGGTCCTCCTCCCAATAGGTTGCGCAAAATGAGTCTGTCGCAAAACAGAATATCGTCTTTCGACAACCTCACTCAACTCGGGAGCTATTTTATGCTGAATTGCAACAAGCCTACCAAGATCGCCCAAATAACTTCTCTCCAGGAATTACATATTGGGACTTCAAATGTCCCCCCATATCCTATAATGTCCCAGTCGATGCATAAAAAAACTTCCCAGGGGCTTTCGACTTCAACATAAATTACTATTCGAGGGAGACTGCGAAATTCCTTCCGGAATTGAATAAATTCCTTTCCTTCACATGCTCCTCTACATGCCGGAACCATATGACCTCAGCCTGATAGAGCGAAAGTATGACGGACTCCAGGCTGATCAATATCTGCGCCTCTTGCTCGAAGCGGGTATCCCCAGCTCCTCACGATATTTAGCCACCGTTCGCCGGGAAATCATCACCCCTGCCTTTCTGAGTTCATCTGTTATGTCCTGATCAGAGAGAGGGTTTCTAGCATCTTCTTGTTCAATGAGCTCTTTAATCCGCTTCTTGACGCTCCCCGCAGCGGCGCCATCCCCCAACGCGGTGGATACCCCACTTGCAAAAAAGAATCGGAAGCTGAAGGTGCCTTGCGGGGTTTCCGCATATTTGCCACTAGTAGCCCTGCTGACGGTGGATTCATGGACACCGACAGCATCAGCCACTTCACGAAGAGTAAGCGGTCTCAGATATTCAATGCCATATTCAAGAAATTTCCTCTGAAACTTCACGATGCATTCCGTAACTCTCTGGAGCGTAAGCCTGCGGCGTTCGATACTCTTTAAGAGCCACATGGCGGAGTTGAGTTTCGCCTTTATGAAATCCGACACGACCTCTCCATATTCATCAGGCGAACGTAAAAGCCGGCGATATGTCGCGCTCAATGTGAGCTTTGGAACAGCCTGATCGTTTACGATTACAACATATTCACGGCCGACTCGCTGAATGATGACATCCGGGATGATATAATTCGTGCCCTGAGTCCCTCCGAATTCTCTGCCAGGCTTGGGATCCAAGGTCCTCACCAGATCGCCTGCCTTCTGGGCATCTTGAACCGAGATACCGAGAGATTCAGCTATCTTGTGATATCTCCCATAGGCTAAATCCTCGAGATGGCCTTGTATGACAGCTTCGGCCAATCGCAAAAGTCCGGGGTCGAGATCCAGGGTGCGCACCTGCAGGAGCAGGCATTCGGCGATATTTCTCGCACCGACACCAGAGGGTTCAAAAGACTGGATCAACCTAAGCACATGAATTACCTGGTCGGGGCTCGCTCCGCACATGCTAGCAATCTCTTCTATACCTGAGCGCAGATACCCATCATCGTCGATATTTCCGATGATAAATTCGCCGATAGTGAAATCTCTCCCAGAGCAAGCAAGGCGAAGCTGGAGCATCAAGTGATCATGTAGAGAAAGTGGGGATGTAGCCATGTTTTCAAAGGAGGTGTCATCTTTATCAGCAAAACCAGATGGAAAAGTCTCACGATAGCCCACATCGCTAGAATCAGCGAAGTATTGCTCCCAATCGATGTCAGCAGATTTATCGTCCTGCCGCTCCTGGGGGTCCAAGTCTTTGTCCTGGGGGGTAGCGGAAAAGTCGGTAGATTCTGTTAGACCTTCCGGTTCCCCACTGATGTCGGACGGCTCCTGATCTTCAATCTCCAGCAATGGGTTCTCCAGCAGCTGACCTTCGATGTATTGACGAAGATCCATGATGGGCAATTGCAAGACAGTAATCGCCTGCCTCAATTCTGGCGTCATGACCAGTTTCGGAATCTGCTTCAAGGCTAATTCCTGTCCAATCCGCATTTGCCTCATCACCTCTCCCTTATATTAATATATTCTAGCAAAGCGCTGTATCTCCTTTCTATGTCCGGGTCACGGCCGCGATCCACAATCCATGGAAGCCCCGGCATCTCCAGCCTCGCCTACTTCTGAATGCCCCGTGGCATCATGCTTGAGCTTCTCTGCCAGCTGAAGTATTCGCCTCAACCTGTGTTCAACTCCTGATTTTGAAATCTTACGGCCGAGCAGCTCTACGAGCTCGTTCAGGCTGGATTCGGGGTACATCAATCTGAGCTGGGCGATTTCCTTGAGAGCCGGCTTTAGTTTTCCAAGCCCAATATGTTCTTGGATGAGCTTTATGGCTTCGACTTGTTTCATGGCGCTCTCGACGATCCTTGACACATTTCCGGTATCACAATTCACCAGCCGGTTTACATCATTTCTGATACTCCTGTCTACCCGGACACTCTGCAGTCTCAATGCCGAATTATGTGCTCCCATCATCGCCAGGAGCTCAAAGATCGCCTCAGAGCCTTTAAGGTACACCACGTGCAATCCCCCTCTCACTGATGATCCAGCTTCAAGGTCGAGGGAGGCCAAAAGTGCCCTTATCTCCTCTGCATAGCGGTCAGAGAATATGGTCATCTCCAAGTGGTAACCCCTCTCGGGGTCAGCCACATATCCACAAGCTAGGAAGACCCCCCTGAGATAGGCTCTCCTGCAGCATTTATTACGAAGAAGGCCTGATTTCATGAGAGGTCTAGACCCTGATATCTGTTTTTCTATCCCAAGCCGCCTTAGCATGGTCCTCATGCCAGTCTCGACCGCTATCCTGATGACATACCTGCGAATCCTGCGCCCAGTTGGGCTTTTCTCCGCTGCTATCTCCGGCTCCACCCCCAAAGCGCCTTTGATGAGCCTCACCATCTTTCGAGCCACGGCAGCATCATTTAAAGCTATGACAAGGAAAAGACCGCCGCTCCCGGAAACCACAAGGCTTCCCGCGCCGCGAAGAATGGCGGACATCTCAGCCAATCTACAGCAACGGCGGTCAGGCAAGATTCTTGATAACTCATGGCGAACATCCAAAGAAAACTGCACGCGCATACCCTCCATCAGTATTGTATCATAGAAGCATATCCTCCCTCACAGCAGGAATAAACATAATTGAAACCGGAACCCGCTTCACTATCACACTTATGAGGGGACGAATTATGGTCAATATCGTTTGGCTGCTCATGATAGTGGTCGGGGGGATAGCAGGGCTTTTGCGAGACGGGGGGAACACGCTCACAGAGGCTATCCTGGATTCAGCGCAAAGCGCCGTCAACCTTGTTTTGAATCTCGTGGGAGTCATGGCGCTCTGGTCGGGTGTGATGAAGATAGCTGAAGAGTCGGGGATGGCGGATATAATCTCCACTGTGATGAGGCCAATCATGTCCCGCCTGTTCCCCGACATCCCTCGAGACCATCCTGCAATAGCGGCTATCACCTTGAGTGTTGTCGCAAATCTATTGGGGATGGGAAATGCTGCTACTCCCCTGGGCTTGAGGGCAATGGAGAAATTGCAGGAGCTAAACAAGGACAAGACCACAGCTACCTATCCCATGTGCACGTTCGTTGCATTGACCCTCACCGGAATAGTCCTCGCGCCGACAACAGTTATAGCCATCAGAGCGCAGAATGGTTCCGCCAGGCCCACAAGCATAGTTGGACCAATCATCTTTCTCACATCCATGGTGATGATCACAACCCTCACCATAGACGCGATTTTGCGAGCTATTTCCAAAAGAAGGTGATCCCGCAGTGATCATACTTATTCAGATCATATCATCTATAATGATCCCTGTAATGATACTGGGCATCTGCCTGTTTGGGTATTTAAGGGGGATCAGGGTCTATGAGACGTTCGTTGAAGGCGCGAAGGAAGGACTCATGGCCGCGGCCAGGATAGCGCCCTACCTCATAGCGATGTTTGTAGCTATAGGCATGTTTCGGTCCTCAGGGGCGCTGCCTTTCATAGCAAAGCTCCTCGCGCCCATTGTCTCGCTACTGGGAATGCCGCCGGAACTCCTGCCCCTTATGATAATCCGGCCATTGTCAGCGACAGGATCGCTTGGAGCGCTCGTCGACATCTTCAAGACACACGGACCGGACTCGCCAATAGGCATGATGGCCTCAATGATCCAATCGAGCTGCGAGACCACCTTTTACGTCGTTACCATATATTTTGGAGCGGTAGGAATAAAAAAAGTCCGACATACCCTGGCGCTTGGCATCATGGCGGACATACTGGCCATCATAGGTTCTGTGCTAATCTATAATCATCTGCGCGCTTGGTGAGACCAACTATGACTTCAGCAAGTTTCAACGGGTCATGCCGCACCACATGATTTTGGCAGACGAAGTCTCCTTCTATGACACGGATTCCCATGGAGGATATTGCATCTACATCGGGCAGCACGGGTTCGGCTCCTTCGAGTCTATATTTCTCCAGCAAATGGAGTGGGATGATCCCCACATTCACAACTGCATAATCCAGGACACCTGGTCCAATATGTTCGCAAATAGCGCTGACGTGATCTCGGGCGGTGAAATGGTCAGTTTCACCTGGTTGAGTCATCACATTTGAAACATAAACCTTGAGCGCCGCGACTTCCTTGATGGCATCCCGTATGCCCTTGACCATGAGGTTGGGCAATACGCTGGTATACAAGCTTCCCGGGCCGAGCACGATCATATCCGCCGCTCTAATGGCGTCCAAAGCCTCTGGGAGAGGTTCCACGTCTTCTGGTTCGAGCCTGATCCTCCTGATCCTGCGAAAACATTTTGATATCATGGATTCCCCTTTGACGCTAGAACCATCTTCCAGTTCCGCTACAAGCACCACTTGCGATAGCGTCGACGGCAGCACCTGACCTCGAACCGCCAGAACACGGCTCGATTCCTTGATGGCTAGCTCGAAATCTCCTGTGACCTCGCTCATGGTCGCGATGAAGAGATTTCCGAAATTATGCCCTGCCAGGCCCGGCGGACCATCGTCACCGAATCTGTACTGGAAGAGCTGCTGCATCAAAGATTCCGCGTCGGCCAGCGCTACAAGGCAGTTACGAATATCCCCCGGCGGCAAAACGCCCATCTCACGGCGAAGCCGCCCAGAACTTCCCCCATCATCTGCCACCGTGACAATAGCGGTAATATTGCTGGTATATTCCTTCAAGCCCCTGAGCAGCGTGGACAACCCTGTCCCGCCACCTATCGCGACTATTCTTGGTCCAACTTCAAGGTTCCTCAGAGACCATACACCTCCCCCACACAGCTCTACAATATCAAGAGATCCACAATATCATATGATAATGCCGGAAACTCGCTACCCTGATTTCTCCTGCCTTGCCGGGGCATCATTTGCCAGATCCCTGTGCTCTACGGAGACAGTATATCCACCTTCACGGAGGAATCTCGACAATTCCTCCGCCAGAACAACAGACCTGTGCCTGCCCCCGGTGCATCCTATGCCTATAACCAGATGCGTCTTGCCCTCTTCGACATAATGGGGCAATAGGAAATCAACGAAATCATGGAGTTTCTGCCGGAATTTCACTGCCACAGGGCTCTTCATGACATATTGTTTCACCAGATCATCCAAGCCCGTAAGCGAAGAAAGCGATTTCTCATAATATGGATTTGGCAGAAAGCGGCAATCAAAAACCAGATCACAGTCCAATGGGAGCCCGTATTTGAAGCCAAAAGAAATGATGGAAATCGTGATCCGGCCCTTCTGGGACGTGTCCCCATACACCGCCTGGATTTTCTCTCTCAACTGCTTTGCCGTCAGGCTGGATGTATCTGTGATATGATCTGCTCTCCCTCGAATTTCTCCAAGTCTCTCCCTTTCAGCCCTTATTCCTTCGAGTATGCTGCCTTCTCCCGCCAAAGGATGCCTGCGCCGTGTCTCTTTGAAACGTCGCACGAGCACCTCCGGAGATGCCTCCAAGAATAACACTTCGTATTCAATGCCCATTTTTCCGAGTTCATCGAGGGCGTCAAGGAAGCTGGAAAAGAATTCTCGTCCCCGGATGTCAACCACCAGGGCAACTCGTGAGACTCTGCCCCGCGACTGGTTATAAAGCTCCGCAAATTTAGGAATCAGGTTGGCAGGTAGGTTATCTATGCAGAAATAGCCTAAATCCTCAAAGGCGTGCATAGCCTCGCTCTTCCCTGCGCCGGAAAGGCCCGTGATGATCACAAATCGACCTTTTTCCACCATTTGTTCCTCCAGTTGACCTTCCTCTCCCCAAAAGTTTCCGCCGAATTCACTATCCGGTCACTCGCAAGACCAGATCTTGCTGCGGCATGTAAGGCACATTCCAGATCGCCCACCTCCTCAGGACAATGGGCGTCACTCCCGACACAAAACAACACACCTTGCTTAGCGGCCGTCTTGATGAAGTCTTCGCTCGAACTTGCATGCCTTGCGTTTATCTCGAGGGCGGCCCCGGTCCTGGCGCAGGCACTGGCTAATTCCTCCGTATCAATTGAAACACCAAAATCCGGATGTGTAATCACATCGATGGGATTCTTCATAACCGCCTCGATGACTGCTTTGGTATTGTCGACACGCGCCCGCCGTCTCAGCCACCTGCTATAGCGCGCAATGAAATTCCTGCCGGCAAGAACCCAGCTGTCACTCGCCGTCTTGCCCCTGATCATCACATGTAGACCAGCAAGGACCACATCTAGATTCCTTGCGACGGCCAGCGGCACATCCAGGTCGCCATCTCTGGTGATGATATTAGCCTCAGCGCATGTCAGAGCTTCCACATCGCCATACTTGAGGTTGCACCTTTCTGCCTCTCGCCTGATATCCTGATACGCATCCAGGTCCTTCACGCCGATTCCGAAAAGGTTAGCAGGGCCATGGTCAGCGATCCCCACGAATCTAAGCCCTCGCTCGCGGCCGGCCCGAACATTGTCTTCAACACTCCCCTTGCCATGGCTATATGTTGTATGGGTGTGGAAATCCGCAATGATATAGAAATGTCTCGAGTCAGGCGCTATAGACTACCTGCCCCCTTACTATGGTCTTATGCACGGTCCCATCATCATCAAGAACGACAATGTCCGCGTCCTTGCCAACCTCCAAAGACCCCTTCTTATTGTCCACCCCGATGATCCTAGCCGGGACTATCGATGCCATGGGAATCACATCATGGATAGGAACCCCCAGGAATTTTGCAGTGTTAGACACTGCCCTGTCCATAGTGAGGATGCTGCCTGCCAGGGTGCCATCCGCAAGGCGCACAGATCCGTCGCCGCTGAGCTTAACCTTGAGCCCGGCAAGATGATATGTCCCTTCAGGCATTCCAGCCGCCATGATAGAATCAGTGACCAGGGCTAGCCTCTCCCGTCCCTTGCAGCGGTAAAGCAAATTCACAATAGCTGCATGAAGATGGAAGCCATCTACTATCATCTCCGTGGTAAGCTCATCTCGGGTCAGGACAGCGCCGACCAGGCCGGGATCTCTATGATGCAACGGGACCATCCCATTAAATGCATGAGTAGTATGAGTAAGGCCGCATTTGATGGCATTCAATACCTGTTCATAGCTCGCCGCCGAATGCCCGGCAGATATGGTAATCCCTCGTTCTTTCAGCACCCGGATCATCTCGAAGCCACCCACCACTTCGGGAGCCATGGTGACATGGCGCACGCTATTCCCGCTTGCATCCCAGATCTCTTCAAATTCACGGATATCAGGACGACGGATGGCCTCGGGATCCTGAGCGCCCTTTTTGGTGGGATTGAGCCAAGGCCCCTCGAGATGCATCCCGAGGATTTGCGCCCCCTTTAGATCGCGCCCCATGGCCTCTTTGACCGCCCTGGCGCAATTCGCCAGCTTATCCTGTGGGAGCGATGCCGGGGTCGCCAGGAGAGCAGTCGTTCCATGCTGAGCGTGGGCTCTGACGGCAGCCTCAATGGCATCAAGAGTCCCCTCTGAAAATTCATGCCCTCCACCACCATGAACGTGAATATCAATAAAGCCTGGGGAAATTATCTTCCCCGTTTCATCCATTATTTCCACGTCTTCCTGCCCCCAGGCAGCCATCGCCCGGTATTCGCCAGCTGATCCCACCCTGGTTATGGTTCCGTCCGCGATTTCAATGAATCCATCAGTAATAACTCCTTCGGGGGTGATCACATCCTTGCCCTTTAGTATAACCCTTTTTGCCGAAGCCTTTCCCATCGATATTGCCCCCTTCGTTGCTGCGCAGATACCTTTGTGTCTGGCAGAATATCTCCCTGAAATGCCGACATGAACAAGATTTCGTTTTTATGGCAGACTAAATCCGAACTCAGCCAACAAATAATTATAGCATAATTCGATGAAGGTCACTGAATCAATTTCGTCCGTAGAATCCGCGAAGGGCCGTCAATCACATAAATTCTTGGCCTCAAAGTAATACTATATTTTAGCTGTTTAGTGCATCATCTTGGCAATTTTCGCCTTCCGGCCGAATCTAGATACGGGCCTTTGCCCGCGTGCTCAAGGGTAAGGCGGTTGTTTTTGGGAGGTTGGCAATGTGACACCAGAGGCAAGGGGAGCAAATGATCAAGAGAATCAAATCACGCCCGAAGACCTGGCCCAAGATGTAGCCGACGATCTCGAGCGCCAGGGCCAATTGCATGAACGCCCGCGCCAGGCCCATGCCGCGGAAATGGCTGAAATACAGTTAGGTGGACCAATTTCTGAGCAGAGTGTCGTGGAACCAAGCGAAATGACTCTATCGAGGATTCCGTCCCTGGATACGTTCCAGCCCACCTATCAGCTCGCTACCCAATATGACCTTCCTCCTGGTTATGGTGAAACAAGGGTTGTCTTGATGGTGCGAGACCCTTACTGGCTTCATGCTTACTGGGAAATCGCACATGAATCGCTGATGGAAGTAGAGAGGAAGGTCTCCCCGGCAGGCCTTCAACAATCCCAAAAGGTCCTCAGGGTGCATGATGTTACAAACCTTGATTTTGATGGCACTAATTCATGGTATTCTTTTGATATTCATCTGAATAATGACGCCAACAATTGGTATATCAATGTGGATAGGCCCAACCGTTCCTATTGCGTCGACCTAGGTCTCAAGGTATCTGATGGCAGCTTCATCCTGCTTGCGCGTTCCAATATTGTGAACACGCCCCGCGATGGAATGTCGGAGAAGTTCGATGAGGAATGGATGACGATAGAGGCTCTCGAGCGAACGGTGAGACCAACGCTCAGAATGGGACCAAGCTCTCCAGAATTCGCACGAGAATGGGTTGAAAGCAAGGAACTCAGAGAGCTTCTGATGGGATCGGAAGCTGTAAGCAGTATATCGAGCCCAGGTCTCGCATTCCCCGAGAGAAAACGGGGGTTCTGGCTAAGGGCCGATGTCGAGGTTATAATTCACGGCGCTACAGACCCTCAAGCTAGTCTGACGATTCAAGGCGTTCCCGCGAAACTGAGGCCTGACGGGACTTTTTCCGTTAGATTCGCTCTCCCGGATGGAGTTCAGGTGGTTCCAATAGAAGCAAAGTCCTCGGATGGCGCGGAATGCCGTCGCATAACCACAACCATCGAAAGAAAAACGACATAAGGGAAAGGGAGGGGATTTGGATGAGCCAGGGATATCTAGCGCTTGTTTTGCATGCTCACCTGCCCTACGTAAGGCATCCAGAATTTCCGGAGTATTTGGAGGAACTTTGGCTTTTCGAGGCAATTACAGAATCATATGTGCCCCTGCTCAAAATGTTGAATGGTCTAGTTAGGGATGGCGTCAGATTCAAGCTGACCCTCTCCATATCGCCGCCTCTCATATTAATGTTGAAGGACCCGCTGCTTCAAGAACGGTACCTCCGCCATTTGAATAGGCTCATCGAGCTTGCCGAGCGTGAAGTCGATAGAACTCGTTGGCTTCCTGAATTCAATGAAAATGCCCAAATGTATAGGGATAAGTTCTATGAGACTCGTGACATTTATGAAAAACAGTATGGCGGAGATATACTGCTCGGATTTCAGCGCCTAGCGAGATTAGGAGTGCTAGAGCTCATAACTACTGCGGCAACCCATGGATATCTGCCCCTCATGGAAATACATAAGGACGCTGTCCGCGCCCAAATAAAGATAGCCATTGATCTCTTTGAGCGCACATTTGACATGAGACCGGTCGGCTTCTGGCTTCCTGAATGCGGGTATAATCCGGGGGACGATAGATTTCTCAAAGATGAGGGGATAAGGTATTTCTTTACAGATTCACATGGCGTGCTGTTCGCATCCCCCAGGCCGCGCTATGGTGTCTATGCCCCGATCTATTGTGACTCAGGGGTGGCGGCCTTCGGACGGGATATGGAATCCTCGAAACAAGTATGGAGCGCGCGGGAAGGCTATCCTGGCGACTTTGACTATAGGGAATTCTACCGGGATATTGGATACGAGCTTGATTATGATTATCTAAAGCCTTACCTGCCGGGAGGGCTCAGAGTTCAGACTGGAATAAAGTATTATCGAATCACGGGGAAAACCGAGGATAAGCTTCCATACCGGAGAGAATGGGCGCTCAATAAGGCGGCAATCCATGCTGGGAATTTCATGTTCAACCGGGAACGGCAAGTCGAATACTTATTTTCTGTCATTGATAGGAAACCCATCGTAACCGCCCCTTACGACGCGGAACTATTCGGCCATTGGTGGTTTGAAGGAATAGAATGGCTTGATCTTCTCATCAGGAAAATGGCATTCGACCAGCACATCGTTGAGTTGACCACCCCAGGCGATTATCTAAAGCTCAATCCTCGGAATCAAAAGTCCACACCATCCCTCTCGAGTTGGGGGTATAAAGGATATAACGAAGTATGGCTCGAGGGAAGTAATGACTGGATCTACAGGCACCTTCACAAAGCCGCCGAGCGGATGATAGAGTTGGCGAGAGAATACCCGGATGCAAATGGAGTTTTGAGGCGCGCCCTAAATCAGGCTGCCCGGGAGTTGCTCCTTGCCCAAAGCAGCGACTGGGCCTTCATTATGAAAACCGGCACCACCGTGCCATATGCGATAAAGAGGACTCGCGACCACGTGGGAAGGTTCATCAAGCTTTATGATGATATCAAATCGAATTCAATAGATGAATCATGGCTGGCTCATGTGGAATGGCTGGATAACATCTTTCCCGACATCGACTATCGCGTCTATACCCCGTTGGCTGCTGCCCAATGATCAGGGTTGGTCTTTTTGTTGTATTTCCGAGATCTTGGACATGATGAGGTTCTGGAGAGCGGCCGCCTCGTCCGGGCTTTGCGCCTCACTAACAATATGCAGTTCGGGGTGGTCGGAATCCGGCAAGACAAGCGCCCACCCCCGCTCCTGGTGGATCTTGACCCCGTCTATGAGCTCCACCGAATTCACATCTGTGTTTTCAATCAGAGTCCGCATTATCTTACCCTTGGATTCCCATGGACACCCAATCGAGCTCTTGCTCATGTAAAATTCGGGAATCATGCTGACAAGGCTGGATAGTGTCAGCTTCTCTTCTGCCAAAACTTCCAGGACCTTCCCGAACATCATCAACGCGTCAAATGCTGGCTGGAACGTCGGCGGACCCTGATGATCGCTTATGAAAATCCTCTGTTCGATAGTCTTTTCCATGATAGATCGAGGATCGGCCTTGGTTCGTATAACCTGGCCTTTGTAAACCTTGGCAAGGGTCTCTATGACTCCTGGCGCTGTGACAGGCACCGCTACTCTCGAGCCTTCGCCTGCCTTGAATGAAAGTATGGACATCAAAACCAAGAGGGTATCTTCCGCTATTTCGCGGCCAAGTTCATCCACCAGCAACAGCCTCTCAGCGTTGTTGTCAACCACTACTCCAACATCCCCACTTGTATCCTTGACCAGCTTCTTTATGCCGGAAAGGGCCTCCCTGATCTCCGGTGCCGTCTTGGCAGAGGCAGTCTGCCCCATCGCACCTCCAACCATTACCACCTCACACCCCAGCCTCTCAAAAAACGAGGGGAGTAACAGGGAAAGACTTCCGGGATCATAATCCACGGCTACTTTGAATCTTCTCTGTCGTATGGCATCCACGTTGAGCTGCCTTAACAAGCCCTCCAGGTACTGTTCTGCCACTTTTGTGAGGAAGGCCACTTCACCAATCTGCGTTGAAGGAGACCTCTGGAAATCATCATTGAAGAAGATGGTCTCAATATTCCTTTCCAGCCCCCTGGAGATGTTTATCCCCATCGAGTCCAGAAACTCAAAAAGAATCTGGCCGGGATCTGTGGGAGCCATGCGGATATGTATTCCACCCTGGGCGCCTAGGGTGCCGACCGCGTAACGCGAAACTGGAGTTGTGATGTGGCCGAGGTCGAATACATCCACCCCGCATGACAGAAGGCCCGCTATTATGGCACGTTTCAGCATCCTGGATGGGCCATGAGCGTCACATGAAACCACTACCGCACGATCTCCATCTTTACCTGCTGGGATCGCCGACCCAAAGGCAGCCGCCAGCCTTGCCGCAAATTCAGGGGTGATCTCCGCATTCAAGACACCTGATACCCCATTTGCTCCAAAAAGGCGCCTGGAGCAACGAGTGCCCCATATGAGGTTTGTGCTTACAGTAACCGCATCCTCGACAGTTTTCTCAGGCCATATCCTTACTTGAGGCCTTACTATAGCCTTCTCGCCTATCGTGGCTTTGTGGCCGATGACGGCCCCCTCGAGGATCATAGCTCTGGGTTTGATCATCACGCGATTATCTACTATACATCCCCTGAGTTCTGCGCCTTCGCTAACATATACTTTATCCATCAAAATAGTTCGCCTGAGGGAAGCCCCCCTTTGCAGAGCCGATCCCGAGCCTATCACTGTGAACTCGCCGATCTCAACATCCTTTTCGATAATGCAGTCAGACCCGATTATGCAGGGCCCGGAAATCCTGACTCCATCATCTAGATGCGTCCCTACCCCCACAAATACTCCTTCTTGAATCTGTTCGCCATCTATGTCCACTTTCACATGTGAATTCAGGATATCATTATGACTCTTGCGGTATTGATCAAGGGTACCAACGTCACACCAGTAGCCATCGACAACATATCCCAAAACCGGCGCCCTATTTTTGAGAAGCAATGGGAAAAGGTCCTTGCTGAAATCAAACTGCGTCCCGGGCTCAACATATTCCAGGACATCTGGTTCCAGAACATAGATGCCTGTATTCACGGTATCACTGAAGACCTCTCCCCACCCAGGCTTCTCGAGGAATTGCCTTATCCTGCCATCCTTTTCTGTAATAACGACCCCATATTCCAGAGGGTTTTCGACCCGTGTCAGCAGGATCGTCGCCATAGCCCCCTTTGACCGGTGGAATTCGATAGCCGGAGCAAGGTTGATATCTGTCAGCGCATCTCCACTGATCACCAGAAAAGTGCCGCCAAGATCCTTTTCTACCTTCTTGACACTGCCGGCCGTGCCCAGAGCAGTCTCTTCAATGGAGTATCTCAGATCGACCCCGAAACGCTCACCGGTGTCGAAATAACTCTGGATCTTTTCCGGCAGGTAACAAAGCGTAACAATAATGTCCCTGAAGCCGGACCTGGCAAGAAGCCTCACTACATGCTCCATCATTGGACGATTTGCCATTCTCACCATGGGCTTAGGCATATCGTACGTAAGGGGCCGGAGTCGTGTGCCCTTGCCTCCAGCCATTATGACCGCCTTCACTCGAATCTCCTCCTGCAATTAAAAGCCCTTACACTCACGTGGATGCATATCTCCCGTCTCCCATGAATTGCCGATATGCCACCATTCTTGACGCGTTTGTCCGTACGGACTCCCTTCTGATGTTCGACCATTCACTGCGGTTGTATTGGTCGAGGATTTCCTGGTAGACCCTTATTGTTTCCTCTGCAATCGAAGGCCAGTTGTACTTTGATTCCACGATCTTGAGGGCGTTCTGTCTCAGCTTGTCTGCAAGTTTAGGTTCATAGAGTAGATGCAGGACTCCATCTGCAAGGGACCCCGGATTGCCAGCATAGACCTTCCATCCGGTAAGGCCATGCCGGACTACTTCAGCGAGTCCGCCTACATCGGAAACCACCACAGGGACGCCACATGCCATAGCTTCTAGGGCCGTTATCCCAAACGGCTCATAGAGGCTTGGAAATACGGCTATGTCCGCGCAGCGATAAAGTAGATTCCGGGTGTTGTCATCCACATAACCGGTGAAATAAATACGTCCGGAGACTCCCAGAGCTTGGGCGCGCTCCTTCAGATAGGCCTCCTGAGGCCCCTTGCCTGCTATTACAATCTTTGCCTTATCCCAATAGTGAAGGATTTTCGGAGTTGCCTCCACAAGGATATGGGCACCTTTCTCATGGACCAGCCTACCTATGAAAAAGATCATTTTCTCATCTGGCGCCGCATACTTTGAACGAAAAGCACTGAGGTTTATATCTGAGTCCACCTCAAATTCCTCGGGATCCACACCATTGGGTATGACCCGGATTTTGTCTTCAGGCAATTGGAACACCCATTTTAGTTCGCCACGCATATAATCACTGCAGCAGATGACTCGCCATGACTCGTAGCAAAGATACCATTCCTCGTCACTTATGTAGCGCTGGAGGTCATTATGAAGGCCATGGTTCCGTCCCCATTCGGTGGCATGAATGGTGGCGACCAAGGGAATTCTATATGCATGTTTGAGAGCCTTAGCTGAGTAAGCCGTAAGCCAATCGTGGGCATGGACTATCTCGCATGGACCATTTGCTTCTGATTCACGGATAGCCGCCTCCAGGAGGTCGAAATTCAGCTGCATGACCCATGTGACGAAATCTCTCGGGGTCGCGCCGCTGGGAAGGACTCGATGCACCGTGACCCCTTCCTCGCATGTTACCGCCCCATTCCCGTTTTTCAGGGCTCCATTGCCATATTCAGCAGACTTGCTATCGGAAACCTCACCACACGTAAACACATGCACATCATGCCCCATCCGCGCCATGGCAGCTGAAAGCTGATGAACATGCCTCGCCAGACCTCCGATCACTCGCGGCGGATATTCCCATGAGAGCATAAAAATACGCATCCAGGGCCCTCCTTGTCCTTTTTAGGATTTGCCAGGATGCGCAAAAGAATTCATCAACCTAAATGACCGCTATTTCCGATCTCCATATTGTAGCAGCGCGTCAAATGAAACTCTCGGGAGTTGGCGCGAGCAGATTACTCTCTACTATTGGCCAGCTCAGTCTCCGCTACCGTGGGACGTGCCTCCCTTTTGGCGACACGGGTGCCTGTTACAGCCAGGATTCCCGCAACAAAGAAGAGAACAGAGGAACCCCAAAACGAACTCCTGAGCCCAAGAGTCTCTCCAAGAAAACCCCCAAGAATCGGTCCAAGGACGCTTCCGATTGAGGTTATACTATTGAGGAGACCAAAGGCGCGTCCACGAGCATCCTTTGGAGTGGCGCTAGCGAACAGCACGTTCCCGGAGACCGTGATCCCTGCATTGGCAAAGCCGAATAAGAATCTTGCCACTGCCAATGCAAATACGGTGGCGCTGAAACCTTGAATCAGATTAAGCCCTGAAGCAAGGAACAGGCTTGCCAGCATCACGGCTCCATACTGGGAATCCCGCGTCTTTGCGATCAGGGGGCATCCCAGGGCTGTGGAGATACCAACCAATGAGAAAACTAAACCTGAGGTGACAGGAACCCCTGCATCCGATTTCATGATCGCCGCCACAAAAAGGGGAATGGTAGGTTGAACCACCATGGCCGCTGCCTGCACAAAGAGGAACACCGCAAGGAAGACGCGAACAGCAGGTATCCCCAGTACAAGCTTGACATCAGCCGACACGGAAATACGATCTTTACGTTGGACAGGGGGTTCACCGACCCAGAAATAGGGAACGAGGGCAGCAACAATCAGCAGTATGGACGAGAAGATGAAGCTCGCCCGTATGCCAAGAAATTGCGCCGCGAGCCCTCCCACCAGCGGTCCCATTATGACGCCAATAGCGCTGGCAGATTGGACTGTCCCCAAGGCCCATCCAAGCCGGGCCTCAGGGGCAATGGTAGTCACCAAAGTTATCACTGCTGGGATATAACCTGACAACATGCCATTTAGACCGCGCAGCAGAAACAGCTGGATATGATCGTGAGCCATAGACATGAGGGCATATGTAATGCCCATCCCAACCCCGGCCCTCAGGATCATCGGCCTCTTCCCATACCGGTCTGAGATAGACCCCCAAATTGGGGACATTATGCCAAAGGTAACTGAATTTATGGAAAAAATCAAACCGGACCACAGGGCTACATTTTTCCTCAGCCCCAGGTCCGAAAGATAAACCGGCAGGAGTGGCGCTGCCATTGAAAAAGCGATCTGCGCTACTAAAACCCCGAAAGCCAAAAGCTGCACACTTCGCCGCCATGATGAGGTTCTTTTCACCCGCTCCGGTCCCTCCCGATTACATAGCCAGTATACACCATCCTGACTTCAATTACCAGTGTATACTATATGGCTATATGGCAGGCAACCAGGTGTCCCTCTACCGCGTTCTTCAGGGGAGGCGCGACTGAGCGACATATTTCCAGAACATGGGGACACCGCGGGTGCAGACGGCATCCCTTCGGCGCATTTGCGGCATTTGGCACCTCTCCGGGCATACCCGCATTAAACCCACGTCTCGAGGGATCAGGAAGAAGGACGGAATCAATGCCGTCGGGATGAGCATCGTTCGGGCCTCCCAGAGCGGGACATAAGGTCAGTATCGTCTTCACATAGCAGAATGGCAGTATGCGCTTAGACCAGATCAGAAAGGTCCACTGGGAGGCCTCCTAGCCGTAGAGATCTTTCCCCTGCCTCCAGGATCTCCGCTGTCTCGATATAGCGTTCGAGCGGGAACGGCTCCTCACCTCCGACGAATGTCTTGCCCATCGCTTTTGCAAGCGTTGAGTAGAAGTGATAAGAATCTTGAACCTGCACATACTCCGCGCTATCCTTGGTGCAGGCAACGATACTAAAGCCGGGACAAATAGTCCGGCTCACCTGAAGTATCCCAAATCTACCATCTTGATAATCTACACACACCAGGTCGGTTTCTTCTGTTCCAACATTCCGCACCCTCATGGCGCCAGATCCCAAGATTGTCTGGAGCGCCTCCACGACATGGACACCATAATTTAACCATTGACCAGGGCCAGCCACATAGACGCTCTTAATGGCATCCTGCGGAACCCTGGATAACAGATCATTGAGCTCTACTGAATACTTGAGAGCTGATCCAGCGATAATTTTCGCGCCATATTTCCGGGCCAGATCCACTATGGCCCGAGCATCCCTGGCAGTGCAGGCAAATGGTTTGTCAAAGAACACGGCCTTTCCTCTTTCAATGTAAGGACGCGCAAGGCCCAGATGGAGATTCCCATCATCCTCTAGAATCATGACAGCATCCACTTCATCAACCATTTCGTCGAAGCGATCCGCAACATTGTCAATGAAGCATGTGGCAGCAAGATTCTCAGCCAGCTGGCGGTCGCCACACCAGATATAATTGATTCTCGCCCCTGGCACAATACTCTCTGTTGTCTTACCCCTGACTAGATCAGCCGCCCATCCACCGTTCTTCTCCATAAGCTCCGGATCAAAGCCATTGAAGAAGGAAGGATATACATACCTGTGGATCAGGTGTTCTCCGATAACTGCTACTTTTTTCATTGTTACCATACCTCCTGCAACGTCTTAACCCTTAAGGCCCGTAATTACAACTCCTTGCATAAAGTATTTCTGAGCAAAGAAGAACAACAAAACCACCGGCAATAGAACCAGGTTAGATGCCGCCATCATCAGATTCCATTCAGTACCGAATTGCCCCTGGAATGCTCTCAACCCAAGGGCAAGGGTAAACTTGTCGGAATCATGAAGATAAATCAGAGGAGCAAAGAAGTCATTCCAGTTGGCGTTGAACACGAAAATGGCTACCGCAATAAACACGGGTTTAGAGAGGGGCATGATGATCTTCGAAAAAATAGAAAAATTCGTGCAACCATCTATTCTGGCCGCCTCATCCATTTGGATCGGTATCGTCATGAAAAACTGGCGCATAAGAAACGTGAAGAAAGGCTCTGCGAAGAATTTAGGAATTATCAGAGGCAAAAAGGTATTAACCCAGCCAAGCTTGCGAAAGAGGATGAATGTTGGAATCAGTGTGACCTGGCTGGGGAGCATCATGGTTGACAGCATCATAAAAAATAGGACATCTCTACCCGGCCAGCGCAGCCTTGAAAACGCAAAAGCCGCGAGAGAACAAGCAAGCAATCTCCCCACTATTGAAAAAGTAGTGATCATTGTCGTATTCCAGAGGTATCGAAAGAAGGGAAGCACTGTCCATGCGTCTATATAATTCCGCCACACCACCGGTCTCGGAATCCATTCTGGTGGATAGGTAAAGACGGCTCCGGGCTCCTTCAACGAGGTAGAGATCGACCATGCAAGAGGCATAAGAATGAATACCAACCCTGTTAACAGCACGAGATGAACAATAATTGCACCCATGATTCCTCGCATACGTTTGGAATGGAGCGGGTTTCTAAGGCGTTTTTGCGTCCTCGCCGATTGCGTTGGATTACTTATTGACATGGCGTCACTTGACATAGTGTTATCTCCCCCCTCTTAACTGCCCCTCATAATATACCCAGGCTGCAGATGACTTGAATACGAATAGCGTCAAGATCAGAATATAGAAGAAAAGTACCCAGGCCATTACCGAGGCATACCCCATCCTGAAATACTCAAAGGCATTACGATAGAGATGCAACATATAGAAAAGGGTTGCATTATGCGGGCCACCCGCAGTTATGATATAACCCTGAGTAAAAACCTGTAATGATCCGATGACACCCATTACAAGTTGGTAGAATATCACTGGGCTCATCATGGGGATAGTCACATGGAAGGTCTTCGCCAAGAGTCCCGCTCCATCCACCTCGGCGGCCTCATATAGCTCTGTGGGGATGCCCTGGAGACCAGCGAGGTAGATTATCATGCCGCCCCCGACGCCCCACAGGCTCATGATGACCAAAGCCGGCAGTGCCCATCTTTCGTCGGCAAGCCAGGCGGGTCCCTTTATACCAAACCATGATAATACCAGGTTGAATAGTCCAAAATCAGGAGAAAAAATCCATCTCCAGAGAAGCGCGGCGGCCACCCCTGAAAGTACGGAAGGAAGATAATAGCCTGTCCTGTACCACCGGAGCCCACGGATTTTGCTATTGAGTAGCATAGCCAAGATAAGGCCAAGGCAGATATTAAGGGGCACGCTTGCCACGGCATAGAGAGTTGTAACTTTAAGAGAGTGGACTATCAGCGGGTCCCTAATAAGCTCCCTTAGATTGCCCATGCCTATCCACCTGGGTGGGGTTACCATGTCGTAATCGGTAAAGGCAAATATGAGAGAAGCAATCATGGGTCCCAGGGTCCATATGGCAAAACCGAGGAGCCATGGAAGCGCAAAGATCCAGCCATCAATATGCTCGCGAAACATCAGCCTGCTACGACGCCCAGTAGCCCGACGCGAATTCATCATATCAGCTCATATCCCTCCAGTTTCCACAAACAAAGTTAAAGCCAAAACGTAGACTGGCATGCTTCCCTGGCAGAGGAACTTATCCTCCTGCCAGGGAAGCAATTTCGCTGCTATTGTTTCTTCAAGATAGCGTCGACGGCAGGCTTTATCCGGGAGACGGCCTCTTTCGCTGTCGCCTTCCCGCTCCAGAGAAGATCAAGTTCAGGTGTAATCGTCCGCTCTATCTCGGACCATGCCGGGATCAGAGGCAAGAATCTGGCTTCATAGACGCCCTTTACTATCTTTTGATTAGTTACACGCGAGAGCCACGGATTGCCATTACTTAAATATCCTTCAGAAGCCGTCACAGATAATCGCTGAGGAACTCCTGCTTGTTGAGCGGCCTCGAACCTTATATTCCACCCATCTACGCCAAGGGCCCAGTTGATGAAAGTCCAGGCTGCCTCGGGATGTTTAGATGAAGAGGAAACACAGAGGGCGTTGGCGTTGAGCACGGGGACCCTGCCAGCCTTACCCTTAGGCAAAAGCTCCATACCCCACTCAAACCTCACATCCTTTAACCGGTACCAGAAGGAGCGCACAGTAACAAGGGTAGCGAGCCTGCCCATCATAAACATCTCAATGGGATTCTGTTCAGTTAGAGCCTCAACCGGAGGCGCCACCTTTTCCTTATGGATCAGGTCGGCGAGCCACTGGAGAGCTTCTACCGCAGGCGCCTGATCGAGAACGCATTCTTTATTATCATGGCTAAGAATGTCGCCCCCATTTGACCATACCCACTCAGCCCAATGTCCCCACTGGAACCCATATTGGGTAACGCGCCCGGAGGCATCACGTTTTGTGAGCTTTCTCGCGGCATTCAGAAGATCAGTCCAGGTCCAGCTATCTGTAGGAGGTTTCAAGCCGGCTGCCTTAAAGAGATCTTTGTTGAATGCAAGGAGACTTGGACCACCCTCTCTGGGAATCCCATAGATATCACCTTTATATTTGAATCCGGCGAGAGAATTGGGGAAGAAATCTCCCTCATCGAATCCTTTTGTCTTGTCCGCATATGGTTGAAGGTTTGAGAGACCTCCTTTTCTTACCAGACCTGCAAAGTACCAAGGATCTATCTGAAATATATCTGGAGCAGAACCACCGGCTATCATAGTCTGTAGCTTTGGCATATAATCTGCCCCTACAGTGACATGCTGGTAGTTCACCCTAATATCCGGGAAGCGCTTATTAAATTCATCCACAATCTTCTGGTGGGCCTTTTGCACAGTGAAGTCACCCGGACATAGCCAGGTTATCTGGGCCTTTGGCGCGGCTTCAGCTGTATAAAAACCTATAATGCCCAAGATCGTTGTCGCAAGTAGACAGGTGATGGCCAATACACGTATTCTCGTAAACCCATTGAAAATTCTTGAATTCTTCATATATTACTTCCCTCCACTCTCAGAAATCCTTAGCATTATCAGTTAAATATGCCAGACACGATAGGTATTAGCGGCAAGTTTGTACCCCGATCTATCCTATAGCCTAATCCTCTCGGCCGCAATCAATCCCCCCTTCCTCCTCCCGGAAAATACCATCCAAAGAGGCTCCAAAGCGAAATACTATAGAAGCTCTCTTAAGAGCCCCACGGCCCTGCGCACATCGCCGACAGGATCCGGCCCTGTTTCACGTTCTATGGTGAGGTATCCATCATAACCAATGGCACGTAGCTCCTTTATGTACCTTGGAAGATCCAGTGCTCCGGTGCCGAGAGCGACTTCAGAATACTTTCCACCAGGACTATAAACTGCATCCTTCATATGGGTATGAACCACGAACTCCCGCAGCGTCCGGAGGCCCTCTATCGGATCAAGGCCTGCCATTATTACATTCCCAGGATCATAATTGACCTTGAGATTGGGGCTTTTAACTCCTTCGGCAAGTTTCAGGAATTTATCTGGGGTATCGATCAAGCAACCCGGGCCGAGTTCTACTGCAAAGTAAGTCCCCGTCTTTTGCGCGTGGAGCGCGATCTCTCGTATTCCCCGCATAAAAAGATCCCAGGCCTCATCGATTGATACATTGGCAGGGGGCGATTTGCTTTCTGTCGTCACTATCCCGCTTCCAATATCCCGGCTCAGATCAAGGAATTCCTTAAAACGCTCTATATTTTCTCTATGCTTGTCGGGGACCATTAGGTTCAATCCCCCTCCAAGAGCGCATATCTCCATCTGATGGCCCTCTATCTTTGCTCTGAGAGATTTACGCGCATCTAAATCCAAGCCCTCTGGTGCAAGCTCCTTCACTGGCCAAACTTGAAGCCCCCGAATACCTAATCCTGGGCACTCAACCAAAGCCTGTTCAAGTGGTAGACCAAGACTCGGTAAACATACCCCTATTTTCAAGAAAATCTCTCCTCTCTGAGATGGCTGCGTCCAGCGCAATATTCTTCAGTAATCTTCTATGAAATCATGAGATCCTTTTGGCGACCTTTTCTTCAGAAGAAGCGAGGACGGCATCCAGAACCTTCTGGCATATGAGCCCGTCATAGAAATCGGGTTTAACCTGGACGCCTTCCCTTACCCCGTCGACGAAACACTTGATCTCGTTGAAGAACATTTCGGGCGAGTAACCCAACCTGTCCAGAAACGACTTCGGCACCTCCACTGGCCTAAATTCTTTGAAGTAATCACCAAAAGACTCTTCAAGCTTCACCAAAACCGTATTGGGCCTGGACGAGTCATAGATTAGAGACCCCTTGCTACCATCAATTTCAATATGGACCCGGCCTGGTGAAAATCTACTTACTTCAAATACCCCCATAACTCCCTTCTCATAGGAGGCAATGAAGGCAGCAGCATCATCGGCAGTCACTTCGCCCAACCCGGAGCCATCGAGCCTCTTGCGCTGCTTAATGAAAATGGTCGTCACACCCGAAACCTCCATAATGGGTCCAGAATAATTCCCCATCAAGAAGGTGGATAGATCTACCATATGAGACGCTAGATCACCCAAGGCGCCGCTGCCAGTTTGCTCGCGAATCAGCCGCCACTCCAGCCCGACCTCAGGGTTCATTATGCGTTCTACTGAGCAGAGCACTCTGAAATGATATAGCCTACCGAGTCTGCCTTCTTCTATGACCTCTCTTACAAAAGCCATCGTTGGGTTGAAGCGATGGGTGAAACTCACCATATTGACTACTCCTGTTCTTCTCGCCTCTTCCAACATGGCCTCAGCCTCTCCGGCATTCATGGCCATAGGCTTTTCGCATAGGACATGCTTCCTCTTTCTAAGCGCAGCCATCACTATGTCTTTATGGTAGACATTGGGCGTACAAACGCTTACTGCGTCTACGCCGCCTTTGTCAAGGAGATCTTGCGGCCTGGTAAAGATATTACTTACACCATATTGCCCTGCGACAGCGCTCAAAGCTCTTTCATCTGTATCGCACAGAGCGGCAATTTCCACCCCCTCCAGTCGCGCATAATTCGGAAGGTGCGCTCCTCTGGCGATTCTCCCGCATCCTATAACCCCAACTCTAACAGCCACCGCCTAGCCCTCCAATCAAAGAAAAATGATCGTTCGCCGCACAAATTAATACACTCAAAAACAAACATCTTTACATCATTGAAGTAAATAACTATTTAATTAAGTCGACGTATGAATTCATTTCTACATAACTTCAAAATCCCCTTCTTGATTTTGAGATTTTCTCGGGCGCAAATAAAAAAATGTTAAAACTCCTGCCATGCCTTTCTCAGTTAGAAGGATTCTGACGGGTTATGGAGAATAAATTCATATATCAAACTAATTAACCATTAAAACTTGATTTCACGGAGGGATTCCACTAATGAACCGAATTTATGAATTGCGCTGCAATGGCAAACACTGGCTCGGCACTGTACCTCTCTTCAATCCTAAAACAGGCATGCCAATCGCAGATCCTCCCGGCCAGGGAAATGGCTACTGGATCGGCGCTCCGAGCGCCATCTACGATGATGAGACGCGGAGATTCTATATCTACTGCAGACTGAGAAAACCCCGTGGTGAGGGACGGGGTTATGAGTGCCGCATTTACGAGAGTGAAGATGGAATTACGCTTAATCAGATCTGGAAAGCCACCAAACAAGACCTTAATACGGAATCTATGGAACGGGCTGCGTTGGTCAAGACTCCGGGAGGAATTTACCGGCTTTACATGAGCTACGTAGATCCCGCAGACGGCAGATGGCGAATTGATCTCTTGGAAGCCGAAAGCCCCTCAAAATTCGATATCCACAAACGCACCAAGATCCTCTGCGCGGCAGATATAGGAGTGGAAGGAGTCAAAGATCCATATATTCTGATTGTTGGCGGGAAGTACTACATGTTTTTGAGCTATGCTCCGCCAGCGCCAAACGCCGACCATGAGACCAGGAAAGCGATGCATGCGACATTTGATGTTTACAATACAGGTATAACCAAGTCATGCACCGGCCTCGCGGTAAGCCTGGATGGCGTGAATTTCTCATGGATTGGGGATGTGCTGTCCCCTGGAGACTCTGGATGGGACAAATACGCAACGCGCATATCGTCAATCGTCTACGCGCCACCGGTATTCACTGCGTTCTATGATGGAATACCCGATGTAAAAGATAATTATGAGGAGAAGACCGGCCTTGCCATAAGCTTTGACCTCGTCCATTTCGAAAGGCTGACGCCGGGTGGTCCCATACTCACTTCCCCCAACAGCCCCGGCACCCTCCGCTACATAGAGGTCGTGCCGCATGAGGACAAATTCTACTATTTCTATGAGTTCGCGCGACCAGACGGGTCACATGATCTCAGGGTGAGCATTGTCTAGATGCCTTGCGGGTTGCGGCTCTGTGAAAATGGAGCGGCAACCCGCAAACTGCGCTCGATATGATGTCACAGGGCCAGCAAATCATTGCTGTCGCGCCCGACGAATCCTGACGATCAGGAGGGCTCCCACTATCAAAAGCGCCGCCAGTATCGCTGGCAATAATAGCGGAGGAAAACCGCCCATGGCTCCGGGCCCTACAGGGTAAATGGTCGCGAAAGCGCCAGTCTTGGGATTGTAAGACCTCAGCATCTCTCCTTGAGAACGCGGACCCTCTGCAACGGCCAGGAGATCTATCACATTTGGGTCTGCATCAGAATCTCGCCCGCCGCCGAAAAACCAGCTATCAGCCTGTTCCATAACAGGGCGATAATCATCGTTTCCAAAGGCATCCTGGGAGCCCACCAGAACATAGTATCTCCACATCCGATCGGGCTTCCCGAGCAGAGTTATTGGCACGACCGCTCGTATGGTCTTTTTATCCGGCAGCAGGTGAACCCTCAGTCCGCTTCTTATCCCGTCGCTGTCTTTCTCATCCTTCGAAGAATAGAGACGGGTTCCTCCCCAGCCGATGATCTTGATTCTATAATCCCAGGCGTTCCGGCGGGAGAATGCCACATTTGGACCAGGACGAAGAGGTAGCGCAAGCCCCTCTCCCGGGATATTGTCAATGTAGAGGTCTACTAATTGGTGGCTAAAACCCTCAGGAGCGTTCCAGGGATTGACGATCTCTTTGAAAGTGAAATCAAAATAGATATTCTGAATGTCATAAGAGACGACGAATTTGAGAAGGTCAAAAAGCCCAGGATGCGCGAAAGCTTTATGTGTAGGATATGTATATGTGCCCGGTCCATAGTCGTCGCCGGCCGGGTCCTCCATCTCAAAGATCACTTCCGGACCTCTTTCAGGATTCGCCGTTTGGCTCACCTTGCTGCCTGATACTATCAGTAGGTGTGAAATGATCAAGCAGAAAACACAGAAAATCGCAAAAGCCCTAATACGGCTGGATAGGACCACCTGGCAGCCCTCCCGGTCGAAAATATCCCGGCCCGAGCGGGCCGGGCGTTCATCGGGATTTACCCGCGTTATAAGGATATTCGCGAGTCTTGCGCATATGCAGCCATTAGCGATTTAGCGCTGAATCGATGGCCAGAGCTGCGGCGCCTACCAGTCCAACATCCTGCCCAAGTGCCGAGGGCACTATGCGCACTACATCCACGGCGGCCTTTATAGCTCGCTTTGATACCACCTCTTGCACCTTGCCGAAAAGCCTGGCGCCGATTTGCGAGACACCGCCGCCTATGACGATCACCTCAGGATTTAGCAGATTGAGCAAGGTCACAATGCCCAGCCCCAAATAGGTAAATGCCTCATTCAATATAGAAATAGCCTCTTCGTCACCCTGGTCAGCAGCCTGGGCCACAATCTTGGCTGAAATCTTGTCGGGGTCTCCGCCCGCAAGGGAGAGTATCTTCTCTGCCATTCCCTCTTGGGCATGTTCTCTGGCGACTCGCGCAATAGCGGTCCCTGAAGCAACGGCCTCCAGGCAGCCATAATTGCCGCAACCGCACCTGGGCCCATCTGGCACGATAACTATATGGCCGACCTCGCCGGCTATGAAGCTTGTCCCCTCAAATACCTCGCCATTGATGATCAAACCGCCCCCGATACCAGTGCTCACAGTTATGTAGATCATATTACTGGAGCCCTTGCCTGCCCCGAATCGCATCTCCCCCAATGCTGCGAGATTGGCGTCGTTTCCCACCCAGACAGGTAGCTTTGTCGACGCCTCTATCATCGCCTTCAAGGGGACATTCTTCCACTTGAGGTTAGGGGCAAAGATCACGATGCCGGATCTTGGGTCAAGAGGTCCAGGGCTCCCAACTCCAATTCCCACGATCTTGTCGCGAGGCACCCCGGCCCGGCTTATAGCATCTTCTACGCTCCGACATATATTGCCGATTACATGTTCCGCGCCGTATTCCGGCTCAGTGGGGGCTATGATCCTTTGGATCACACGGCCCTCAAGATCGGTCACTCCGGTGGCTATCTTTGTTCCACCAAGATCAACCCCTACTGCAAATAGATCTCTGGACAAAAGGTCTCCCCTCCCACCATAATCCATATACCATGGCTCTTTCAGTTGATGTGCCCCGATAACGATTCATCTACGACCATCCTTTAGAAAGAAGCAAAGATGGCTTTGATTCACAAAATCTGGCGCAGGATGCCTCCCAATAATGTAGCATCCTCGTCGCCTTGTCCATCGGCTCAGATGCTGAGGCGGGTCAACCGTGAGACTGCGCCTAGATTTTACCGCAAGCCTCGGACTTCAGTCCGGGGGGTTGACGCCGGTTCTCATTTGGCAAGTTCGGATTTTAGAAATTCTATCACTTTGACTGGAGTCGGATCAACTCCATACAGAAGAGCCAGATAGAAACTAGCGAAGTCTCCGACATAGATCAAAGAAAGGAGCCTCGCCAGCTCTGAACGCCCAAGACTGTGGACATCATTGATGGAAGACGCGCCCTTAACTATGGACTTCGTGATTTCGAACCTTTTGGCTATACGAGGGTGCTCGCCCTTGTCTCTCAAGAAAATCACACACAAGGCCTTTTGAATCTCATCGGGGGCGCTCCAGCCGACAGTTTCATTGTGATTCATCTCCGGAATCTCGTTCCAGAATGCGTGGGTCTTGGAGTTTTCGTTGATTTGGCATTTCCATCTCAGCGCCGCGGCAGCAGGAAATCCTACGGCCGCATAGATCACCGGGATGCGCCCGAACATATGCATGGCTAGGCGCTTGCTCTGGTTGACCTCAGCGGGTGAGGATGGCCCCAAAACGCCTACCAATTGTTCGAGAACATCACATGCCTCCTCCACGTCTTCTGATTTATCCGTCACCAACCCCGCTTTTTGCACAATCGACAGGGCAGTAAGGAAGAGATAACCGAGAGCGGCGCGAGGCTGAAGACCTGATGGCACCAATACAAGAGGAACCCCGTCCTTGCGGGCCAATTCAGCAAGCCTTCCCCCGGACGTGATTGCGACGATCTTGGCTCCCCTCTTATTACATGACTCATAGGCTGTGAGAGTTTCCTCAGTATTTCCTGAATAGCTTGACAATATGGCCAGGGTCTTGTCACTCACGAAACCTGGAATATCATAGCCACGAATAACTGTCATAGGCTGATTCATTTCAGATGCAGTAAGGGTTCGAACTAGATCCCCGCCTATCGCAGAGCCGCCCATTCCTATGCTGATTACATTCTCGCGATTCCTATATTCAGCGGGAATCGTTACCGTAGAAGCAATCTCCCAGGCCTCCCTGCATTGCGAAGGTAATCCGGAAATGGCTGACAACATGCCTCCTGCATCCATAGAAGCAATGGAATCGGGGTTGTCCAGGTCAATCGGCAGTTCGCCAGTTTTGGCCTTAAAATCATGCTGCATAAAAATCGCCGCGAGTATACCGCCTGAGACGCAGGGGAAAAGACCGCGGCTTCGCTCCTTTCCTATGACTCTCTATGAATATGAATCGACTTCCTGCGCGATAAGGGGATAGTCAGAAATATCATTCCCGACTATCCCCTGCTTAATGTCCGAAACGAGTTGAGATATAAGATATATGGAACCTGGGACTACCTTATAGCGCGCTCAGTCTTGGGATCAAAGAGATGGCATCTGTCGGTATTCATAACAACCTGATGGGTCATGCCATCCCGGGCCCTCGTATGGGGATCTACTCTGGCGACAAATGAATTGTCCCCGCTTGACAGATAGAGATATACTTCAGATCCCATAGGCTCCATAACGTCGACTGATGCTGTTACGACCCGGTCCTCAGGGGGATTGGGGACCAGTTCTCTGTCGTCTATATCCTCGGGACGAATGCCGAAAATGACCTCTTTCCCCACATATGCACCTATATTCTCAAACCGGGTAGGTGGAACCTTGACCTTGAAACTCTTGGCATCCACATAGTAATCATCGCCCTCTTTGACAATTACAGCGTCTATGAAGTTCATTGCCGGGCTGCCGATAAACCCTGCGACGAATACATTATCTGGATGCTCATAGATTTCCATGGGGGCGCCGACCTGCTGTATGAATCCATCTCTCATGACGACGATTCTATCACCCATCGTCATAGCCTCGGTCTGATCGTGGGTTACATATATGATGGTGGTCTGGAGACGATTGTGAAGCTTGCTGAGCTCGGATCTCATTTGTACCCGCAACTTGGCGTCGAGGTTTGATAACGGCTCATCCATCAGGAAGACTTTCGGTTCACGCACAATGGCTCGTCCGAGTGCAACCCTTTGGCGCTGGCCGCCGGAGAGCTCCTTAGGTTTACGGTTCAGAAGGTTCTCGATGCCCAGCGTCCTTGCCGCTTCTTTGACCCTGCGGTCTATCTCCGCCCTTGGGAACCTCCTGAGCTTCAATCCGAATGCCATGTTGTTGTATACATCCATATGGGGATAGAGGGCGTAATTCTGGAAGACCATTGCGATATCGCGGTCTTTCGGCGGAACATCATTCACCAAGGTATCACCGATATAAATATTACCTGATGTTACTTCTTCAAGGCCCGCCACCATTCGGAGAGTGGTGGATTTGCCACAACCCGAAGGTCCTACAAGTACCAAAAACTCTTTATCCTTGATCTCCAGGGTGGCGTCATTGACTGCAATGACATTACCAAAGGCCTTGACTACATGCTCAAGATATACCCTTGCCATCCTCTTGCCTCCCCTAGTAATTTACGAGGTTCTGTAAAATCTGTAAAATATGAAACTAATGATATGAACACGCAAATCCATCTCAAATGATATCGATATTCTACCTGTTCACCCCCTAGATAGTGAACCCTCTAGATCTCTGGTGATCTGTGCGCAGGAGGATTTCAACATTTGAAAATCCGCTTGCGCACTGGGCAAGCCACCAGATCTTGCCCATAACCATTACGCCGTATCGGCTTGATAATTACGCCCATGAGAAGCCTTGTCCCCCGTCTGGCATTCTCATTGTAAACTATTCAACACAATCCGTCTATATCCTCCTTTTTCCCACCTCAAAAGGCATCTAAACAGCAAAATTTGTTGCAAAAGGCCCCGGGGAGGACCCGGGGCCTATTCTGCAAGGAAGGGATCTCCTTGCTAGAAGGGAGGAGGTTTCGTTGCTCTATTTTTGTAATGTAGTGATTGCTTCGAATCAGGTTATGATAGTTGCTATAGACCATGTTGCGTATTCTGCTTCGACTATCTCGCCCGACCACGTCGAGCGGCATGGCCGAAAGCGGTTATTGCCAGTCTCTCGTAAGCTACCTCGTCTATTGAGTCAACACATGCTCCGAATTATTGGCAGATATTCCGCTACTTTCCCTGCTTCATTCTCTGCTACTACTCTGCTGCATCTCATGCTGCGTCATTTGCCGCTTCTGCCCCCGGCCATGCATCTTCATCGGCAAAGCGCCCGAAGGCGCCTCGCCTACCACGTTCAGTCAGGTTTAGAACTCAACCTTGAGATCAGCACTCGCCGACAGACCTGCTTCATAGCTGTCGTCCCCGACTTCGTAGCCATTGCTGTAGTTGACAGCGAACTTTATTCCATTGGGAGCGACATAGCCTGCGCCAGCCACGTAGCTGAGTTGTTCACCATTGAGTCTAGCCTTGCCGCTTACCTCGACTGCGTTCAGCACGGGCACCGGCAACACTGTAGATGCCTGGACATCATGGATGGCAGGCTCGTTGCTGTTGAGGGTGAGTCCGTATTTAGCGTCGATAGCCAGCATGCCGACCGGGAATGTCCTTTCGGCGCCGAGCTCGATAGTGGTGACTTCAGGAGCTTCGGCTTTCTGGCCCTCTTCAAGCCCTCCATAATTCTGGGCATTATCGCCATTGGTCCATATCACGTTAGAAGTGGTAAGCTTATATGCGCCAGAGAGTTTAAAGCCCCGAAGCTCGGTATCAGCTCCGACTGTGAATATGCGTCTTTGACCGATGACATTCGCATCCTCTCTTTGCTCATGCTGATCGATCGAACCAGTCAGGTTGACGCCATGAAGAGCCGTGGAGACCTCGGCGTTGAATCCACGCTGACCTCTATTCTGGTCGACAACGTTAGTCCAATTGCCATCGTCATCCTCCGATCGGTCACGATACTTCGGATCGAATGCCCAATCGAAGTCCCTGTATCCAGCCTTCACGGTGACGCCAGACAGGACCGGAAGACCAGTGATGGTGCCTTCCACCTTGCGGGCGGCTGCGGAATGAGCCTCATCAGCGGCGTATGTGCCAGTTATGGTCATATTCTGCATCGGTGAGAAGGCTGCCTGGCCCACATAGGAGAGATTCTCTCCCGCCTTGACCATGCTACCAGAGAGGTCGACTCCCTGGATAGATGCGCCAGCGGAAGCCCCACGGACGACGATGGTATTGCTGACTGGATCATCAGGATTATCCGGGGCCCAGCCATAGAACCCGCTTATGGTCACAGGTCCTATGGGCATACCGGTCATCTGAGCGCCTTCAATTACCCCGTCTGTCGCGCTCTTAGCGGCAACATATGGCGAATAATCTACGGCAAGGTCACCGAGTCTGGTGACAACCTGCGGGCCACCTGGCCAGTAGGCGCCGGCCGTCTCGAGGTAAGCCTTGTCGATGGTCAGCCCGTTCTCAGGGCCGAGGATCTGGGCCGGCGTCAGTTTGCCGAGAGTACCCGGGTTTACGGTAACATCTGAGCCCAACGGCTTATCGTTGTTGAGCATCTGATTATTCTCGTCCGTGATCGCTCCAAGTGGAGCCCACTTGATTGGAGCGAACTCGATGACGGCCTTGATGGCGTCACCCGCTCCGAGTCCTATTCCAAGATTGAGCCTCAGGTCGCTCTCCCCAAACACTTTGCTTTCACCATTCACATTGGGATCCAATTTGATGCTGGTATCAAGCGATCCAGTTACATCAACCTTGGGTGCTGCAACTGCTGGAAGGGCTATTGCGCATGTCAGCAGTGCTACTAGTGCTACAGTTAGTTTCCGCATGTTCTGAAATCCCCCTTGGTTCATTGAACTGCTTTATCATCTGCTGCGATTGTTGGTGCGATGGGGGTGTTTAATGAGTCTCCATGTTTCCTCACCAATTCCCCCGGCTGCGTAATCTGCTGCGTATCTATCAACCTCCCGCTTCTCCGGTAACCAGGGGTTCACCTCCTTTCCTCCGGCCTGAACGGGAAGATGATATTCCATATTAAGTGCCCGATATCGCATGAGAAACAAGCTGTAATGATACTGCGATGATCAGTGCTGCGAAAATTGATTCAACGATTCTTCCAGCAAGATTCCAAACTATTTTGTTGTCAAGGTTCGTTTTCAGGTTTCTGTCATACTTATTCTCCGTGTACCTAACGATTCCTTCATGTTTCTCGTTCGCTCGCCCCTGAAACTAGTGGAACCACGGCACATTTCTACCAACAATGGTAAAATTCCCGGCGATACCTTACTAACCAGACTACCTTTTAACGGCCTGGCATAATCCATTAAAGAGCCGAAATCCCGCGTATTTCAACAATTTCGAAGAAGCGCGCCAATTTGGCAGCAACATCATTGAACCATGCCCTCTCATATGGACATTTATCCGAAAACGATGGATCAAGGGTCGGCCCTGGCTTGTATTGCTGAAGCACATACTTCCTGGCGCCTTCTATCCATCTAGCTATCTCGAGCAAATCCTCTTCTCCGATGAGGCCAGGAACGACTGTTGTCCTGAATTCATAATCTATGCCGCCTTCTCTTATCAGGCGAATCGCTTCACCAATGCCAGCCAGATCCAAACGAGAACGCGTAATCTCCGCATAGCGATCTCTAGGCCCTTTTATATCCATGGCAATATAATCCAATGCGCCCTGCTTTATCAGCTCGCCGAGAACCGCAGGGTTGGAGCCATTGGTGTCTAATTTTATCTTCAGTCCTAAGGCCCTTATGCGGTCTATGAATAGGGCAAGCTCGCTCTGCGAAGTCGGCTCGCCGCCGGTGATGCATATACCATCAAGGAGACCTTTTCGTTTCCGCAATATAGCTAATACCTCATCCTCCGAGATGGTGGGAAGTCCGTCGGTCTCCAGCACCAGATCCCTGTTGTGACAATAGGGACACCGCATATTACAGCCGCTTACGAATATCGTTGCTGCGACATTCCCAGGAAAATCTATTAGACTCGTCTTCTGAATGCCTCTTATTAGCGTATGGCATACCACCTTGCATCGTTGTGTCGGAAAGCACTTACGCTGGCCCAACATAACCTTCCCAGCCAGTGCATTTCATACTTCTGCCATATTACCCTATCGTATATTCCTTCCGATCGGCGAACTCGCTCTGTTTGCCCTTATTCCAGTTCTGAACCGGCCTGTAAAATCCCACCACCCTGCTCCATACCTCGGATTCACGCCCGCATGTGAGACAGGTTGAATGTTCGCCCGCCATATAACCATGTTCAGGGCAGATGCTGAAAGTGGGCGTTATGGTGAAATATGGCACCCTGTAATTGGACATTACTCTGTAGAGGAGTTTTTTCATCACGCCGATGTCATCGATTCGTTCCCCGATGAAACCATGAAACACCGTGCCCCCTGTATACTTTATTTGAAGCTCTTCCTGCAGGTCCAGAGCCTCAAAGATATCGTCGGTGAAGTCGACTGGAAGCTGGGTGGAATTCGTATAGTATGGCTCGCTTTCGCCCGCGGTGACGATATCGGGGTAAGCCTGCCGGTCCAGCCGGGCCAGCCTGTATGCTGTGCCTTCGGCTGGGGTAGCTTCAAGGTTGAACATCTGCCCGCTTTCTTCCTGGTATGCAACTAACACTTGCCGCATGAAATCTAGAACTTCTATAGCAAACTGGTGCCCTTCCGGGGTGGTGATATCTCGTCCCATGAAGTTGAGGAGCGCTTCATTCATCCCAACCAGGCCGATGGTGTTAAAATGATTATGCCAGTATTTGCCGAAGCGTTTCTTCACGGAATCCAAATAATGGCGCGAATATGGATAGAGACCCGTTTCCGTCATCCGCTCAAGGACTTCCCTCTTGATCAGCAGGCTTTGCTTCGCAAGATCCATAAGCTCTTTTACCCGGTTCAGGAAATCATCCTTTGACCGAGAGAGATAGCCAATTCGCGGCATATTCAACGTCACAACGCCAATGGATCCTGTGAGAGGGTTCGCCCCGAACAGCCCGCCGCCGCGTCTTCGGAGCTCGCGATTATCAATGCGGAGGCGACAGCACATACTCCGCACATCTTCCGGTGACAGGTCCGAATTGATGAAATTGGCGAAATAAGGGATTCCATATTTCGCTGTCATTTCCATGACCTTTGCGATCACCGGACTATCCCAATCGAATTCCGGAGATATATTGTAGGTCGGGATTGGAAAACTGAATATCCTTCCTCTAGCGTCTCCATCCATCATCACTTCACAAAAGGCCGTATTGAGCATGTCCATCTCGCGCTGGAATTCCCTATACTGCGCGCTTTGCGTCTTGCCGCCGATTATGACAGGCTCACCAGCCAGTATCCCGGGAACCACAACATCCATAGTTATATTGACGAATGGAGTTTGAAACCCGACACGGGTCGGCACGTTGAGATTGAAGATGAACTCTTGGATTGCTTGCTTGACTTCCTTGTAGTTCAGGCCATCGTAGGCGATAAAAGGCGCAAGGTAAGTGTCGAAATTGGCGAAAGCCTGAGCGCCGGCAGATTCTCCCTGGAGTGTATAAAAGAAATTGACTACCTGGCCGAGCGCCGTGCGAAAATGCCTGGCAGGAGCACTTTCGATCTTTTGGGCTACGCCGCCGAACCCCTGCAGCAGCAGGTCTGCCAGATTCCATCCGCAACAATATGGCGCAAGAAGGCTCAGGTCATGAATATGAATGCTTCCATCTTTATGGGCTTCTCGTATCTCTTCAGGGTAGACCTTTTCCAGCCAGTATCTTGATGTGAGAGCGGAAATTAGGTGATTATTCAAGCCCTGCAGCGAGTAATTCATGTTGCTATTTTCGTTTACTTGCCAGTCCCGGCCGCCTACGTAGTCTTCGACCATCTTTTCGGCATTGACGAGGAGATTATGGAAGTCTCGTAGTTCCTGGTGCTGCTTACGATAGAGAATGTACGCCTTGGCCGTCTTGACCTGACCATGTTCGATCAATACTCTCTCGACGACATCCTGAACATCTTCAACAGCGGGTATCTTGTCGGCGAATTCGCGCAGAAGGATATCGACAACCTCATTGGAGAGCTCGTAGGCGAGCCGCCGGTCATCAAAGCCGACCGCTTTTCCTGCCTTGAAGATGGCGTTGATTATCCTCTCCTGGTCAAAATCTACCACTCTCCCATCCCGTTTGATTATCTTCTTCAACATTGGACTTCATCTCCTTGCCTCTTCCCGCGAAGGCTTCGGAACACAACGGACAGGCAGGTCTCCTGACTTCCGGATCCAAGCGTCCTTCCCGCCTTCCCCACATGAGTGGCATTCAGGGAAGTTGCTCCCCGGTCACAGTGGCGCGTCCGTCCAGGCTTCGCACCTGGTTCCCTATTCTCCCCTTTCCGTAAAGGTAAAGGGGCACCTATCCGCATCGATGTGGACTTTCAGCTTAATGGCTCAAGCCAGGGCCTCGCAGGTGATTTTCTAAGAGATAGTTCGTCACTGTCGGGCCAATTCCTTCAAATCGTAATCCAATTCTTGCCATATACTCTTCATAGCCCTCGAGACCGGGCCTTGCCCATACTCAATCACAGACATGCCATTCATTATAGCCTTGACTGCATCCTCATCAAAGGGTATCTTACCTGCAACCTTTACCCCTTCATCCTGGCAGTACCGCTCGATTTCTGCCGCTTTTTCCACGTCAAGGTCATATTTGTTGATACATACCCTGGCCTCCACGCCGAAGTGCCTCGCCAACTCCAGAACCCTCTCTAGATCGTGTTTCCCTGAGACTGTTGGCTCGGTAACCGCAAGGATCAGGTCTACTCCTGAAATGGAGGATATAACAGGGCAGCCTATCCCTGGCGGCCCGTCGATGATGATATAGTTCGACCCCTGTTCTTCAGCCACGGCTCTGGCTGCCTGCCTCACTTGAGAGACCAGCTTGCCGGAATTCTCCTCAGCAATTCCGAGCCTGGCGTGAACCATAGGTCCATAGGGAGTGTCAGATATAAACCAGTGTCCGGAGACGCGTTCTTCCATTGTTATTGCATCCCGCGGACAGGCATGATAACAGACCTCACAGCCTTCACAATAGACTGGGTCAACCTTGTATAGGATCGTGCCGGGACCCGCCGCCCCAGCATGATCGTTGCCACGGGCGCTACTCTTATTCCTGGAATGATCGGTCTGCTGCATGTCGGTCCGAGACGTAGTTCGCCCATTCGTTGGGCCGGTGATGGCCTGAAAACGGCAGAGCTCGGCGCACCTGCCGCACCCAACGCATTTTTCCTGATCTATCACAGCTTTCTTGGAACCACGAAATTCGTGGGTCTCCCGTATTATAGGTTTCAATAGAAGATGGAGGTCAGCGGCATCCACATCGCAATCGGCAAGCACCTTATCCCTAGCCAGGACAGCAAACGCCCCTACAATTGAGGTCTTGCCCGTGCCGCCTTTGCCGCTAATAACGAGAAGCTCCTTTATCTCTTTCATCTTCGACTATCTCTCCAATCTTCAGCCAGAGCCCTTCAAATGCTTCCCTGAGCTCGGGGAATTCTTCCGCCAGGAGTCCTCCCCGCGCATAACAACCAGCATATTCTCGGCTAAATGGGATCTCCAGCAAGATTGGTATATCCTCCTGTTCGCAATATGACCTGATTATCCGAGATTCACCCAATCCTACGCGATTAACCACGACACCAAAGGGCACCTGAAGTTCTCTTACCATACCCACCGCCAGGGTAAGATCATTTAGTCCAAAAGGTGTAGGCTCGGTGACAAGCAGACAAAAATCGGCGCCTGCCACGGAATTCACCACAGGACATGAGGTGCCCGGCGGGGAATCGATTATGGTAACAGTATCTCCTTCCGGCCCCATCTCGCCGCATGTGCCGCCAATCGTGACATTCTGCTCTGCACCCTTGACAATCGCCATCTTTTGCTCTGAAGCCTTGGAAATCGCGGCCCTCTGCTTCGCAGCATTCCGTTTCACGGCCTTAATCACCGGCGGAGCGAGAGCCGAGCCTATCCGAAGTCGTCCCCGGACGAAATTGATCTCGCCGGCTTTCCCGCTTTCCACGACACCTATTGGGACGGGCATCTCCGAGATTGCGCCCGACGGGCAGAATAGACTGCACCCACCACATCCGTGGCAAAGCTCTGGAAAGGTGACGACTCTGCCTCCTAACACAAGAATGGCATGAAAAGCGCAGATTTCTGAGCACCTTCCGCACCCGTCACAGCGGGATTCGTCAATATCCGGGACGGAGATGGTCACAGCCTCTTCCCCATTCAAAACAGGCCGGAGAAAGAGGTGACAATCAGGCTCTTCCACATCGCAATCCAGGAGTTGAACGGGGAACATCTTTTCGAGAGTGATCGCCAGATTGACGGCAACAGTGGTCTTGCCTGTGCCACCCTTTCCGCTGGCTACCGCTAAAATCATTTTGTACCACCGCATCTCATTGCGCACTATCATGTATTCACATACTAGCGCGCTACTCACCCTTGTGGTGCCGGCCACATGAATGATGGCCGTCGCCATGAGGCTCATTGCCATGATCACATAGGCTTTCCCCACTCTCGAGATTTCCCGCCAGATAAGCCTTGATGACCTCATTTACGGGCCCCGATACACCTACTACTGTCTTGATACCCTTTTCACGGAAGAGCCCTTCTGCCCTCGGCCCCATGCCGCCTGCTATAATGCACGAAACCCCCAATTTAGCGAGATAGCCGGGCAAAAACCCCGGCTCGTGCCCGGGGTTAGGTATGACCACTGAGCTCTCGATATTATCACCATCTGTACTAACTATGGTATACTCAGGACAACGCCCGAAGTGGCCGGCGACCATTTCGCCATCTGTCGCTATAGCAATCTTCATCATGCTAATGATCCTCCTCGCTAATTCCTACCCAGGCCAGAATGTGACCCCACAGTCGCCTCTGAAAGTGGAGCAAGTTTGCCTTTTTTGTAACTTTCCAGCGCATCACGAACCGTTCCCGAAGCTGCCAAGTATACCTTAATTCCTGCTGCCTGGAGCGCCCGCATGGCATTCGGGCCCACATTCCCTGTGATCACAGCCCCCACATTGTTGTCGGCCAGGAATTGAGCGCCCTGGGGTCCTGCTCCACCTGACTCGGTGACAGCCTGGTTAGCGAGGGCTTTAGACTCGCCAGATTCGAGATCCACAAGAATGAAATATCTGCATCGTCCAAAACGAGGAACCAGAGAAGAATCGAGATCCGTCCCCTGAGCAGTTATGGCTAGAATCATATACTCTGCCTCCTAAGGTTATTCTTATTTGAGTCAACAGAATTTAGATATACCCTAGGCAACCGAGTAGGAGGGGGCGACTAGCCCCCGTCCTACTCGGTTGCAGCGGGCAGAGATTACTTTATTTACCATCTTCCGATTTGTCCTTCCCATGACTTCCAAGATCCTTCAGGCGCTCCTCGATTTCCTTGAGCGATTCACGAAGGTATTCCGCCTGTTCTTTAAGGATTTCCGTTTCCTGCTCAACGGCTGGTTGGGCTGTCTGACCCGCATATGGCGCTCCAGCGGCTGGAATCCTATAGGCGCCAGGATAACTTGGGGCGACCCAGCCCGGATGCCAGGACCAGGCAGGATATCCAAACCTTACCCACCCCGGCAGGCCGGTCGCGTAATACATATGCCTCCAACCCCGGGCCCTGCCAAGGCCTAAACCGCGTCCAAATCCCAACCAACGACCTCCCACTGGGTTCATGAACCCCGGAACAGGATAGCCTGCGCAGTATCCCGCCGCTCTTCCCGTCATAAGACCAAATCCCATTGGTCCAGTACCGTCACCTCTTGGCATAACCTACTCCTCCTTTTCCGTCTGTGTTGGTGCCAGGTCGAAAGTTACGACCCGGTCAACGATATTATCTATCAGTGAGCTGTTATATTTCTCAATTTTTCCTTTATCGCACAATTCCACCAGATTGACATCAATGGGCAAGGCCCCCAAAAATGGTATTCCTGCGGCCTTCGCAACTTCTTCCCCTTTGCTCGGACCGAAAATTCTTAGTATTTCATTGCATTTTGGGCATATAACATAACTCATATTTTCGATAAGACCGAGCACAGGCACTTTCATCATGGAGGCCATGTTGATAGCCTTTTTCACTACCATGATTGCAAGTTCTTGTGGTGAAGATACTATCAGCAATCCATCCAGTGGCAGGGATTGCATCACGGTAAGCGGGGCGTCACCCGTGCCTGGCGGGAGATCTAAAAGCAGGTAGTCCAGGTCGCCCCAGACGACATCTGTCCAGAATTGCTTGACTGCGCCAGCAATTAGAGGACCACGCCAGATGACAGGATCGTCCTCATGCTCCAGCAGAAGGTTCAAAGACATAACTTCTATTCCGAGCTTGGTCTTTGCAGGAAGTATTCCAAACTCAAAGCTTTCGGCACGTGAATGAATACCGAATAACTTGGGTATGCTCGGACCAGTTATATCGGCATCAAGGACGCCAACCTTATATCCCTTCCTCGCGAGGCTCGTGGCTAGAAGGGCTGTCACCGAAGATTTACCGACACCGCCCTTGCCACTCATTACCGCAACGACGTGCGCAATGTTACTCAGCTCGTTCTGTTTTTCCTTGGCCAACTCATTCTTTTCATCCATTTGATAGCCCCCAGGATTCCTGATGATTTGATATTGATCCTATGCTCGTTTATAGTATAACCTAATTTTGAGCATATGTCAATAATCGAGATAAAAATAACCCTGTATAAATGACAAATGGATGGGGTTTTATCTTCAAATTACCTACCTGTTGTTTCTCGAAAATAGGTAGCCCCAGTCGCAGTTCTCACAGACTCAATGAGCTTCTTCTCCGATAGTATTCCCAGGTATTTTGAAGCCTCATTGATGTTGAAGCCAAGGGCGTCCGCGACGTCCCTGGCCGTGCAGGGGCGCCGTCTCAAGAGTTCAAGAACCGCCTTTCGCCTCTCTTGCAGTAATATAGATTGGTCCGTTGTTAGGGTCTCCGAACCGCCATAGCTGTATCGCCCATCCATCACATGCCTGTCCACAAATGTCGTAATTATCTCCACGCGCTCATCAAAATAACTTTTCGCCCTTTCCATCTCATTCTCGGAAAGCGGCCTGGCAAATGATTCAGCAGGAGGTCTCTCCACAGTATTGAGCTGGATTTTTTCTGCTTTTATATTCGATAATGCTGAACCGATCGCTCCCAGCTCGTCCTTGGAATCATTCACGCCTCTGACCAGCATCACTTCTATCCACAGCCTTCCATGGAAGCCTTCAGAGAATGCCCTTAACCCATCGAGAATGACATCCATCTTTAGCCCTTGAAAAGGTCGATTTATTTTTTCAAACACTTCCTGTGTCGCCGCATCCACAGATGGTATTACCAAGTCAGCTCTCGACAGCGCTTCCTGAACAGAGGGATCGCCAAGCAGCGAACCATTGGTGAGAACTGCGACTGGTATTGAGCTCGACTCCTTGGCTTCCTTTATGAATAGACCAAGGTCAGAATTGAGTGTCGGCTCACCGGATCCTGAAAATGTGATATAGTTTGCCGTCACTCCGGGCAATGCCTTTTTCAGTTCTGAAATGACCTCGTATGTATCCACGAGCGAACCACGATGGATCGTCTTTTGCGTAGTCCTACCAAGTTGGCAATATATGCAATCAAATGAACAGACCTTAAATGGGATAATATCAATCCCGAGGGACAAGCCTAATCGCCTTGAGGGTACAGGGCCGAAAATATGTTTCAAAAATTGTCACCCCCGATTTATCCGAGGTGCTAGAGACCTAGAGGCGGAATCAGGAAAATCCCGCCTCTAGCTCATGGCATACGAAATGCCATCGACATTACGCAATTATACAGAAGGATCCATGGAGAAATTCGGTCTAAAGATATCAGGGTGCGCGATCACCGGTAGGTCGTGCTTCCCGATGTCTGCCGGCAATGACGCCAGACCCGTTGTGTGGTCATAATGGCAATGGGTCAACACGATCATATCTATATCTTCCGGGGTCAACCCCCAAAAAATCCATATTATACCTTAAGGCAATATGGTTTTGCCCCACATCCACAACTATTCGCTTTGAAATGTCACCGATCCGCGCCTCAATGAGGAATGAAATTCCGTGTTGCCCCAAAAGACCTCGCTCGTAACCAACAGTATCCTCTGCTAATACCAATATCCTCAAATGGTCTAGCTGTTTACCAGGCATTCTTTCGCTCCTTCACTTTCTCAATTTAAGATTTCATCCGCATAATAGCTACTTCTGCCGCGTTGACCAGTTGATATGCAATTGGCGAGGCTGTAAGGGCGGGATGAGTTCCTGTCTGGAAAGTGGCCATATCATCTGCGGTCATTTTCTGGTGTATGCATGCACTGATGGCATTGATGAGTTCTCCACCACTTTCGGCGCCTGAAACCTGACCTCCGAGAAGAATACCGGTTCCTCTCTCAAATACTAATTTGACTCTTAGGTTGGAAGCTCCCGGCATATATCCGGTTATAATCCCCATAGGGGGTATGTCAATATTACAGAACATGATGCGAGTCCGGGGACAGATTATATGATAATATGATGATTGACAGATGTATCCAGATAAAATATACTTTAGATATCTGTAATAGACATAGACAATTGATGTAATTTAACTCGGTTCTCAGCAAATGCTTCGATAGAGATGCTATACGCGGCATATCCCGCTAATACATAGGACAAGGGAACCTAGGGGAGGATGTAGGCCATATGCCCTATGGTGAATTAAACCTGGCCCGCATAAGGCAAAAAGTAGCCGACATCAAAGAGGCTCTAGTGATACTCCAAGATTACGCCTCATGGGATGACAAGGCATTTCTCACAAATGGTGAGGCTATTAGATCAGCTCGTTATGCATTTATCGTACTTATTGAGGCCGCTTCCAACATCGCAAATCATCTTTGTGCCAAGCTGCTTGCGAAGGCACCGACCAGCTACGCGGATGCCTTTATCCTTCTTTCCGAAAAAGGTATACTTGATAAGGGGCTTACAAGGCAGCTAGCTGCAATGACTGGCTTCCGAAATCTGCTAGTTCATCGCTATGGAGAGATTGATGACAGGCGCATGCTTGACATAATGAGAAAGGACCTTGGGGACCTAGACCGTTACCTTAGCGCTGTCGAAAAAGTAATTAGATCACATAACAAAGGAAAGGAGAAGGGGATTAGTGGATAACGCGGACAGATTCGCCAGGATATCCAACGAGGCCAACCGGCTCGAGGAGTCAATTCATTCGGTCTCCTCTGAAGGCAAGATACGCATAATATCGCAGATCCGCAATCACCTAGGATCATATCCCGAGATTGTCTTTGCTTACATACACGGTTCTTTCATAGAAGAGTCAGCGTTTCGGGACGTTGATATCGCCATCTATTTCACGGATTCCATATCCCCCCGTGATCAGCTTCAGCTATGCCTCACACTGGCCGCTGAGATAAGCCATCTGGTGGGGGTGCAGGCCGACGTTCATTCACTAAATACCGCGCCAGTAGAGTTTCGATACCATGCCACCCGTGGGCTTATCCTCTACTCTCGAGATGAAGAGACACGTTGCGATTTTCTCGAAGACACGTGGATGAGGTACTTCGACTTTCAGACATCTCTGGAGGAAAGCCTGGCGGATCTCCTTTCTTGATCTGGCTCTACCCTGCGTCCTTCGTGCTGCGACTAGCATTGGGCCATCTTTTTTCCCAAACCTGCCATAGCTGCTCGGCGGCTTCCACCAGCACTGCGTCAAACTGAACGCCCTTGTATGCGATAACTTCGTCCCAACACTCTCGCCAGCTAAGTGCTTTTCGGTAAGGACGCTCAGAGGTCATCGCGTCTATTGCGTCACATAGGGCAATAATCCGAGAACCCAAGGGAATTGCCTCTCCCTTTAATCCGGAGGGATATCCTTTGCCGTCCCAGCGTTCGTGGTGGTGTAATACCACCAGTGCCATTTGTTCTAGATGTCGGCATTTATGCAAGATATTGTACCCTATCTCCGGATGACGCTGGATGGCCGCCCATTCATGGGGGAACAGAGGGCCCTGTTTATGTAATACTTGATCCGGAACCCCAATCTTACCAATATCATGTATATGGGCGGCAATATGTATGACCTCTAAAGCTGAGCCCTTCAATCCAACCCTGCGGGCCAAATCTAAACTCATATCCGCCACCCGACGGGAATGGCCCCGGGTATATGGATCTTTCGCTTCCAGGGCGGTCACCAAACAATCAATGACGTCATGATATGTTCCGTGTAGTCTACGAAAATCTACCCAGGGCCACATGCTATTTTCTCTCCTATGGTACGCCTGTCACTCTCCATTTCCCGAGGCCAGCGCCTGGAATTGTGATCAGGGTACTGCTGAATTCATATCGACCCCAACTCACCAAGCCCCATCGGAAGTGTGTCAAGGTCCTTTCAGCTTGGCGGCTGGAAACCGGGGCTCAACCCAACCCCAGAAGCCGTCCTCCTTGGTATACTAGAGTTGCCATCATCCATCCCAGAATAAGACTGTAGCCGACAGCGAAGGCTGTCCAACCCCAGGAATTAGTTTCGCGCCGAATTGCGCCGATAGTGGCAACGCAGGGTATGTATATCAGGGTCATCACCATAAATGCATAAGCCGAAAGCGGTGTCCAGTGTCGTCTTATCGCATCGCCGAGCCCTGCTTCTTCCACCCCGTAAAGCACACCCAGCGTGCCCACTACAACTTCCTTAGCGAGAATCCCAAAGAATAGGGAAGCCGCGGCCTCCCAAGTGCCGAATCCAGCGGGCTTGAATATAGGAGCGACTAGGGTCCCGAGCCGCCCGATCAGGCTTTCCTTGCTTGCATATTCGACTCCAGGCGGGAGAATCGAAAGCGCCCATACTAAGATGACCACTACGAAAATCACGCTACCAGCCTTACGGATGAAGGCGCTGCCTCGTTCCCACATGTGAATGAAAATTCCCTTTAGCGTCGGTACCCGGTAAGGTGGGAGTTCCATGACAAATGCAGACGATTCCCCCTTGAATACAAAGGTTTTTAAAAGTTTGCCCACTATTATCGCGAGAACTATCCCCAGAACATAGAGGGAGAATATCACGAGCCCCTGCCTTGCAGAGAAGAATGCACCTGCAAAAAGCACATACACGGGAAGCCGCGCTGTGCATGACATGAGGGGCGTGATCAGGATCGTGATCAATCTGTCCCTCTTATTCTCCAGTGTCCGCGTGGCCATGATCCCGGGCACGCTACACCCGAAGCCTATGAGAAGGGGAATAAAGGATTTTCCATGGAGCCCCAGAGTATGCATCAAACGGTCCATCACATAAGCTGCGCGGGCCATATAGCCGCTATCCTCCAATATGGATATGGCGAAGAATAAGAGGAAAATCGGCGGGATGAATACCAAGACAGATCCCAGGCCTCCAATGATTCCATCGGATATGAACGATATGAGGAATCCCGGCATGCCCATTGCATCGAGGGCTCCGGTGAGAGTTCCCCCAATCCATTCGAAGATAGCCTCCACCCATCCGATCATGGGGTCACCCAGCTTAAAGGTGAATTGAAACATTGCCCACATAGCAGCTAGGAATATGGGGATGCCGAGGTAACGATTGGTAACCACCTTATCAATCTTATCGGATATAGTGAGCCGTTCTTCGAGAGTTTGACGCCTTTTGACGGTTTCCTTGGCAAGACCTGCAATGAACCCATAGCGCCTATCCGCGATAATAGATTCAGCATCTTCTCCGATGACTTCTATGAGGTGCTTTACGCTCTTGTCAGCCTGGGACAGGAGTTCCTCTATATCTGAATGTTTCTGATCCTCTAGAATGCGTGCATCATGCTCCAGGAGTTTGGTCGCAAGCCATCTGGATGAATAGCGTTTCGATAGACCCGGATGTGACGCCACGATTTTCTCAAGCCTCTCAAGTTCTTCTTCCACCTCACTGCCATAATCAACCCTTATGACCTTCTTGCTTGGGTTCCTTGCCGCGGCCAGGGCCTCAGCGAGAAGTTCTTTGACTCCCTGATTCCTGGTAGCGACAGTTGGAATCACGGGTACACCCAGGAGTTCTGATAGCTTCTCGACGTGAATCTCCATGTTTCGTGCACGGGCTTCATCGAACATATTGAGGGCCACTACCACATTTGCACCCATTTCCAATAACTGTATCGTCAAATAGAGATTTCTCTCTAGGTTTGTAGCATCGACGACATTAATTACCACATCGGATTCACCGCCGAGAATAAAGTTTCGGGCAATAACTTCATCCTCAGAATAAGCGCCCAGGCTGTAAGTGCCTGGCAAGTCTACCACCCGAATGGTTGCTCCATCATGGACTATTCTGCCTTCCTTCTTTTCAACGGTCACGCCGGGCCAATTGCCAACGTGTTGTCTTGCTCCTGTGAGATCGTTGAATAGGCTTGTCTTACCTGAATTAGGGTTGCCGGCCAGCGCGATAACTATTTCCCTTTCAGCCTTTGCGGCATATGAAGCTTCCATGAACAGCCTCTCCCTCCCATTCTTCTGTTAGGCCAACTTAACTTTTAGACCGAGAATAATAACTATCTACCATTGGACCGGGCATCATGCCCTATGGCAATTCCTCCACCATAACCTTCTGGGCCATCCCATAGCCGAGAGCCACGCGAGAATCTCCCAGGGCGACGATCAGGGGGCCTCTGTCATTTTGTATGACACGGACAACTGCGCCCCTGGCAAAACCCAGGTCCGCCAGCCTTCTACGCAATCCCGGACCGCCTGTTATTTCCTTTACTACGCCCTCACGACCAATAGGGAGAAACCCTAAAGGCAACATTCCATTCCCTCCATTACTTCCCATGGCACATCATTCTGTCTCCACGAATATATCATTGGCCTCGCTCTTTCGGAGGCTCAGGTGGTAACCCCGCACGGTGATCTCCATCGGGTCACCCAGAGGAGCCACCCCATTCACCCGGACCTCGGCGCCCGGGACTAGACCCATATCGAGTATCCGGCGGCGAAGCTCCCCCTGGGAGGCAACTCTGATTACTCTGCCGCTCATTCCCGGAGAGAGCTCACTCAGAGTTCTGGTTTTTGTTGAAGTCATATGCTCGCCCTCCTTTATATCGTTCTCCTGTCGCGGTGGTTTAGCAGGATCTCTGGTTCCAACTTTTGACTCGAGGAACTCAGTTAATCGCTCCATGGTAACAGCGCTTACTACATGTTCCAGCAGGCAGGCGTCTTTTTCAGCGACCTTAGGGGGCACGTTTAAGACCTCAATTAAAAACGCCTTCACGACCCGGTGTCGCTTGCGGACTCTCTCAGCATGTTCCCTGCCCAATTTGGTAAGTTCAACGGGTCCATAACGCTGCTGTCGGATCAGATTTAGGCCTGCAAGCGTGTTCATGGCCTGACTGACGCTGGCCTTGGCCACCTTAAGCTTGGCCGCCAGGTCCGTGACTCTGACCGTCCCTTCTTGTTCAGAAAGGTTTAGTATACACTCAAGGTAATCCTGTAAGGCTGGCGAAAGGGTGAGCGCTTCAGACATCGGGATTCCCCCCCCTTTGAATCATGCTCATTAAAGTTAGGGAATCCTAACTTTCCATATAAATAATACCATAAAGACTAGCGCGGGGCAAGGCCAAATTTCGCAAGTCCTTGCGAGTAATTCTTGACCGGTCCCTTTTTTATTGGTAGAATTAGGATATCAATAAATGTGTGAAATCGCATGATCGAGGTGATCTCCGTGAAGGACCGGGATGCGATGAAGAGCCCCCACGTGTCAAAGTCTCCGGATATGGTGAAGGAAACGGCAGTTCAATATTATACGGCTGATCTTCGTCTTACATACGAAGATTATTGCCGAATGCCGTCCGGTGAAAGATATGAGCTCGTGGAGGGGGATCTGAGGAAGATGACGCCGGCTCCATCTGTTTTTCACCAAAAAGTCTCCGGGAGGATTGAAAAGGCGCTGTGGCGCTGGGTTGAGGATCGCGATCTTGGAGAAGTGTATCATGCTCCCATTGACGTAGTATTGAGTGAACATAACGTATTCCAGCCTGATGTTTTGTATATTTCGCGGGAACGCCTTGGGATAATCAAGGAAGCCTATATTGGAGGCGCGCCGGACCTGGTGGTCGAAATCCTTTCACCCTCTACCGCGGAGTTGGATAGGGTGACTAAACGTCAGATTTACAGCCGCTATGGAGTTCGCGAATTCTGGATAGTGGATCCCGACGGTCGCAGCATTGAGGTTGCCGCTCATAATGGCAGGGAACTCGCCACGGTGCAGGTTTATCCGCTTGGCACGATACTGGAAAGCCCCCTGTTGAATGGCTTTAGATTGAAGATAGATGAGGTTTTCGAGCGCACAAAGTAGGCACGAAGCAAGACAATTCAAAAATTGCAGGTCTTCTTTTGTCGGCTTCGAGCAGAGTTGATGGATGAGGTGTTTTAAGAATTAACTCTCTAGCGACATCGACCAGATAAGCGACATTGTCATTGAGATACCTTGTCTTCAAACATCAAAATGGATACTCTCATAAAGGCTTGTCACCTCAAGGCTTATATCGACCGCGGGGGCCGAATGGGTAATGGCTCCAACGGAAATGAAATTCACCCCTGCCTCGGCCACCTGCCGGATATTTGTCTCGTTTATCCCGCCGCTGGCCTCCACCAAAGCGCGACCACCGATGAGTTTCACCATCTCCTTGATTTGGTGGGGTTCCATGTTATCCAGCATGATTATATCCACGCCTGAGGCCAGGGCTTCCTTAACCTCATTTTCGTTTTCGGCTTCAACCTCTATCTTTACCGTATGTCCGAGTTTTTGGCGCACCCTGGCCACTGCCGCCCCTACGCTTACCTGCAGCAACGATATGATTATCTTTTATCAAAACAGCATCGCTCAGATTGAAGCGATGATTATATCCCCCTCCGATTGATACTGCATATTTCTCAAGCAGACGCAACCCCGGCGTTGTCTTGCGCGTATCGGTAACTTTCGCTCCTGTCCCTTTAATCTCCTTCACGAGCCTGGCTGTGGCAGTCGCGATTCCCGACATCATCTGAAGAAAATTCAACGCAACCCTCTCGCCGGAGAGAATCGGTCTCACAGGGCCTCGAATCTCCCCTATGCGAGTGCCGGCCTCGATCCATTCACCTTCCCGTTCAAGCCAGGTTATCTGAATTTCGTCATTCAGTAACGCATAGGTCAAACTTACAACCGCCTGACCTGCAATGACCACCTTTTCGCGGGAAATGAAAACTCCTTCGGCCCAGGCATCTTTGTCAATAATGCTGCTGGTCGTGATATCTCCATATCCCAGGTCTTCCTCCAGCGCCCGTCGCACGATGGGCTCAATCAGAAACCTTTCAAGATGCAAATATGACACCACCTTTTCGCCCACCCGAACTTACATTGGCCTATTCTTATTTGTTTGCAAGTCTTTATTGACGCATCCCGAAAAATGCGCACCGCGGTTTTCATCATTCTGATGGTGCTGCCGCGGCAGAATGGAGGTCTACTTTGATCGCTGTATCTTCAATATTCCATTTAAGATGTTTCAACCACTTCCCGTCATCAGGCAGGGGGAAGTCCTCTCTAAAATGAGCGCCCCGGCTCTCAGTCCTTGCAAGGGCTGCGCTAACGATAATATCGGCTAATGTCATCATGTTCTGGAGCTCTAACCCGGATGTATCCCTGAACTCGAGATGATGTAAGGGTGCCAGCGCCTTAAGAAATCTTTGAAGAGCTGATAGCCCCTCTCCGGAACGCGCTATTCCGGCCCCACGCGTCATAGCTCGCCTCAGCAGGTCAACAAAAAACTCTACATCCGGCTTGCACCCTTCGAACGAGTCGAGGACTGAACTAATCATTTCATTGCAAGCATCACCACGAAGATTCCGAAGGTCGTCCATAACTTTGGCCATGAGGTTAGCTCTCCGCAATGGATCAGGGGACAATGAATCATATAGTGAGCAATAAATGCGATCCACGAAATTCATGAGGGCAGAAGTGTCAGCAAAAGGCTTACAAGAAGCGGTTTTCTCAACATACTCGGCGGCCTTTAACGCCGCACGTCTTCCAAACACAACACCCTCGAGGAGGGAATTACTCGCCAATCTATTTGCCCCGTGAGCTCCAGTGCAGGCAGCCTCTCCACAAGCGAAAAGGCCGGGCACGCGGGTGTGTCCCCATAGATCAGTATGTATGCCACCCATGCAATAGTGTGCAGCGGGAGAAACCGGAATAGGTTCACGTGGAATATCCAGACCGTATTCGAGGCAGGTATGATAAATATGCGGGAAGCGCTCTTTTATCAAGTGCTCGCCCAGAGGTCTCATGTCCAGGAAAAACTCCAGTCCACCCATCTTCCGCATCTCCGTTACCATGGCCCGCACAACCACATCCCGCGGAGCTAATTCCCCAAGGGGATGGTAGCGATGTACAAACCGCTCCCCGTGGCTATCAAGCAAAACCGCACCTTCCCCGCGGACGGCCTCTGATATGAGAAATCTCGGCGCCCCTTGAAGATCAAGGACGGTCGGATGGAATTGAATGAATTCCATATCGATGAGATCAGCGCCTGCCCGAAAGGCCATTGCCATGCCATCTCCCGTTGCCCCTTCGGGATTGGTGGTGTATTCAAAAAGCCTGCCCAATCCCCCTGTGGCAAGGATAACTGCGCAGCCGTAATAGATAATCAGACTGCCGCCAGGTTGCAAGGCGAGCACACCACAAGCGCGGCCTTCTATAGTCAGGACGTCAATTACGAAAGTATCTTCAACCCAGCTTATGTTCCCTTGGCGCCTTACCTGGCATTCAAGCACCTCAATGATTTCCCGCCCTGTCGCATCACCATCTGCATGAACGATCCGACTGCGGGAATGGGCACCCTCCCGGGTTAGAGCCAGCCTCCCCTCGTCTTGATCAAATTTCACGCCTAAAGCTATGAGCTCTCGGATCATCTCTGGCCCTTCCTCAACCATGACCCTGACCGCCTCAGGATCACACAGGCCGGCCCCTGCGGATATCGTGTCCTGAAAATGGAGTTCAGGAGAATCAAAATCGTCCAGAGCCGCGGCTATACCTCCCTGAGCATGATAAGTATTGCTATCGAAATCCCTGCCCTTTGTGAGAAGAATAACTCTATAACCACTCGTGGCCAGGGTTAGGGCAGCAAATAATCCGGCGATGCCGCCTCCGACGACTATAATCTCTGTTTCAGTGTGATCAAGCTCTGTCGCTCGGAAATTCACCAAATATCTGTAATTCATCTGCAATATCTCTGTCTTCTCTGTCTTCAGTATCCCCGTCATACCAGACTTGCACATGAATACACGGCTCGCATACATGCCTACCCCACAGCCAGCATTCTATCAAGGGCCCTCTTTGCCTTGATCCGTATCTCATCAGGCACGGTTATCCTGGGTTCGAGAGTAATAAGGGCATCCAGGACATGGCGCAGGCTGGTCCGCTTCATATTTGGACAGATGAGGCCCTGCGAGAGAAGATAAAATTTCTTCTCGGGATTATCCTTTTGGAGCTTGTAAATAAGTCCCATTTCCGTCCCAACCAAAAATTTATGAGCGGGTGACTCACGAGCATAGCGAGCCATCTGCTCCGTGCTGCACACAATGTCGGCAAGGTCCACAACCTCTGGTCGGCATTCAGGGTGTACCATCACAACCGCATCAGGATGGGCTGCTTTGGCTCTCTGGACCTCCTCCGGAGTCACTCGCTGGTGGGTCAAGCAATAACCTTCCCACAGGATCACCTTTTTATCAACCTGTTTCGCCACCCAACTACCCAAATTTCTATCAGGCACAAATAACACGGTATCTTCGGAGAGCGATTTCACGATTCGCACGGCATTTGATGAGGTGCAGCATATATCGCTTTCTGCCTTAACCTCAGCCGAAGAGTTTATATAGCAGACAACCGGCACACCCGGCAGATCCTTTTTCTTTTCCAGTAACGATTCGCGGGTGACCATGTCTGCCATTGGACATCCAGCGTCTATTGAAGGTAATATTACCACCTTATCAGGAGCCAATATTGCGGCACTCTCGGCCATGAAGCGGACTCCACAGAGGACAATAACCCCGGCATCCGTCTTTGCAGCTATCTGGCTCAATTTGAGGGAATCACCCACAAAATCCGCTACATCCTGGACCTCCCCGATTTGATAATTGTGCGCGAGAATGATGGCATTTCGTTCTTTCTTTAAGCGATGCACCTTCTCCATGAGACTCGCCGTTTCCTCTTCATGTGATATCTCTACGTTGCAAGGCAATCCTGCCTCGCCCCCTTAAACCATTTTCTTACTGACATGATACCTGACTTGACACCGGCTGTCAAGGAGATTCAGAGCGCTAGTATGTGTCAAGAAGACTAGGGCAGTCTTCTTGACACATACCCTTATCAGACGGGCATTGCAGACACCACAAGTATATGCTATGATAAAATAGAATTGAATATGGGGTCAAGCCTTCAGGGCAGGGTGAAATTCCCGATCGGCGGTATGACACGGTATGAATAACGCATGTGTCGAGCCCGCGAGCCGCGCAAGCGGTTGATTTGGTGGGAAGCCAAAGCCGACAGTAAAGTCTGGATGGAAGAGGGCGAAAAGCTGCATGCCGTTTTGAACGGCCGTTTTTCGGATAGACATTGATAAGCCCTGAGGGAGCCTCAGGGCTTTGACTTTTTGGCGGGCGGATTCTCTGCTGGACGAGTCTTCCCCGAGTCCCCCGGGGCGGGATTCTCATTGAGCCCGGCTGAGGCGAAGCCCCGATAAACGAATGGATTAAAGGCAGGAGGTAAACACCTCGATGAATCCAGGAGAGTTAGACGAGCATTATATGAGAATAGCCCTTAAGCTCGCGCGTCGCGGAATAGGCGCAACGTCCCCCAATCCCATGGTGGGGGCTTTGATTGTAAGAAACGACCAGATCGTGGGCCGGGGCTATCACCCGATGGCCGGAGAACCACACGCGGAGGTGTTCGCCTTGAGGCGCGCAGGGGAGCTTGCCAGGGGGGCTACGCTCTATGTTACGCTTGAACCCTGCTGTCACTATGGCAGAACGCCTCCCTGTACGGACGCTATCATCAAGGCAGGGATCGCCAGGGTAGTATGCTCTATGGAGGATCCGAACCCTCTCGTCTGCGGGAAGGGCTTTCAACGCTTGAGGGAAGCCGGGATCGAAGTTACCCTCGGCGTCCTGGAGGAGGACGCGAGGAAGCTAAACGAGGTATTCATCAAATACGTGAGAACCCGACTCCCTTTCGTCACCATCAAAGCCGCCATGAGCATCGACGGCAAGATCGCCACTTACACCGGAGATTCTCGCTGGATTACGGGGGAGAAGGCCCGACGCTACGCCCATATTCTTAGGGCGCATCACGACGCCATAATGGTGGGCATCGGGACCGTCCTGGCCGACAACCCTCGGCTCACCGTGAGACTCCAGCCGGGGCAGATGCGGGCGCCCCGGAATCCAGTGAGGGTTATTGTGGATACCCACGCCAGAATCCCCCTTGATGCCAATCTACTTGTGGAAAATCCTGGCGACACCATCATCGCTACGACCTCGTTCGCCCCTTCGGAGAAGCTTGAAAGCCTGAAAGATCTGGGAGCAAAGGTCATAGTAACAGATCCGAAGGAAGGGCGCGTGGACATCAAGGAGGTCTTAATTGAACTGGGGAGACAGGGGATAACCTCGGTCCTCGTTGAAGGGGGCGGGAGCCTCAACGCCTCCCTCCTCGGGGAGGGGCTGGTAGATAAAGTGCTGGTCTTCATAGCTCCCAAAATCATCGGCGGGAAGGATGCCATAACCTGGGTCGAAGGCACGGGGGCTCGTACGATAGGCGGGTGTGCTACATTGAGTATCTCCAGGGTAAGACGATTTCGCGGGGACATATTGCTCGAAGCCTATGTAAATACTGATGGCCGCGGATACTGATGGTCACGGATAGGAGGTGATTCTTGATGTTTACCGGGATCATTGAAGCCACTGGCACGGTCGAAGGTATCATCCGGAGGGGCGAAGCCTTAGAACTCCAGATAGCGATTATGGGTGACCCCGGGGGTTCTGACTTCGCAGAGCTAACGATAGGGGAGAGCATCGCTGTGAATGGTGTCTGCCTCACCGTAGCTCGGCTGACTAGAAACAGGAGCTTTCTTGCATATGCGATGCCCGAGACTTTGAGGAGAACTGCTCTCGCGGGGCTTGCACCGGGGGATAAAGTAAACCTCGAGCGCTCCCTCAGGGTGGGCGGACGTCTCGGCGGTCACCTGGTCACAGGGCACGTGGACGGGGTCGGATATCTCGAGAAGCGCGAGGAAGTAGAGGAGGGCTTCCTTTTCACTATAAAGGCTCCTCCCAACGTGATGCGCTACATTGTAGAAAAGGGTTCCATCGCCGTAGACGGGGTGAGCCTTACCGTCGCAAGCTGCAACGCAGAGGGGTTTACCGTTTCCATAATACCTCACACCGCAAGCGTTACCGCGTTGGGATCCAAACGCGTCGGCGAACCATGCAATCTCGAAGCCGACATAATAGGCAAATATGTGGAAAAACTCCTTGAGCCGTATCTCAATCTCAAGGAGCCGTATCTCAAGCAGCAGGTAGGCGCGTCTTCATCCCTTACGCTGGACCTCTTGCACGAACTTGGTTACTGAGTAGGAAGGTGATCCAATGATTTTCGATAGTATCCATGAAGCCCTAAGGGACATCCGCGATGGCAAGATGGTGATAGTGTGCGATGATAAAAACAGGGAGAATGAGGGCGACCTTGTAATGGCTGCCGAATGCGTCACCCCGACGGCCATCAATTTCATGGCCAAGTATGGCCGCGGACTCATCTGCGTCGCGATGATCCGGGAGCGGCTTCAAGAGCTCCGTATCCCGCCCATGGTCACGGAGACCTCCGAGAGAATGGGCACGGCCTTCATGGTCTCGGTGGATGCCAGGGAGGTCACTACTGGGATTTCAGCTCCTGAACGGGCCATGACAGTCAAGGCCCTCGTTGACCCCAAAACGCGGCCCGAAGATCTCACAAGACCCGGCCATATTTTCCCCCTGGAGGCGAGGGAGGGCGGAGTCCTCACAAGGCCCGGCCATACGGAGGCGGCCGTGGACCTGGCCCGGCTTGCAGGCCTTCCCCCCGCCGGCGTTATCTGCGAGATAATGAACGAGGACGGGACCATGGCCAGGCTTCCGGAGCTTGTTGCCTTTGCCGATCTTCACGGCCTGAGAATCATAACTATCGCGAGCCTGGTGAGATACCGAAAGATGCACGAAAAGCTTGTGAGGAAAGTAGCTGTAAGCTCGCTTCCCACGAGATTCGGGGATTTCAGGGTGATGGCTTATGAATCTCTACTGGACAGGGAATGCCATCTCGCCATTGTAAGAGGGGACGTCGAGGGCAAGAAGGGAGTCCTCGTGAGGATACATTCAGAGTGCCTTACGGGAGATGCCCTTGGCTCCTTGCGATGCGACTGCGGAGAACAGCTGGCGAGGGCTCTGGAACTAATCGAAAGGGAAGGCCTCGGCGTCCTGCTCTACCTCCGGCAGGAAGGCAGGGGAATCGGCCTCCTGAATAAACTGCGCGCCTACGAGCTCCAGGACCGGGGGAGAGATACCGTTGAGGCCAACGAGGAGCTGGGATTTGCTGCGGACGAGCGGTCGTACGAGACGGCCGCACAAATACTGAAGGATCTGGGCCTATCCGTTATTCGTCTTTTGACCAATAACCCCGATAAAATCAATGACCTTGAGGATTATGGGATCGGGGTAATCAAAAGGGTGCCGATCGAGATCCCGCCGAACGGGGTCAACACAGGCTATCTTGGGACGAAACGGGAGAAACTCGGCCATCTGATCGATTCAACTATTTTGGGAGGGAAGACCAGTGTTCAGAATCTATGAAGGGAAACTCATCGGCGAAGGGTTACGCATAGGGGTCGTCGCAAGCAGGTTCAACGAATTAGTAGTAAAAAAGCTCGTGGAAGGGGCCAGGGATGCTCTCACAAGACACGGCGTTGCAGACGAGGACATAGAACTTGCCTGGGTACCTGGGGCCTTCGAAATCCCCCTTGTGGCCCAAAGAATGGCCGAATCCAAGAAATATGACGCGGTCATTTGTCTCGGCGCCGTCATAAGGGGGGCCACCCCTCATTTCGAATATGTAGCGGCCGAGGCGGCAAAGGGGATAGCGCAGGTCGCGCTCAAGACCGGCATACCCGTCACCTTTGGGGTTCTGACCACCGATAATTTGGAGCAATCCCTAGAACGGGCAGGGACAAAGGCCGGCAACAAGGGATGGGATGCGGCCCTCTCGGCGATAGAGATGGCAAACCTCCTGCGGGAGCTGGGGTAGGAGGAGGGTGGAGCATGTTCGGTTGAGGCGGTGGAATGAAACCGGGGAAGGTCATATTCAAAGGAATTCCTACCTTGACGTCGAATAGAACTAACTAGAATTGAACAAGGTGAAGGAAAGAAGAGGGTCACGAAGATCTTCTAAGAGCCGTGTAGGCTTGAGGTTGGTTCTCCGCGGCCCTTTTGTTTTACAGGGTCCGGTTCGGAGGGCTAAACAAACGACACGCGGTGATTGGGGGGATAAATATGCACATACCAGATGGATTTCTGGATACAAAAACATGGCTTGGCGCGGCGGCTTTGAGTGCCGGAGTGATTGCATATAGCATAAGGATGCTTAGAAAAGGACCAGATGCCGAAGAGCATCTTGAATCCTCTGCTCCCATGATGGGGGTGATGGCCGCTTTCATATTTGCGGCCCAGATGCTTAATTTCCCCGTAGCGGGGGGAACATCAGGTCATCTAATAGGTGCGGTATTGGCAATGATTCTCCTCGGGCCCCATAGGGCACTCATTGTTATGACCTCGATCTTGATAGTGCAGAGCCTCATTTTCCAGGATGGGGGCATAACTGCCCTGGGCGCCAATGTGCTGAATATGGGGGTAGCGGCCACATTTTTGGGCTATGCTATAATCCGCTTTTCCTTGAAAACATTTGGTGAAAGGCGTGGATTGCTTTACGGGACTTTTGCGGCTTCATGGTGCTCTGCGGTAGCTGCCGCGGCGCTGGCAGCATTGGAATTGGCCTTCTCAAACACAGCGCCTCTGGGCATCGTATTTCCTGCCATGGTAGGTTGGCATGCGCTTATAGGAATTGGTGAAGGCTTGATCACCCTTGCCGTGGTTTCTTATGTGGCCGCAGTGAGGCCCGACCTCCTGCGGGGATTTCTCTTTGAGAGGATGAGAAGCTATGAAGCGTGACTATTTGATAGGCTTGCTTGTTGCGATATTCTTGGCCTGCGTCCTTTCGCCCCTGGCATCATCTTTCCCAGACGGACTCGAGCGGGTAGCGGAAGACCATGGATTCCTTGCAAAAACCGAGGGAGCAGCAACATTTCCTTCTCCGATCCCCGATTATTCTTTCCCTGGAGTGGGAAGCAGTGCGCTTGCTACTTCCATGGCGGGACTCTTGGGCACCATTGTGGTTTATCTTCTTGTTCATCTTGTTGGGCGGCTTACAGATATGAGAGGTAAACATAATGAGGGGACCAGGTCTTCAACTTGACCCGCGAGTGAAGCTCTTGAGCGCCGTAGGCTTCATTGTGGCTGTGGCAACAATGCCACAGGTTGCGCCATGGAGATTCGGACTCTTTCTGGTTCCCGTCGGATCGGCCCTATTCCTTTTCAAGGTCCCTCCAGGCAGAGTTCTGAGAAAGTCACTTGTGGTGATCCCCTTCATACTGACTGTGTCCTGCTCTATCTTTGTATCGACGCTGCTAGATCACTGGGGATACCGCGGAGGTTGGGGATCAGATGGGTTCCTGGTCACATGGAATGCAGGCATCAAGGCGTGGCTTTCCTCTATTATAGCGATATTACTCGGTCTTGCGGCGGATTTCGATGACCTCGTAAAGGGGATGAGACGCCTTGGCGTGCCAAGAATCATGACCCTTACGCTTTTGTTTCTTTATCGATATATGTCTGTGCTTGGGCTGGAGATCCAGCGGATGAAGACCGCATATGATCTAAGAGCCGGCAGCGGCAAGGGATCTTTTAATCTCAAAACTATGGGGTATCTCATTGGAGATCTTTTTATCAAGGCCTGGGAACGCTCGGAGAGGATCTCTCAGGCCATGCTTGCCCGTGGATTTACTGGAGAGATGCCGGGCAAAGATGGTCTAACCATGACTCTTGGGGATTGGGGCTTCCTGATACTATCTCTCATATGCATTTTAGCAATCAGGTTAGTTGCCCCCGGCATTGTGTCAAGATAATGCTAGAACATGGGGAGGGCTCCATAGAAGGTTGTGCGAAAATAGTGAGGCTGTATATGCCTCAACAGCGAAAATAGTCGAGATCAAGAACCTGAACTATACATACCCGGATGGGACGAGGGCATTGGAGGATATCAGCCTCGACATATATGAGGGGGAGTCTGTAGCTATTGTTGGCCCGAATGGCGCGGGAAAATCCACTTTACTCCTGACCCTTACCGGGATCCTACAAGCCGAGGGGGACATTAAGGTTTTGGGCCTCCCAGTCGAACCTAAAAATCTCCGGCAGATCAGGTCCAAAGTAGGCCAGGTATTTCAAAACCCTGACGACCAGCTCTTCTGTCCCAGGGTCTTTGATGATGTGGCCTTTGGCCCCCTAAATCAGGGATTGTCAGATACTGAGGTCGAAGCCAGAGTGAGGACTGCTCTCTCCCTCGTGGGTATGACGGGTTATGAGAAAAGACTTTCCCATCACCTGAGTCACGGCGAGAAAAAGCGCATCGCCCTGGCCTGTGTTCTCTCGATGAATCCTTCAATTATCTTCTTGGATGAGCCTTTTAGTGGACTTGACCTCAGGGGCAAGAGAGGACTTTTGGGAGTCCTGCGTTCACTATGCATTCCAAAGATAATAGTGACTCATGATCTGGACATAGTCTGTGACCTTTGTCACCGAATATTCATTCTGGATGGGGGGAGGCTCGTCGCAAGCGGGAGAACGTCAGAGATCCTAAAATCTCCGGATCTTTTGGAAGCCCATGGAATAGAACACAGGCAGATAATGGGTTACGACATGCGCGGAAGGGTGTGTGGTAGAGTTGACTTTGCTAGAGGATAAGCTCAGGAATCTACAAGAGAATCTTGCCGGGATGAAAAGCGTCCTTGTGGCGTTTTCGGGCGGCGTGGACAGCACCTTTCTTTTGAGTGCGGCCCACGAAGTGCTCGAATCTCGTGCTGTGGCTATCACCATCGCGTCAGAATTACATTCTCCAAATGAAATACAAGAAGCCAGGAAGATAGCGGCCATGCTTGGCTCGCCCCATGAGGTAGTGTACGCGAAGATCCTGGATCTGCCGGGATTAAAAGAGAATCCGCCCTCTCGCTGTTATCTATGTAAGCGACATCTTTTCTCTAAATTGAAAGAGATGGCCTCTCAGAGGGACCTTGCCTACGTTGTAGATGGATCTAACGCTGACGACCTGGGCGATTACCGGCCTGGCATGGCCGCCCTTACTGAGCTTGGCATCCGCAGCCCTCTTATGGAAGCAGGACTTACCAAGGAAGAGATCAGGCTCCTTTCAAAAGAAAGGGGCCTTCCCACATGGAACAAACCAACGATGGCATGTCTTGCCACGCGATTTCCTTATGGAATTGAATTCACGGAGGCAGATCTTGGCCGGGTAGAAGAGGCTGAGAGATTTCTGCGAACTATGGGCTTATATGATGTGCGTGTTCGACATCATGGTGATATGGCAAGGATCGAGACGGGAAGGAATGAGATGATGAGATGCATCGAGAATGCAGATGCCATAGTGACGAAACTCAAAGGTCTGGGGTATGTCTATATAGCCTTAGACCTGCAAGGATATCGCAGTGGCAGCATGAATGTAGGATTATCTCATTCTTTGCAAGACGTCCATGCTGCTGAGGCGACACCATCGGATGGATGAATAGGAAAGGGAAGTACTTATGGATGCAGAATATCTCAGGGGATTGCTTGAATCAGTAAAGGAAGGGCGCATATCCATCGATAAAGCGCTCGTTGAATTGCGCGATCTCCCTTTTGAAGATCTTGGCTTTGCAAAGGTGGACCATCACCGCGCCTTGCGAAAAGGGTTCCCCGAGGTTATATATTGCAAGGGCAAGAGCATCGAACAGATAAAGCAGATTGTGAAGGCGCTTACTGCCAGATCTGACAATATCATGGCGACACGGGCCGACCGGAATATATTTGACGCCATAAGGGAAATATCCGACGACGTAGTCTATTACGAACTCGCAAGGATAGTGGTGGTCAGGCCTGTGGCCCGGGCTACAACCAACGGCATCATCCTTGTGGTCGCCGCTGGTACAGCAGACCTTCCCGTAGCAGAAGAGGCGGCTGTGACTGCTGAGGTAATGGGCAATACAGTCAAGAGGCTTTACGATGTGGGGGTGGCCGGACTTCACCGCCTCCTCAGCCATAGAGAAGAATTGCTGTCCGCACGGGTGATTATCGTGGTAGCAGGAATGGAGGGAGCACTTGCAAGCGTCATAGGAGGAATGGTGGACAAGCCTATAATAGCTGTTCCTACAAGCACAGGGTATGGCGCCAGCTTTCATGGGCTTGCGGCGCTCCTTTCCATGCTAAATAGCTGTGCCTCCGGCGTAGGTGTGGTGAATATTGATAACGGTTTCGGCGCGGGGTACCTTGCAGCGCTCATCAACAAGATAGGGGAACCGGCCACCCGCGTTGATGATGAATAGGAGAGAGAGACATGAAAAGGATAGGCTACTTTGATTGCCAGAGCGGCATAAGCGGAGATATGGTGCTCGGCGCTTTGCTAGATGCAGGGTTCGATATTACCGAACTAAATGAGGGCTTGAGTAGGCTAAGAATCGGCGGGTTTGATCTCAAGGCCGAACGAGTGACCCGGCATGGAATCAGCGGAACAAGTGTCGAAGTGGTCTTGGACCCGGCAACTCCACAGGAATTTCGCCATCTTTCAGATATGGAAGCCATACTCAGAGAAAGCGACCTTAACGAAGGGATCAAAGAAAAAAGTCTCAAGATTCTCCAGCGACTTGCTTATGCTGAGGCTAAAGTGCACGGGATTCCAGTGGAACATGTTCATTTTCACGAAATCGGGGCTGTCGACACAATTGTCGATGTAGTTGGAAGTGTATTGGGAATCAATGCTATGGGCATAGAAGAGATCTATGCCTCTAAGCTTCATGTGGGAACCGGGACTGTGAAATGTGCCCATGGTGTGCTTCCTGTCCCTGCCCCCGCCACGCTGGAACTCCTCAAGGGGGTCCCAATCTATTCTACGGGAATTCAAGGAGAGCTTGTAACACCCACAGGTGCCGCAATCATTACGACATTAGCCCGGGCTTTCGGCGAATTTCCTCCCATGACTGTGGAACGGACGGGTTATGGCGCTGGAAAGCGAGAACTTGAGATCCCGAATCTCCTACGAGTGTGTATTGGGGGAAGCGCCCAAGAGTCGGTGGACAGGAACGAATCCCCTGGGAACGAAGTAGTTGTCGAGTGCAATATTGATGATATGAATCCCGAGATCTATGGTCATGTGATGGACCTCCTCTTTGAAAAAGGAGCCCTTGATGTCTTTCTCACCCCGGTCATCATGAAAAAACAGCGTCCGGGGACTATTCTCACTGTTATCACCCAAAATGAGATCTTGGATGAGATTATAAAGATCGTCTTTATGGAAACTACCACCCTGGGCGTAAGAATTCATCAGGTCAAGAGGGAAAAAGCAAATCGCGAATTGATATCTGTCAAAACCAGGTTTGGGGAAGTCAGGGTAAAGGTGGCCAGATTTAAGGATATGGTCACAAATATAGCCCCTGAATACGAGGACTGTAGAAGGCTGGCTAAAACGCACGGAGTTCCTCTCAAGGTCATCTATGATGAGGCCCGGAGGCACATCAGCGCTGAATGATAATTGCCTGCAGAAACTGGGGTAGGGCACCGGGAAACCCATCCATTATAGTGCCTTGCCCCGGCTTCGTTATATCCAGCCTCTCACTTCGGCGGGGCGAGGAAACCCTCCACCAATTTCATCGCGCAGTAGGGACCGCACATCGTGCAGCCCTCTCCAGTCTCCGGCAGTGCATCGCCTGCGAGGCAGCTCTTAACCCTTTGAGGGTCTATGGCTAACTCGATCTGGCGCCTCCAGTCAAGTGCCTTGCGGGCGCTTGACATCTCCCTGTCCCAATCCGCCGCCCCTCTGACCCCCTTCACGAGGTCGCCCGCATGGGCTGCGATCCGGGCGGCTATGACACCTTCTCGCACCTCCTCCAGGGTCGGCAGTCGCAGGTGCTCGGCGGGGGTCACATAGCAGAGGAAATCCGCCCCGGCGCTTGCAGCTATGGCCCCTCCAATAGCTGAGGTGATGTGATCAAATCCCGGCGCCACATCCGTAACCAGCGGCCCCAGGACATAAAATGGTGTTCCCTGGCAGAGTTGCTTCTCAAGGCGTATATTCGCCTCGATCTGGTCAAGCGGCATGTGACCGGGGCCCTCGATCATCACCTGGACCCCCGCATCCCGCGCCCTCTGGGCGAGCTCCCCCAGGATGACTAACTCCTGAACCTGCGCCCTATCGGTGGCATCCGCTATAGCGCCCGGCCGCAATCCGTCCCCGAGGCTCAGGGTGATATCATATCGCAGGGATATATCCAGGAGGCGATCGAACTGCTCATAGAGGGGATTTTCCCTCTCGTGATGCAGCATCCATCCAACGATAAACGAGCCACCTCTACTCACGATGTCGGTCACCCTCCCCTGCCTGCGCATCCTCTCCAGACTCTCCATCGTAAGGCCGCAGTGTACCGTCATGAAATCCACCCCGTCCCTGGCCTGCCTCTCGATGACCTCAAAAAGGCTGTCTGCCTTCATGGCCACGATCGCGCCGTCCCGGGCCCTTGCCTCCACAGCAGCCTGGTAGATCGGCACCGTGCCAAAGGGAGCCCGGCATCTCTCGAGCAAGCCTCGCCTCACGGCATCGATATCGCCACCGGTACTAAGGTCCATGATAGTATCCGCCCCTGCCGCGAGGGCCGCCTGGAGTTTGGTTACCTCCGATTCCATGGCCGGGTAACGCTCAGACGTACCGATGTTGGCATTAACCTTTGTACGGAGCCCCGATCCTATGCCGCAAGGGTCAAGCCCGGGGTGATTCGGGTTCGCGGGGATCACGATCGTCCCTCCGGCCACCCCTTTAAGTATCTCCTCCGGTGTCGTATGTTCCTTCGCGGCAACCGTCCGCATCTCCCGTGTTATGGTGCCGTCTCTCGCCATTTCAAGTTGCGTCAATGTTTCCACCTCCAGCAAAATGAAACCGCGGACCAGCTGCGGTTCGCGGTTTCGCATTTCTCTTTCCATTCCAACGAAATCACTTCCCTACGCTGGTATTACCCAGATACCGGATGCTGCGTCGCCTCACCTGCCGCCCTCCGCGTCCCTTGCGGGATTTCTCGCAGGGCACTTGCGGCGCATCACCCGGCGCAAATCAGGTTCAAGGGGTGAGCAGGTTGCCCCTGCATTCTCAGCCTCGCGGTAGAAGCTCCCCCAGTGATCCTTGTGCTATTCAGTTTTCCGGCGGTTACATCTAGGATAACTCACTATGCCGTATTTTGCAACACCAGGCGCCAGAGCGCCAGAGCCAGAGCATTGCGGTCAATATCATAGATAGGCTTACGAAACTATGGTATAATAATTATTGCCAGGATATCCCTCAGAAATCGGAATTCGACAGGCATTCGTGGCCGCTCATCAAGGCTATATCGACCTATAGCAGCTAGTAGCAAATATTGTGGCTATTTCAATAGATCTATACAGGAATAACAAAATTTTTCCATATGATCTCTGGCTGTCAGTAGCATGAATTCAAGAGCTACGGAATTGTTACGATGAATGGCTCACCATTCTGGGCCAAAACAAAGAGGAGCATGAGAACGAGCGTGATAATACCAGATGATGTCTTGCGGGCAGCTCGAATGTCTGCCGCCGAATTGATGCAGGAGATTGCGGTCTTGCTCTTCCAGAAAGAGAAACTAACCCTGGGGCAGGCTAGCCGCCTGGCAGGGATGAATCAATTGCAGTTTCAACATTTGCTGGCTAGTCGCCAGATCCCGATCCATTATGATGTGGCTGAGTTCGAGGCAGATCTAAAGACTCTGCGAGATCGGCTGGCAAATTCCCGCCACGGAGCCAGAAAAGGACCGAAGTAAGCAGAACACCTTAATCTCCCAGGTTACCGAACCCAATATGAATGTTCGCTAACATCGCCAGGCTGACGTTTCGCATCAATGCTACCTCTTATCCTGGATTGGCACCTTTATCGCCTTATTTGTCCCATGGGAATGACCGCTCTTCAGCTGACTCTTCTGAGATCTCACCTCACGTCCGCGGGGCGTGCCCCGGGGCTTGCTCATTTCCTCAGCTATAGCCTCACTCGCATTATCAACGTCGCGCGCGGGCCCGAGAGTGCGTAGCCTCCTGTCTCCTTTGGTCATTAGAAGCCCCCCAAGACTATTACTATCTTTATCATCGCCAAAAAGGACGTCTCTCTATTCCGGTGCCGATCTTCCAGGATCGCTCCGATCCAAGGTTGACCTATTCAAGGAGGAGCCGCCTGTCCCTTTCCCGGCGGCATTGATCCGAGAGATGCCACGCAAGCGTAGGTGGTATCGGACCATCGGCTTTGATCCGAGGCCTTATTGCCCGAGGGCCTCGGATCACAGAGCGACCTGCAGCAAGGTCGCGTCCGATGGGACGATACCACTATCGCTTGGTCACGCCGCGTCCGATGGCGAGGAGCACCCATTCCCCGACAGTGCTGCGTTTGCCAAGAATAGCGCCTATTATGCCGCCCTACACCACGCGCGAAAGGCCAAACTCCTGGAACAGCGCCCTGACCGCGCGTTCCGCATCCTTCTCCGCTATCAAGCAGGAGATGGTGATCTCAGAGTCTACGGTCTGCATGATACTTATATCTTCCCGGTAAAGCGCATCCACAACTCTTGCCATGATGCCTGGCACATGCTGCATTCCTGCACCCACAACCGACACCTTGGCGCAATGGGGCACAACACTTGCCGCAAATCCTTGTTTCGTGAGGGCACATTGGGCCTTCTCCTGCAGATCGCTCTTGATGGTGAATAAGACACTCTGAGGGGTCATGTTGACGAAATCGATGTTGATTCCCTCTTCACTGATGGCCTTGAATACTAACACCCGGGCCTGATGCTGATCAGGATGGCCAGTGAGATCAACCTCGATCCTTGAAAGTCCAGCTAAATGGGTAACCCCAGTTATTATCCTGCTTGTCTTGCCAGAGGTGATAAGAGTCCCGGGAGCATCGCTGAAGGTGTTCTTAACCTTCATGGGAATCCCGGCTTGACGGACTATCTCCACGGCCCGGGGATGCACAACCTTGGCGCCATTATTGGCAAGCTCCAATATCTCTTCATAGGTCATGCTCTCAAGTATCTGCGACCCACCTGATACACGAGGATCTGCGCTCATCACCCCATCAACATCCGTATAAATCTCCACAAGCTCAGCCTTGAGAGCGACTCCAAGAGCTGAAGCAGTAGTATCGCTTCCACCCCGTCCCAAGGTGGTAATATCTCCTGCTATGCTGCATCCCTGGAAACCAGCGACAACGGGAACATGGCCGTCCCTTATGGAAGCAAGGATTCTTTCTGGCCCTATCCCGATGATTCGGGCTTCTCCAAACCTATCATCCGTGATTATGCCTGACTGTGATCCGGTAAAGGCCTGGGCCTGAATGCCAACGGCTTTCAATGCCTGCACGAGTATGACCGCTGAGATGATCTCACCACAAGATATGAGAAGGTCCCGCTCCCTCGGCGCGACCTCGATTCCCGTGCTATTCACCATGTCAAGCAACGTATCCGTCGCATAAGGGTCCGGACGCCTTCCCATGGCGGACACCACAACTACGGGCTGAAATCCCTGCTTCTGCGCTTCTAACACTTTAGACGCAACTAGTTTCCGCGCTTCTGCCGTGGCAACGGATGTACCGCCAAATTTCTGGATTATTATACGATTAGCTTGACTTTGCCTAGAAGATGCTTCTAAGACGACCACTATTTACCGGCACCGGCTCATGGCGATTATCTAGGCCAGCGCCATGTCCCCTCCCTCTATCTCTCCTCCAGATTCCCGGCCATGTCCTGTGGGGTTTGGCCCGCCTGTGACGCCCGGTCTGATCTGATAGAGGAATCGATCAGTCGCTCATCCTCCAGCCTCGGGCCGGGAGCGGATAGAGTTCTTATTTCTTTCTATATACAAGATCTCCTTGGCTTTTGCAATAGCATTCGATACCTGTTCCGGCGCGGTGCCCCCGATGCAGGCGCGAGCCTTGATAGAGCTTTCGAGAGAGACAGAATCCCTTATATCTTCATCAAAGAGGTCACTGAAACTTTTCCACTGGTCCAATGTCAAATCTTCAAACAAGATTCCCTGCTCAACACAATAAAGAACTATCCTGCCCGCGACTCTGTGCGCATCCCTGAATGGCACGCCTCTTTTCACTAGGTAGTCAGCAATGTCTGTTGCCGTGATGTAGCTTTGACTTGCAGCTGCCCTCATCCTGTCTCTCTTTATTTTCATGCCCTTTACGATTAGCGTTAGAACCTCAAGGCATGGGATTATGGTATCTGCAGCGTCGAAAAGAGCCTCTTTGTCCTCCTGCATGTCTTTGTTGTAGGCGAGAGGCAAACCTTTCATCACCATCAAAAGGCCCATTAGATCACCCACAACCCGGCCTGATTTTCCTCTAATAAGCTCAGCCACATCAGGATTCTTTTTCTGGGGCATCATGCTGCTCCCGGTGGCATGCGCATCGTCCAACTCAATAAAGCCGAATTCTTCGCTGGACCAAAGAACTATTTCCTCACATAATCTGCTAAGATGAATCATCAAAATGGAAGCCGCCGCCAGGAACTCAAGGACAAAGTCTCTGTCTGACACGGCGTCCAGGCTATTTCGAGTAACCGTCGAAAAGCCCAGAGCCTCTGCCACCTTTTCTCTGGGAATGCTGAAAGATGTCCCTGCAGCTGCGCCTGATCCCAGCGGCATTTCATCCATCCTGGCGAGGCAGTCTGAAAATCTCCCCGCATCTCTCTGGAGCATTTCAAAATATGCCATGAGATGATGGCTGAAAAGCACAGGTTGGGCCCGCTGAAGATGGGTATAAGCAGGCATTATGGTAGACTTCTCCCCATCTGCCCTGTCCACAAGAACCTCTTGAAGTCCACGGATCGCTTCAATTATAGCCCTTATCTGCTTCTTAACAAACAGCCTCATATCAAGGGCTACCTGGTCATTGCGGCTCCGTCCGGTATGTAGTTTCCGTGCCAGAGACCCGATTTTCTTCTCCAGCAAGCCCTCTATATTGGTATGAATATCCTCCAATTCTATTTGAAATTCGACATTTCCCCTCTTCACTTCATCGAGGATTGAAAGAAGCGCTGATTTGATAGTCTCACATTCCTCTTGAGAAAGGATACCAGCCTCCGACAAACCATATGCCTGCGCAATGCTTCCTTCTATATCCTCTTCGGCCAACCTGTAATCGAAGGGGATCGAGGCCCCAAAACGGTCCACAATCCCCTCAGTCTCCTTTGTAAATCTGCCAGACCAGTATTTCAAGGCTTTCAATCCTCTCTACGCTGAAACTACGCCCGCCTTGGTCGCTTGAGCCACCTGAGACGCCACCTTGGTAGGAAGGCCCCAAATATCGATGAATCCCTTGGCAGCTGAATGGTTAAAGGCGTCACCTTTGTCGTAAGTTGCAAGGGAATGATCGTAGAGGGAATATGGTGACTTCCTCCCGACCACAGCAGCGACACCCTTGAAAAGCTTCATGCGAACTGATCCCGTCACCATCTCCTGAGTCTTCGCCACAAAGGCATCGAGGGCTTCCTTGAGAGGCGAGAACCAAAGTCCAAAATAGGTAAGTTCAGCATATTTCTGGTCTATGAGCTGCTTAAAATGATAGGTTTCTCTCGGAAGAGTCAGGCTTTCTAGATCTTTGTGCGCTGTATGGAGTACCACCGCAGCAGGCGCCTCATAAATCTCTCTCGATTTAATGCCGACCAGGCGATTTTCTACCTGATCTATCCGCCCTACCCCATTGGACCCGGCGATTGTATTGAGTCTTGTGACCAGTTCACATGGATCTAAAGCATGGCCATTGAGCGCGACTGGGACTCCTGCTTCAAAAGAGATCTCTACATAAGTCGGCTCATTTGGCGCAGATTCAGGGTCCTCAGTCCAAAGGAAAGCGTCGGCCGGAGGCTCAGCCCAGGGATCCTCCAGGGCACCACACTCTATGCTCCTGCCCCAGAGATTCTCATCGATGCTGTAAGGGCTCTTGACCGTGACCGGCACAGGAATCCCGCGCTGCCTCGCGTATTCGATCTCTTCCTCGCGGGACATATGCCAATCCCTCACAGGAGCCAGTATCTCGAGATCCGGCGCAAGAGCGGCACAGGAAACCTCGAATCTCACCTGGTCGTTGCCCTTGCCAGTGCAACCATGGGCTATGGCAAAAGCCCCCTCCTTCCTCGCTATTTCCACAAGCCACTTCGATATAAGGGGCCGCGAAAGCGCCGAATTTAGAGGATATTTCCCTTCATATAACGCATTGGCCTGGAGGCTTGGAAAAGCATAATCTCTGAGGAATTCCTCTTTGCCGTCGATTACGTAGCATTTAGAGGCGCCGATGTCAAGAGCCTTTTGTTTTATAAAACCTAGATCCTTAACTCCACCGACATCCAGTGCAACTGCCACAATCTCAGCCTCATATTTCTCAGCAAGCCATTTAATAGCAACAGATGTATCAAGTCCCCCCGAATAAGCAAGTATGATCTTCTTCACATCAAAAACCTCCTTTTCCCCTCCAAATGGCCCGAAAGGTGCATACTGGCGTCTTGGTGCCCTGGCCCCCTATCATTGCGATATCCTGGCACCCTATCACCGCAACATCGCGGCATCCTGGCATCACGACATCCCGGCACCCTGCCATCGCGGCCACCCGACGCAGGCGGCCATCGCACGGATCCCTTCCAGGCTCAAGCGAGGGATCTCCTCTCATAGACATATTTGTCTTATAGATCTCTCATTAAGAGAGCCATGATCGCCTTCTGCACGTGCAGCCTATTCTCGGCCTGATCAAAGACGATAGAATGCGGGCCGTCGATCACTTCATCCGTTATTTCCTCGCCCCTGTGAGCGGGAAGACAGTGCATGACGAGGACATCGGGCTTCGCCTCCTCCACAAGTCTCTGATTCACCTGATATGGCTTTAGAGCCTCGACTCGCTCATCATGCTCCTTCTCCTGCCCCATGCTGGTCCAGACGTCAGTATAGATCACATGGGCATTGGCTACTGCCTCAAATGGACTTCGCATGATCTCTATCTGGCTCCCGCTCTTCATCGCATCTTCTTTTGCGAGCCTGACTATCTCTTCAGAAGGTTCGTATCCAGCGGGTGTGGCAATGGATATATCCATCCCGACCTTGGCCGCGCCGAAGAGCAATGAATGGGCCATGTTATTTCCATCGCCTACATAGGCGATTTTGAGACCTTCTATCCTATCGAACTTCTCCAGGATGGTGAAATAGTCCGCAAGTGCCTGGCAAGGGTGTAAAAGATCCGTAAGCCCGTTTATCACTGGTATGGACGCATATTGCGCCAGTTCTTCCACATCCTTGTGGTCAAAAGTCCGGATCATGATTCCATCCAGGTACCTTGACAGGACCCGGGCTGTGTCGGCTATAGTTTCCCCTCTGCGAAGCTGCATGTCCTGAGCATTGAGGAAGAGGCCATATCCACCCAATTGGAATATCCCCACCTCAAAGGACACCCTTGTCCTCGTCGAAGGTTTTTGAAAGATCATCCCAAGGATCTTTCCCGGCAGAATATGGGTCTTCTTCCCCTCTTTAGAAAGCCTTTTCAACTCCGCAGCTACATCAAAGATGGTAAAAACCTCTCTGGTTGTAAGGTCATGTATCGAAAGTAGGTCCCGGCCTCTCAGCCCATAGGCCACATCGTTATTCATTGCCTCCAGATCCTCGGCGGAAACCACGATGGAATCCTTGGCCATTTGTCATATGTCCCCCTTATCCTGATTATTGAGATATCCTGGCCTGCCACGCTCTCTCCTGCCGCGCGTTCCGGTTGGTAGTCATGCTCATCCTTTTATCTCAGCGTAGTAGGAGACTACGGCCTGTTCTAGTATGGCCAAGGCTTTGTCTACTTCCTCTTCTGTCACAGTAAGCGGAGGCAGGAATCTGAGGGTTGAGTCCCCTATTGCATTGACTAGCAGCCCCAATTCCAGGCAATGCGACGCTATCTCCCTTGCACCTTTTGCAAGTCCAAGTCCGATCATGAGCCCCAAGCCCCGGACGTCTGTGATAAGGTCGTGCCTGAGCCCGAGATGAGAAAGGCCTGCCATGAAGTACCTCCCCATCTTGACGGCATTGGAAATGAGATCCTCTTCAAATATTGTCTTAAGCACGGCATTCGCTGCGGCTGCGCTGACAGGATTTCCCCCGAAGGTGGATGCGTGAGATCCAGGCACGAAATGCTGTGCGACATGCTCCTTGGCCAAAATGGCTCCCATGGGGAGCCCGCCTGCCAGGGCCTTAGCCAGAGACACTATATCCGGCACTATCCCGTAATGCTCAAAGGCAAAGAATTTGCCAGTCCGGCCGAGTCCGGTCTGGACCTCATCCAGAATCAGCAGCGCGCCAGTAGCGTCGCATAGACGCCTGGCCTCCACAAGAAATTCCCTTTTCGCGGGGTAGATCCCGCTTTCCCCTTGAATAGGTTCCAGCATGATGGCGCAGGTAGCGTCATTCACCGCCTGCCTGAGACTACTGGGATCATTGAAGGGGATATATTTGAACCCCGCCGGAAGAGGCTCGAACCCCTTTTGATATTTCGGTTGCCCTGTCGCTGTGATGGTGGCCAATGTCCTTCCATGGAATGAATTCAAGGCAGTTATGATCTCATAATGCCCCTCGCCGAGGACTTCCTTACCATATTTGCGCGCCAGCTTGATAGCGGCCTCATTGGCCTCGGCGCCGCTGTTACAGAAAAAGACCTTGTCGAATGGCGAATTCTCAACAAGAAGACTGGCCAACTCCGCCTGAGGTTCACTAAAATACAAATTGGAACAATGAAACAATTTCTGGACCTGCGAGGTGACAGCCCCGACTACCGCCGGGTGGCAGTGTCCCAGGGCGTTAACGGCGATTCCAGATACGAAATCAAGATATTCCTTACCCTTATCATCCCATACCCTCGTCCCACGGCCCCGGACTATAGTCACCGGCAACCTTGCATAGGTGTTCATAACATAATTTCTTATCTTACTCTCTGCATCTAGCACGGGAGACCCCCCTTACCATCCTCGTCCTCCGATCACCATGGTTCCTATCCCTTTATCCGTGAAGATCTCCAATAACAAAGCGTGCGGGACCCTACCATCGATGATATGTGCCCTCGGAACCCCACCATTTAGCGCCGCGATGCACCCTTCTAGTTTTGGAATCATTCCCCGGCTGGCTTTTTTCGTTTGCAGCATATGACGTGCTTCCTCCAAAGAGAGAGAGGAAATCAATGTGTTCACGTCACCCTCTGTCTCGAGGACGCCCTCAACATCAGTGAGGATGATCAGCTTGCTGGCTCCAAGCGCAGGCGCGAGATATCCTGCCACAATGTCAGCATTTATGTTGTATGCCACCCCTTCCGCATCCTGCGCAACCGGCGCTATGACCGGAATGAAACCATTTCCACAAAGCACCTGGACTATCTCAGGGTGCACCTCTTGTATCTCGCCAACCTGACCGAGTTCTCCATTCCCTTCTCTCCTCGCAAGGATCAGATTTCCATCCTTTCCGGAAAGCCCCACCGCCTTGGCCCCATGCTTGCTCAGGAGTGACACCAGCTCTTTATTCAGCCTTCCGCAGAGCACCATCTCAACGACATCCATAGTTGCCTGGTCGGTTACCCTGCGACCATTTACAAATTGGGGTTTCAGCCCGAGCTTCTCCATAACATCGCTGATTTCCGGGCCTCCCCCATGAATGACAACGGGATTGAGGCCGATATATCTCAGCAGGACTATATCTTGAGCGATGGTATTCCGCCTATTCGCATCACTCATAGCATTGCCGCCTAATTTTATGACCACGGTCTTCCCAAAAAACAGCCGCATGTAAGGAAGTGCCTCGGTGAGCACCTCTGCCTTCTCCAGCACATCGTGCATTCTTCATGCCCCCTAAGATCTATAGCTAGCATTGATCCGCACGTAATCATAACTGAGATCACAAGTCCACGCCGCAGCCCCAGCGCATCCTGAATTAAGATCGATGGTAATGGTTATATCCTTCTTCTCCAGGACTTCCCTGGCCTCTCCATCTGAAAACGGAAACCCGCAGCCTCCTTGGGCTACTTTGATTGCTCCAAGATAAATATCGACCTTATCTGGGTCAAAGGTGACCCCGGAACGACCCGCTGCGGCCAAAATCCTTCCCCAATTGGCGTCGGCTCCGAAAATGGCGGTTTTGACCAGATTGGAAGTTGCAACTGTCCTGGCGATTTTCCTGGCATCAGACTCACTGGGGGCAGATTTCACTCTGATCTCCACAAACTTGGTAGCTCCTTCGCCATCTCTGACTATCATATGAGAAAGCTCACGTGCCACAAGGGTGAGTCCCTGGACGAAAGCATCAAACGGGCCCAGGCCTGCACCCGGATTTCCAAGATCAGGATTTTTGAGATCTATTTTCTCATTGCCAGCCGCGCCCGACGCCATGACAAAGACGCTGTCATTGGTGCTTGTATCGCCATCTACAGTTATCATATTGAAGCTATCACGGCATGCCAGTTGAAGGGCCAAATCAAGGGCAGTTTTTGAGATATTTACATCAGTTGTGATAAATGCCAGCATGGTGGCCAGATTCGGGTGAATCATGCCCGACCCCTTGGCCATGCCGCCTATCCTCACTGGCACGCCATCGATATCTATCTCCACCGCGTACTTCTTTGCAAATGAATCTGTGGTCAGGATAGCCATAGACGCTTCTTTTTCACCTTGGCGTGAAAGAAGCCTTGCAGCCTCTGGTATACCTGCCATCACTTTATCCACGGGCAGCCTCACCCCGATAACCCCGGTTGAGGCGATGAGGACCTGTTCTTCTTCGATCTTGAGAACCCTGGCGACGGCCTTCACGACTTCCATTGCGTCACTCATGCCATCAGCCCCTGTGCAGGCATTTGCATTACCGCTATTTGCGATGATCGCTCTTGCGCTGCCACCGGATAGATGCTTCTGACTCACCAACACCGGGGCGGCCTTTACGATATTAGAGGTAAACAATCCTGAAGCTACACAATCATTCTCTGAGAAAATTAAGGCAAGATCTAACGCCTGCGACTTGATGCCGCAGCAGACACCTGATGCCAGAAACCCGGTCGGGGCAGTGACACCCCCGTCTATGGGGTGCATTTTATATCTATGTAAGAACTTCTCCTTGGTCGTATCGATTTTCATATTTTAAATATCCCCCCGGTTTCGTGATAAGAGTGTCATGGAAAGATAGGCGGCGAGAGAAGACCGACTCTTTCATCAAGGCCGAACATGACGTTCATATTCTGAACCGCCTGTCCAGCGGCGCCTTTGACAAGGTTGTCTATCGCGGCCATGGCGATTACTCGCTTGGTCCTTGTATCGACTCTCACGGTCACGTCACAGAAATTGGACCCATACACAGCCTTCGTATTTGGCAACATATCCTTCCCCAGGACTCTGACAAAGGGTTTGCCATGATAGAAATCCTGGTAGAGGGCGATCATGTCATCACTGTCCATCGCTTGCCGCGAATACCCCGCTGCATCGTATTCATTCAACTTTGCATAGCAGGTAACGAGTATGCCACGGGTCATTGGCACAAGATGCGGCGTAAATGAACATACAATGTTCACGCCAGCGATCGACGAGAGCTCCTGCTCGATCTCCGGCGTGTGCCTATGGCCCGGCACCCCGTAGGGTCTCATCCCATCGTTTATCTCAGGGAAATGATATCCCGGGCCAGGAGTCCTGCCCGCGCCGGAGACCCCGGATTTGGCGTCGATCACTATACTTGCCGGATCGATGAGGCCATGAGATAATAGCGGTGCAAGAGCCAAGATCGAACAGGTTGGGTAGCACCCGGGATTGCCTATGATCTTTGCCCTAGAGATGACTTCTTTGTGGAGTTCTACAAGCCCATAGGCAGAGTTCTTGAGCAACTCAGGCGCGGCGTGGGGTATCTTGTACCATGCCTCAAAGGTTGCGGGATCTCTGAACCGAAAGTCAGGTCCAAGATCTATCATCTTTGCGTCACCGAGGCCTGAGGCGAGATCCATTGCAGTTCCATGAGGCGCGCAGCAGAATACCACATCGGTATCATTTATGTATTCAGATATTTCTAGTGGGCAAAACTCTAGATCCACTAAGCCACGCAGGTTGGGGAACACATCGCTTACTTGCTTTCCGGCGTGTGTCCGCGATATCACATGAGCAATCCTGACCTCAGGATGAGACAGGAGTATCCGGATGACTTCTCCACCTGTGTAGCCTGATCCGCCCACTATGGTCGCCTTTATCAATTTGAATCCCTCCACCTGTTCGTCACCTGTCGATTGCAATAATTATACTATCGACCTGTATATCTATGCAATACCCAAGGAGAGATTTTCTTGGCTATGACCTGTAAGATGCGAATATATTTCATTGAAGGCTCAATCCATCAAAGTACTTCTAGGAGGTGATGGTTTGGAAATCAAGAATACTCGCAACAATATTGGAAAAGGAACTCTAGCCGCGATATTGCTCAGCATGGCGGCTGCCCTTATCATACTGCGACTCACCGCAGGTCCAGATTTCATGCCAAGTCTTTTCCGGATTCGCCCTGCTTACCTGGCAATCGCAGGAGCCATAATGATCCTCGGTTGGATAACTGATGCCATACGCATCGGACTTTTGGTGCGAGCTTTAAAGGGCAAACTGAGTTTCATGCAATCACTGCGGATCTCCTTGATCGGCGCCTTTGTCTCGGCCGTCACTCCGTTTGATACCGGAGGCGAACCAGTCCAAGTCTACATGCTGCAGCAAGCTGGCATCACCATCGGTGAATCAACAGCCGTGATCGCCGTCAAGACCATCCTTTCCGCCCTGGCCCGATTTGTCCTCGGATCCGCCTTCCCGGTATGGCTCATAATGAGCAAGAGGACATGGGATATTCCAAGGGGCATGAATATCGCCATCTCCATCGGCCTGGCACTATACTTCATCGCGATGTTTCTAGGCGTCTTCTTCATGGTCCGCCCCCATACGGCTATCGGAATCACAAGGACGATCCTCGGCAATCGTCTCGTTAAGAGAGTCATCTCAGATAAGCTAGCTCAGACTATGATCACCCGAATCAGCGATGAAGTGATTGCGTTCCGTTCGGCGCTCAAGAAATTCATGATCGAACACCGGCCTGTTCTGATCCTCGTTGCCCTGCTTGGATTCCTGGGATGGATTTTCTTATTTCTCATCCCCATTCTCATTTTGGTGGGTATGGGGGTAAGCCCACCCTATGCGGGGGCAATGGGAATAATCAGCATATTCTATCTGGCGGCGGCATATGCTCCCACTCCGGGCGCCAGTGGAGCAGCTGAGGCTTCTTTTGCCATTCTTTTTGGTCAAATCGTTCCATTTCATCTGCTGGGGGTCTTCGTGATAATATGGCGCTTCGTGACTTACCATCTTACACTGATAGTGGGCGGAGCCCTTATGGCCACAAGTTTCTTTAAGAGAAGAACAAAAAGAGATAAGTCAAATGGGGCTGGCAGCAATTAGCCTATTACGTGTATCTTGGCGCCGCAGAATGCGCAATGTCCATTGACAAGGTTGATATCAGTGACAGAAAACCCCCTTCTCTGTATTACCGTCTTTCCGCACTGATAGCATATGGTATCGTCCCACTCTGAATGAGGGATATTGCCCACATAGACATACTTTAACCTCTCTTTTGCAGCTTTCCATGCCATTTCGAGAGTGTCCACAGGCGTAGGCGGCAGGTCCATCTGGTAGTTGGGGAAATAGCGGGAAAAATGCAGGGGAATAGCGTCATTTATGCCTGCGACCCAGTCTATCAGTTGGGAGATTTCCTCTGGCGAATCGTTGAGCCCCGGGATCACGAGATTCGTAAGCTCCACATGACATTTCTGACTGGCCAGTTCCACTGTCTCCTTTACCGGGGCGAGACTGCCACCGCATATCTTCTTATAGAAGCCCTCTGTGAATGCCTTTACATCTATGTTCATTGCATCTATATACGGAAGGATCGCCTCCAGAGGTTCGGGCCTTATTTCGCCGTTAGTTACAAGCACATTCTTCAATCCTTCCTCTTGCGCAATCTTCGCAGTATCCAGGACGAACTCATACCATACCACCGGCTCTGAATATGTATACGCGATCCCTATGCAATCGGCTCTATCTCGATATTTCTTGGCAAGTGCTACAACCTCATCCGGCTCGATATGTTCGGTCTCTACATCGCCCTGGCTTATCTCCCAGTTTTGGCAGAACTTACAAAGAAGATTGCATCCTCGCGTTCCAAGGGATAGGATCGTCCTACCTGGATAGAAATGATAGAGCGGCTTCTTTTCGACAGGGTCGATAGCGATGCTGGTGTATTCGCCATAAACAGTAGAATACAGCTTTCCCTCTATATTCTTCCGCGCGCGGCAAACCCCTGAAGCGCCTGGACGAATGGAGCATTCCCTTGGGCACAGGAGGCATTTTACAGCATCCTCTTGATCAATCTTAGTATAATATGCAGCTTCCTTCATAAATACCTCACGACCTCAAATCTCTCCAGCGAGACCTCCTCCTCAGGCCTTATTCCTGCCTTGCGTTTCGCAATAGCCACCTGCTCCGCAGGGTCCGATATGCCCTCCAAGTCAGGCAGAAGTAAACCGCTCCTCCCGCCCTTTCTGACAATCACGCCATATCTCTTGGGGTCAAGCTGTTCTAGGCCCCTGATTGGTTCCGGCTCGGAGAGGACATCTACCGAATACACCAGGTCATCCAGTTCCTCACTCCTTACTGGCATGAAACGGGGATCCTCGGTAGCCGCCGCAATAGCATTCCTTATCACCTCAGTCGCTACATTCCTGGAAACTGGGGATATGGTCCCAATGCACCCTCTGAGCTGCCCGTGCTTCTTTATGGAGCAAAAGACACCAGCTCTCTTTCTCATCTCCGGGGTAAGGTTTTCTGGGGGATCTATGACCCTCCTATGTATGACATACTCCTCGACAGCCTGCCTTGCCAGCGTCACCAAAGGACTCTCGGATCTCCGCCGTTCAAGGACGAAACGTCTTCGGAAGTCCATAAGCTTTGTCAGAAATTCACGTCTTGGATTCTCCTCTCCCGGCCAAACCTCCACAACGCCATATCCGACTCCGAATGGCCCCTCATAGGAGAGCACCTTGGCGGACAAATCAAATCCGTCGAGGGCGCCAAGCATGGCTATAATGGGCCTGTAGCCACACTCTCCTGCGCTTTCCACGAGGTCAGGATCCATATGTATTATGTCTTCCACATTTGTTTCTTCCAGAAGCCTCAGGATGAGTCTATCGAATTCTATACCCCTCTCGCTATATCCAGCCGGGGCATCATAAGTAAGTCTGTGTGAGAGATCCCCGCTGGCAATGAATGCCGCCCTCCTCCCGAGGTGCCGGGCGGCTTGGCTTACAGCCATTCCGAAAGCATATATCTCCTCGAGAGGCAAAAATGATGCGCCGGCCAGCATTATTGGGACATCCACACCAGCTTCTTCAATATAGTACAGAGGAACCATTATCCCGTGATCTAGCTTCCGATACAAGGAAAGGCGGGATCTGTCCTTACCATCGATGACTACGGTTAAGATTCCCAAATCCTGGGCCATTTCCTGGGTCTTCTGGATCATTTCCTGGTCACACTTCACATCAAATGAGACATCACGCGCGCCAAAATCACCGAAATTGCCGCGTAACGAATCGCCACCCATGATAGCCACAGAATCACCCAGCACCACTGAATGAGGGCTCACAAAAACAAGGACATCTGGCGAAAGTTTCTTTATATCGCTTCCGAGAGTTCTCATAGCATCCTGGGTCATCCTGACAATTTCGATCTGATCTCGCCCCACTTGGGGGATAAGAAGCGGCGGGTGAGGCGATACCGCGGCAAATACGATACCGGATCTGCCATTATCCATTTCAATCAAGCACCTCCTTTTCTACATATGGGGAGGTCACGGGCTGAAGAAGAGCACTATGCGTCAAATCGAAGACGATCTCCGTTTAGTCTTGTCGGATTCTGAATTCGAGAATCACAAAGCAATCTCGCTCCCCGTCGACCATGGCATGATTTCCCCTCGTCTCTTATTTTGATTCAACAATAGCCGAATTCATCTCAAAAGGCTCGTCCAACATAATATGGCCAGCGATGGTGGCGACTCTCTTATCTGCAATGAGCAATCTCACTCTCTTGACCCCAGGAATTCCGCATAGGGTATTGACAATCGAGTAAACGGTAAGCTCTTCGCACCTGCTGCCACCCCAGTGATGCCTGGACAGCTCTGGTCCAAAGCTGAGACTGAGAGTGCCGTCATGGCTGAAGCTGATCCACTCCGTAGCAGTACCCGGCGGAATTGTACGGCAGAGCATGCTTTCTCCGGCAGGCCCGCTTATCAGCTCGCGCGCCACCATGGATGCTTTAGCTTCAGTAGGGGCCTCTATGAAACTACTACCCATATCCCTTATCTCAGGTAGAAGTGAATCATCAAAGTTCGTTGGTCCGGCAAAGTAAAGGATCACCTGATTCTGGGATATTGATAGCGCCTGCCTGGCTGTATTCTCTCCAGAACTCCGAGTATTTTTCCTTTCCACATTTTGCTCTGGTTTTCCTCTATCTTTCCTTGGAACACCTGTGCCATTGTTCCTTGCACCCTCGGTCTCCCTCTTATGTCTATCCGCTAGATAGCATATAATCCCGTGAAAGATGGCCTCAGCCACCTTCTCCCGGTATTCCGGGCTTCCAAGCAGCCCTTCCTCGCGCGGGTTCGACAGAAAGCCGACTTCGATGAGAATTGCAGGCATCCTGGCATTCCGTAGGACGAAATACGCATCTCCAGGTTTAGCCCGCCTGAGGTTCGGACCGAGACGCCTGGAAAGCTCATTCTGCACAGCTATAGCCATGAGACGCGATTCCTCGGAAGAAGGATGATAGAATGTCTGCGCCCCGGACCAAACTGGTTCAGGAAAGCTATTAGCATGCAGGCTGATAAACAGATCAGCTCCGCTGCCATTGGCGAGCTCCATTCTCTTTTCCAGTTCGGCGCGTCGCCAGTATAGGGTTTCATCTGCTCCTGACCCTACCAAAACCTCGTCGCTCCGCCTGGTCATTATGGTATATACAGCGACACGGTTCAGCATACGCTCGAGGCGGCGGGCGATATCCAGGACAATGTCTTTTTCCGCGACGCCAGATTTGCCAACAGCGCCCGGATCAGGGCCCCCATGGCCCGCGTCGATGACCACCATTTTGCCGCAAACGGCTCCGTAGAACGGGGATATCACGAGGGTAGAAGTCCTTGCAAGGACGAATGCCAGAATGAATATGCTCGCAAGGCTGATCAATATTAGAATGAAATTCCTGCGGTCCCATTTGACAATAATGATATTGGCCATCAGGAATCCCTCGCACACAGAGAGTAGACCGGCGTGCAGGCGGCGCAGTCGACGCCTTAGCGCCTCCGGTGGCACCGACTGCCATATGCGCCTCAGCGCCTGCCTCTCTACAGCCTATGCCAAGTTACATCATGTAAGACCTTATGACCCTATATCCACCCCCGCGTTCTACCTCGTCGGCATTCCCGAAAATCCGCTCCATTTCAGAAGCCAAAGTCAGGACGCCCTGCTTTGTCCTGGCTACCATCCAAAATGTCCCGCCCTGCCCTAGATGATCCCGAGCCCCCTCGAATAGCTTGATGAGGACCTTTCTTCCCGCGCGAATCGGCGGATTCGTGAGAATTACGTCAAACTCCAAGTCCTTGACAGGCACGAAACCTTCGCCCTGAAGGACTACCACATTTCTCACATTATTCTCCTGCGCATTTCGCCGTGAGAGCCATATGGCCCGTTCATTAATGTCCACCATATAGACGACTCCCTGAGGGGCGAGCCTGGCCGCGACTATCCCTACGGGACCATAGCCACATCCGAGATCCAGGATCGTGGCATCTGGTGGGATCTCCATGGCATCTATCAATAATCTCGTGCCGCGATCAACCCTTTCCCTCGAAAAGACAGATGAATCTGTCCAAAAGCGGTAATCACTGCCTCTGAGTCGGGCGAATATGAGTTTTTCCCTATGCGGGGCTTCGGGTCTCTCAGAGAAATAATGATCTTTCAAACTACTTGAGGCTCCCCCTTTATAGATTCAACGATCCTCTTGATTTCAGTCACCTGTTCATTATCACCTTGAACGACCAAAGTCACGGCGCCTTCGGAACCGGCCACGCCGCCGGACGCGACACATGTAGCTTGAGCGCCTGAGAGAAGATTAATTGCCTCTATTTCCGTCACGACCTCGGCGTTTGTCACAACCATCATCCCGGCAGTTCCGCCGATGGCCCAATCAAATGTCTGGGATCCCATAAGACCAGCAGCCTCCACCACAGAGGGCACCAGCTTTTCTAGTCCGATGGGCACTACAAGGGTAGACCCTCTGGACGAAATTACAGGTAATGCACGACCTATCGTGCCGCCATAACCGTCGCCTGTCAGAATCCCGACAAAACCATCGAGGTCCAAAGCATTTCCACCCTTTATGAATACATCGTGAGGCCCAAATTCAGGCAAGACATCTCGCCATGGAATCTCCACCCGCGTCCCATGCTTGATGACAAGTGGGGGCATTACCTTTTCGGGCGGATTGGCTGTGAGTTTTCCCCCGGTGATGATGCCAACAGAATAAAGAGCCTTAGAAGCCACCGTGATCTTTCCAAGTTCTTCGGCAACAAATGCATTTGTGGTACCATTCGCTACAATTATGGTGCCCCTAGACAGGGCATTCCTTACCGATGGAAGATGAGGAATTGCTTTTGCGATGAGACGCTTGGATTCGAATGGTGTCAGGGTGAATAGACCTTTCATGTTCTTCGGCGCTATCGCCTCCAAGTAGGAGAGATGTGCCAATCCCCCTTTCAGAAGAATCCTAGAGGAAGAAAAACGGACGTATCCCTTCTTGTGAGAGAATCGCCCGTTCCTTTAAGCCCGATTCCATGATGGCATATTCTAACGCTTGGAGAACTGAGGAGCCTTACGAGCCTTCTTAAGGCCATACTTCCTTCGTTCCTTCATGCGGGGATCCCGGGTCAGGAGCCCTGCCTTTTTGAGAGCCTGCCTGTAAGTCTCGTCAAATTCCACCAGGGCCCTAGCTATCCCATGACGAATGGCGCCTGCCTGGCCTGTAGGCCCCCCTCCTTGCACCCTGGCTTCCACATCAAATTTGTCCACCGTCTCTGTGAGACGGAGAGGCTCGGTGACGACCAGCTGCAAGACCTTCCTGCCAAAATACTCCGTCATCGGAACGCCATTTACTGTTATACTGCCCTGTCCGGGCTTCACTCGCACTCGGGCAATTGCACATTTCCTCCTGCCAGTCACAGGTGATTCAGCAAGAGCCAATCCAACCCCTCCTCGAAATTACCTTTGCTTGTCGTCAACTTCCAGTGGTTCCGGTTTCTGAGCAACATGAGGATGCTCCGGCCCTTTGTATACGCGGAGTTTCTTAATGAGTTTCCGTCCCAACCGATTATGGGGTAGCATACCCCATACAGCCAGACGGATTGCAAGCTCAGGCCTGGTATTGAGTAACTCATCATATTTGACTGCTTTGAGACCGCCCGGATAACCCGAATGCCGATAGTAGATCTTTTGCTGCCGTTTCTTGCCAGTTAGAATCACTTTATCAGCGTTGACAACGATAACGTGGTCTCCAGAGTCTATGAAGGGAGTATAGGTCGGCCTATGCTTGCCTCTCAGCACGGCCGCTATTTGGCTTGCAAGCCTCCCCAACACCTTATTCTCCGCATCGACCACGTACCATTTCTCTTCCTTTTCATTTCCTTTGGGCATATACGTGGTATTATTCATATCGTTATCCTCCCAGCTATACCTCACCAAGAGCGAAGCCGTAGCATAGTCGCAAAACCCACATGGGTATTCTAATATAGCCCCCCTATGCTGTCAAGGCACTCCTGCCATGGCGCTCTTGCAGATTCCCTTAATATGCAGATTCCCTCAATAATTGACGCAGACTAGCACAAGACCCTTTGGTGGCGCGGTGGGTCCCCCGCATCGCCTGTCCTGCGACTCCAGTATCCTGGAGATGGTCTCTGGGGCCATCTTGTTGTCAGACATCCAGATGAGTGTTCCCACGATTATCCTCACCATATTGTAAAGAAAGCCATCCGCCTCTATTTCCATCTGCAGGAGACTGCCTTTGCGCCTCCATTCAAGTCTTTTTATCTCCCGCTCATATGTCTTGACTCCAGCGCCTGATGCGCAAAACGCCCGAAAATTCCTGCGTCCTATGAGCAATCGTGAGGCAGCCTTGATCAAGTCCTCATCCAAAGGTCTTGGCACATGATATGAATAAAGCCTCCAGAAAACCGATTCGACAGGTGAAGTATCTATGGTATACCTGTAGACCTTGGACCGGGCACAGAATCTTGAATGGAATTCCGGCGCCACCTCGCAGGCCGTCAGCACACGAATATCTTCCGGCAAAACGCTATTTAGCGCGGGCACCCATCTGTCCTCCGGAATCCTGCTAAATGTCTTGAAATTCACTACCTGCCCGAGGGCGTGAACCCCTGCATCGGTCCTTCCCGCCGCGATGACTACAGGCATTTCCCCTGTCAGGATCTTTATGCTCTCCTCGAGGGACTCCTGGATGGTTGGCACGCCTCGCTGTCTTTGAAAACCGCCATACCTGGTCCCGTCGTATTGCAGTACGAGCTTGATATTGCGACGTGTCACCGCTCTCCAAGCCCCCTACAGACTCAGAAATACACCACCAGCAATACCATTGTGGCTACAGTGATGATGGACGCCGCATAATCAATGGAGCTGAGTCGCAGCTGTCTCAGCCGGGTCCTGCCTTTGCCCCCCCGATAGCAGCGGGACTCCATGGCCATCGCCAGTTCATCCGCCCTTCTAAAAGCGCTCACGAAGAGAGGGACCAGAAGTGGGATGAGCCCCTTCGCCCTCTGGACCATATTCCCTGACTCGAAGTCCGCCCCTCGCGCCATCTGGGCTTTCATGATCTTATCGGCTTCTTCCAGCAGGGTCGGAATAAACCTCAGGGCTATGGTCATCATCATGGCCAGTTCATGGCTCGGTACCCCCAACCTAGTGAGGGGACGTAGTAGATATTCCGTTCCATCAGTGAGCTGTATCGGCGATGTTGCCAAAGTCAAGAGCGAAGTGACAATGACTAGCAGCACCAGCCTGCCCACCATGAAGACGCCCCTGTAGACTCCCTCATATGTGGCAGTCAAGGGCCCGATGGTGAATATCATCCTCCCCGGGTTCATAAAGAGATGGAGGAGGAATGTGATAACCAGAATTGCAACAAGCGGCCGCAACCCCTTCAATACGATCCTCACCCCGATGCCAGATAAAAGAGTGGCAGCCACAAGGAATCCAAGCAGAATGGCATAACCTGATATCGAGGTGATTACGAATAGGGCCACTATGATCACCAGCGAGAGGATTATTTTTGTACGAGGATCGAGCCTGTGTACAATAGACTCTCCCGGGATATATTGCCCAATTGTTATTCCATCAAGCACGTCCTTCCCTCCTGAGAAGAGACGCAATTTCCCGCCTGGCCTCATCAACTGTAAGCACGACCGGACGCACGTCTTTACCCCTTTTGCGCAGCTCGCCCATGAGCCTAGTGACCTCCGGGACGCCAAGACCAATCTGCTGCAATTCTGCAGCCTTGAGGAAGACCTCACGCGTAGGCCCGTCCATGACGATATGACCATCGTGCATTACTACCAAACGCTTGACAAGGCGCGCCACATCCTCCATACTGTGCGACACAAGAATCACCGTAAGGCTGTGTTTTCTATGGAGCTCCTCGATCTTACCCAAGATCTCGTCGCGCCCCCGAGGGTCAAGCCCCGCAGCCGGCTCATCAAGTATGAGCACTCGAGGGTTCATGGCAAGAACCCCTGCCATTGCAACCCTCCTCATCTGTCCCCCACTCAACTCAAAAGGCGAACGATCTTTTACGGACTCAAAATCAAGCCCTACCATCTCGAGGGCTTCTTTCACGCGTCTTGAAACTTCTTCCTCGGGCAGTTTAAGGTTTCTGGGGCCGAAGGCCACATCCTGGTACACAGTCTCCTCAAATAACTGATGTTCAGGGTATTGAAAGAGAAGTCCAACTTTCTGGCGAGTCGTTGTGAGCTTCACTCCCCTTGCGAAAATATCTACACCATCAACATAGACGGTTCCGCTGGTCGGCCTCAGGAGACCATTAAGATGCTGTATCAAGGTGGACTTCCCCGATCCAGTCTTTCCTATGAGACCGATGAATTCACCATCCTCTATCAGGAGGTTTACATCCTCCAGCGCTCTGACCTCAAAGGGTGTGCCCGCCATATATACATGAGTAAGATGCTCAACTTTTATCGCCACTGTGTAAAGTCCTTCCCCGGCCCTGCTGCCTAGACTGCAGGAGAACTGTTTTCCATAATAAACCTGACCATCTCGTCTACGGTGAGAATCCCTTTGGGCACCGGAAAACCTTCTTTACGAAGCTCACTCGCAAGCTCCGTCACCTGGGGAACATCCAGGTGCAAATCCCTCAAGATAGATACATTACTAAAAACAGAACGGGGCGTTCCATCCATGACGATCTTTCCCTGTTCCATCACGATGACCCGATCGCCCATAACAGCCTCGTCCATAAAATGAGTAATATGGACGACAGTCATTCCCTCTTCTTTGTTCAGCTTCTTAACGGTGGACATTACCTCCGCGCGCCCTGAAGGATCAAGCATGGCAGTTGGTTCATCCAACACCACACATGCAGGGCGCATGGCGATCACCCCTGCGATGGCCACCCTTTGCTTTTGACCTCCTGAGAGAAGGTGGGGAGCATGCTTCTTGAACCTCGTCATATCCACGATCTCCAGGGCCTGGTCAATTCTGGCGCGAATCTCGTCCGAGGGCACACCAAGGTTCTCCGGGCCAAAGGCAACGTCCTCTTCGACAGTAGTGGCCACGATCTGATTATCAGGATTCTGAAAGACCATGCCCACGGTCTGTCGTATCTTCCAGAGATTCGCCGGGTCCCGTGTATCAAGGCCATCCACCAAAACCCGACCCGAATCCGGTAGAAGAAGGGCGTTGAGGTGTTTTGCCAGGGTCGACTTGCCCGAGCCATTATGGCCGATGATGACGACAAATTCACCCTTCTTCACAGTGAGGCATATATCCACGAGGGCATCTATTTCGCCCTTTTCCCCAGCCCCATAGGTGTAGCAAAGGTGATCAACCCGGAACATCTCCTCCCCCACACCGTCCACCCTCTTCTACTGGACCAACTCAAGAATCACCATTGAAGCAGCATCGCCGCGCCGCTGTTCCAATTTCGTGATCCTGGTATACCCTCCCGGGCGATCCTTATACCTGGGCGCAATTTCATCGAACAGCTTCTTCAGAGCGTCTTTGCCAATAACAGACGCAGCCGCAAGCCTCCTGGAGTGAAGGTCTCCTCTCTTGGCAAGTGTGATGACCTCCTCTGCCAAGGGACGTATATTCTTCGCTTTTGCTTCGGTAGTACGGATTCTCCCATTCAAGAACAATACGGTCATCAGGTTCCTGAAGAGGGACCTTCTATGCCCGGAAGTGCGACCGAGTTTTCCCTTTCTCACTTGGATCCCTCCGCCTATTCATCGGACGGCCTAAAGGACAAGCCTAGAGCCGCCATTTTTTGTTTGACTTCTTCAAGAGATTTCCTCCCGAGATTTCGAACCTTCATCATATCTTCTTCTGTCTTACGGGTAAGGTCCTCAACAGTGTTGATCCCTGCCCGTTTGAGACAATTGTATGACCTCACAGACAGATCCAATTCCTCGATGGTCATGTTCAAGGAATGATCTTTGGACTCTGACTTCTCTCCTTCTCCGGAAATAGAAGTCATAGGTTTTGCCGTAAGCTCTGTAAACACGCTCAATTTATCCATGAGGATGCGTGCCGCGCGGCTTATTGCTTCCTTAGGATCTATGCTTCCGTTTGTTGTTACCTCAAAGATCAATTTATCATAATTCGTGACCTGGCCAACCCTAGTGCTTTCAACAGTATAGTTGGCGCTGATTATGGGAGAGAATACTGAATCTACCGGAATAACGCCAATGATAGGCTCCAACCGCCTTCTTTCGGAAGGCACATAACCTTGCCCCTTTTCCACCTGGATCTCCATGAAAAGCCGTCCCCCCTTGTCGAGGGTTGCTATATGAAGTTCGGGGTTGAGTATTTCCACGTCAGATCCGGCTATGATATCAGCTCCGGTGACCTCCCCCTCACCCTCAGCCTCTATCCTGAGCGTCCTCGGCTCATCCGTGTGCATTCTTATAAGGAGTCTCTTGAGATTCAGTATTATCTCAGTCGTATCTTCTGCGACTCCCGGAATCGTCGAGAATTCATGTAGGACCGATTCGATCTTGACCGAAGTGACAGCAGCCCCAGGAAGTGACGATAGGAGCACCCGACGCATGGAATTTCCCAAGGTTATTCCATAACCTCTCTCCAGAGGCTCAATGATAAACCTGCCATAAAGCACCTTACCACAGCCATTGAGTCCGTCTTCCTTCTGGGTGATCTCGGCGCACTCGATCCTGGGTTTCTCAATATCCATCATGGGAAACATAGCCCTCCTTTGCACCAGCGCGTGAGGCACCCTTGAGCACATCATCCATGCAATGTAACCTCTCCGTCATGCTCTTTTATCTAGAATACAACTCGACGATCATGTGCTCCTGGACCGGCACATCGATCTCTTCCCGAGTCGGAATACTGACAACACGTCCGGATAGCTGTTCCGGCATAAGCTCCAGCCAAGCAGGAACACTTCGTCCCTTAAGGGTCTCAGCGAGCTGCTTGAACAAAGGGAGATCCCGACTTCCTTCACGTATGGAGATTACATCGTTTGGCATGGTTGAGTAAGAAGGAATGCTCACCTTCTTGCCATTCACAGTAATATGTCCATGCCGGACCATTTGCCTCGCCTCGCGCCTGGAAGAAGCAAATCCAAGGCGATATACAACATTATCTAGTCGCCGCTCCAGCAGTTGGAGCAAGGCCTCGCCTGTGATTCCCTTCTTCTTGGAAGCGAGTCCAAAATATCTCGCAAATTGCCGTTCCAAAATGCCGTAGATCCGGCGCAGTTTCTGCTTTTCGCGTAACTGCAAGCTATATTCCGAAGTCTTCTTCCTGACCTGTCCATGCTCCCCCGGCGCATAGCCTCTCCGATCAATGGCGCATTTCTCGGTGTAGCAGCGTTCGCCCTTGAGGTAAAGCTTCACGCCTTCCCGACGGCACAGCCTACAGGCAGGTCCTGAATATCGTGCCATATCTCCACATACACCTCCTTAGAATCAAACGGATACCCCTCCACCATCAAACTCTCCGACGCTTTGGTGGCCGGCACCCATTGTGGGGAACCGGTGTCACGTCCTTGATCATGTTCACTTCGAGACCCGCGGCCTGAAGAGAACGGATCGCCGCCTCCCGGCCGGATCCCGGCCCTTTGACCATTACCTCGATCTGTCTCATACCCAACTCCATGGCAGCTTTCGCTGCGGCCTCAGCCGCCATTTGCGCAGCAAAAGGAGTTCCCTTTCGGGATCCTTTAAACCCCTGCGCCCCAGCGCTTGACCAGGCAACAATATTGCCCTGGGGATCAGTTATCGATACGATCGTGTTATTAAACGTGGAACGGATGTGGGCTACACCGCTCTCTACATGCTTCCTCTCACGCCTTTTGGCTTTGGTGGCTCTTTTGGGCACCAACTCTTCCCCCCTTTGAATCGAATAAACCAGTCAGACTATATTAAGGTCGATCCATGCTTGCCCTTCCTATGCTGGCGGGAGCAGTCAAACTCGACAACCCACCTGGTTATTTTGCCCTTCTTACTCCAACAGTCTTCCTGGGGCCCTTTCTAGTCCGGGCATTGGTCCTGGTCCTTTGTCCCCTGACCGGAAGCCCGCGTCTATGCCGAAGGCCCCTGTATGTGCCAATGTCGATCAACCGCTTGATATTAGCGGATTCCTCGGCCCGGAGATCGCCCTCTACTTTATAATCCCTATCAATGACCTCTCTGAGCCTCGTAACTTCCTCTTCAGTCAGATCACGCACCCTGGTATCAGGACTCACACCCACCTGGGCCAAGATTTTCCTTGACGCAGTAAGGCCGATCCCATAGATATACGTGAGCCCCACCTCTACCCTTTTATCCCTGGGGAGATCAACACCTGCAATCCTTGCCACTTACCAACTCACCCCCTTGAATAGCGCCATGACGCCCTTCGTCGAGCTATCCTTGCACCTGCTTGTGCTTGGGATTCTCGCATATCACTCTGACCTTCCCTTTACGTCTTATAATCTTGCATTTCTCACAAATCTTCTTGACTGACGGCCTAACTTTCATTGAAAATCCCCCTCTCAGGCCATAAGATGGGCTGTAGGCTCTCTATTTGAACCTATACGTTATCCTGCCCCTGGTAAGATCATAGGGGGACAATTCCACATTGACCCTGTCACCCGGCAGAATACGTATGAAATTGACCCTCATCTTTCCGGAAATATGGGCAAGCACCCTATGCCCATTCTCGAGCTCCACACGGAACATGGCATTTGGCAGGGCCTCTATGACAGTGCCTTCAACCTCGATGACATCTTGCTTTGTCATAGGGCTACTGCTCCTCCTTACCATATTCACGAGTATACATCCTCACCGCACATCGGACCTCCTCATCTGTAGGCACCTCGGACCTTAATAGCTTATCTCGTATATTGTAAGCTACATAATCCATTGGAACAAGATGATATATATTCTTCTTCTTAGGATTTGACATCTTACGGGTATCTCCATCGGCCACCATGACATACCTGTCGCTGATAGTCCCGACCACCACATAGACCTTTCCCCGATCTCTCCCTGCGCGAGACCGGGCTAGTCTTCCCGGCGAAAATTCCATAAAGCTGGCTCACCTCACGTCAGGACCGTGTCAGGATCTCCGGACCATCAGATGTTACGGCTACTGTATGCTCAAAGTGCCCTGACAGCGACGAATCCGCCGTCACTACCGTCCATCGGTCTGGCTTCACGCGTACCTCCCAGGTGCCTGCATTGACCATAGGCTCAATGGCCAATGTCATCCCTGGCATGAGTCTTACCTCTTCCCCTGGGGCCACGAAATTTGGGATCTGCGGTTCTTCATGCATCCTGCGGCCTATCCCATGACCGGCATAGGATCGCACGACGGAAAAACCATGAGCCTCCACGTATTCCTGGATCGCCCTCGAGATGTCGTGCACAGTGTTACCAACCCGCGCCTGTGAGATGCCCCGGTAAAGAGATTCACTAGTAACATCTATCAGAGTCCGGGCTTCCGGCGAAACATCACCCACTGCGAATGTGGCGGCACCATCCCCATGAAATCCACCGACCATGGCTCCCACATCTATGCTTATGATGTCGCCTTCCATGAGCCTGCGTGGCCCGGGAATGCCATGCACAACCTCTTCATTCACGGAGGCGCAGATACTTGCAGGAAAACCATAAAGCCCCTTGAAAGATGGCACCGCGCCATGGCTCCGTATGAAATCTTCAGCGATTTTGTCCAGATATCCCGTAGTCACCCCAGGACGCACTTCCTGCTGAAGCAGTCCAAGCGTGAGGGCCACCACTCTCCCGGCAAGACGCATTATCTCTAGTTCTTCCTGGGATTTCAGAGTTACCATGGACTTATGACGCCTTGATACTCTTCCTGATCTCCGCGAAAACATCATCAATGTCCTGCTCCCCATTCACCGAGATTAGCAAACCCTGCTGCCGATAATATCCGATGAGGGGCTCCGTTTCAGCATAATAGACTTCAAGTCGACGTCTTACAGTAGTTTCGGTATCATCTGACCTCTGATAGAGTTCTCCGCCGCATTTGTCACATCTTCCAGGTGTTGCAGGTGGATTGAACACCAGATGATACACAGCCCCGCACTTCTTGCAGGTCCTCCGCGCCACCAGCCTTTCCACAACTACTTCCTGCTTGGCCTCGATGCTCACCACGTAGTCGAGGGGCATCGAGAGCTCCTTCAGGAGCTTATCGAGGGCCTCCGCTTGGGGAAGAGTGCGAGGGAAACCATCCAGGATGAACCCTGCATGCGTATCTTGAGCCTCGAGCCTCTCCTTGACCAGCCCTATGGTTACCTCATCTGGCACGAGCCTCCCGGCTTCCATATACTTCTTTGCCTCTAGACCCAGGGGGGTACCCTTGGCAAGAGCCGTCCTAAACATATCACCGCTTGATATATGAGGTACATCATAATATTGCGCAAGTTTCTCCGCCTGGGTACCCTTGCCTACTCCCGGGGGGCCCAGAAGAACCATCCTCATAACGCTTCCTCCTATTTGATGAATCCCTCGTACTGCCGCATCAGCAGCTGAGCTTCAATCTGTTTCATCGTGTCCAAGGCGACTCCTACGACGATAAGCAAGGCTGTGCCACCGAAATAAATGCTGCTTACCTTTGTAATGGACGACATAAAGGTCGGCAGAAGAGCAATCGCCGCCAGGAATATGGCCCCAACAAGCGTAATCCTCGAAAGCACCCTCTCCAGATAGTCTGCCGTCGGCTTACCCGGCCTGATACCGGGAACGAACCCACCATACTTCTTCATGTTACTGGCCACTTCATTCACATTGAAAGTGACGGCCGTATAGAAGTAGGTAAACAACACCACCAGGATGGCGTAGATTGTCATATAGAGTACATGATCCTGCTGCCAAGTCCTCAAAAACTCAAGCTTCGGCACGAACTGAGCTATGGTCATAGGGAATGCAAGAACCGACGACGCAAAGATCACCGGCATCACGCCTGCCTGGTTCACTCGGAGTGGCAGATGCGTGCTTTGCCCGCCATACATCCTACGTCCTACAACTCTCTTGGCATACTGCACCGGTATTCTCCTCTGCCCTTCCTGGATCCAAATGACCCCTATGACAGAAGCCACTGCCAACAGCAAGAACAAGACTACATTCAATGGGTTTATTCCCCCCTGCCCTATGGTCAGGGCTGTCACATGGATATTGGCCGGATATCTTGCCACAATACCTGTAAAGATTATAAGGGAGATTCCATTGCCTATGCCATGCTCAGTAATTTTCTCACCAAGCCACATAAGGAAACAAGTTCCCGCGGTTAGAGTAGTGACAATAAGGACAATGGCAAGCACCCCAGGAACCTCCACGGCGCCTTTGATGGCCATGGTGATCCCTAGAGCCTGGATGATTCCAAGCACCAACGTGCCATACCTGGTATACTGCGCGATCTTCTTCCTGCCCTCGATGCCTTCCTTTGCCAGCTGCTCAAGAGCCGGCACAACTACGGTCAACAACTGGATTATGATGGACGAAGTGATATAGGGGTTCACGCCCATTGCAAAGACCGTGAAATTCTTGAGCGCTCCCCCTGCGAACATATCAAGAAGGCTAAAAAGTCCGCCCTCTCCAAATTGGTCTACAAGCTTGGCTGCATTTACCCCAGGAACAGGTATATAGCACCCGATCCTAAATACTGCCAGGAGAAGCGCTGTATACACCAGTTTACGCCTGAGGTCCCCCACCCTGAATGCATTTATCAAGGATTGTAGCACCTATATCACCTCAACTTTCCCACCAGCTGCCTCTATCTTGGCAATCGCAGACTTTGAGAATCCATTGGCTCTTACTGTAAGAGCTTTGTTGACTTCCCCATTACCCAGGATCCTGATCCCGTCTTTGATTTGCTTTATGACGCCCTCCTGAACCAGGAGCTCGGGGGTTACCTGGGTTCCATCCTCAAAACGGTTCAACTTGGATACATTTACCTCGACAAATTCCTTCTTGAACGGATTATTAAAGCCCCTCGTAGGAAGTCGACGCTGCAGCGGCGTCTGTCCTCCCTCGAAACCAGGGCCCTTACCCCCGCCGGATCGAGCCAGCTGGCCTTTATGCCCTCTGCCAGCTGTCTTGCCGAGCCCCGACCCTATGCCACGCCCCCTTCTCTTAGGATCGTGTTTTGCCCCGGCTGGGGGTCTGAGCTCATGAAGTTTCATGATCAGTTTTCCCCCTCTTTTCCTCTTTTCACTCCGCAAGTTCATCTACGGTAACCAAATGCCTCACCTTGGCGATCATCCCTCGGATGGCCTGGTTGTCATCCAATATATTGACTCCATTCAGTTTACGCAACCCTAGAGCCCTGACGGTATCCCTCTGATCCCTGGGGAAACCTATGGGGCTCTTGATCAATGTGACCTTGAGTCTCTTGGTCTTGCCAGTTTCCATCGTTTCCACCTTCCTGACAGCATTGTTGCCCTTTCATTCCTTCACAACACGCGACGGCTCAAGCCAGCAGTTCCTCCACAGATTTGGAACGAAGTCTGGCTACCTCTTCAGCCGTCCTCAAGGAACGAAGGCCTTGGACCGCCGCGCTGACCACATTGATCGGGTTAGAAGACCCAAGAGATTTTGTCAAAATATCCTTGATCCCCGCGCATTCCAGCAACGCCCTGACGGGTCCTCCTGCGATGACTCCGGTGCCTTCCATAGCGGGCTTGAGCAAGACCGTCCCCGCACCGAAATGCCCCACTACTTCATGGGGAATTGTAGTGCCAGCGATGGGAACCTCAAACAGGTTTTTCTTGGCCTTCTCTGTACCTTTTCTGATGGCCTCTGAAACCTCAGCCGCCTTGCCAAGACCGACGCCTACATGGCCATTCCCATCGCCTACAACCACCAAGGCACGAAAGTTCCTAGTCCTTCCTCCCTTAGTGGTCTTGGCCACTGGATCGATAGCGACGACCTTCTCTTTAAGGTCCAATCCCTCTGGGTCGATCCGTTTCCTTTGCATCATCTTCCCTCCTCGCCTTTCATAATGTGAAGGTCTAAAACTCCAAGCCGGCCTCCCTTGCGCCATCGGCGAGGGCCTTGACCCTACCATGATAGAGATTTCCGCCTCTATCAAATACGACTTGCCTGATCCCCTTGGCGAGCGCCCTGCTGGCTATGAGTTTGCCCACCAGCTTGGCGGCCTCTGTATTGCCTCCATATGGAATTTGCTGCCTAACCTCAGGCTCAACAGATGAACATGAAACTAAGGTATGGCCCGCCTCATCATCGATAACCTGCGCATAGATATGGGAGAGACTCCTGAAAACGCTCAGACGTGGGCGTTCTGCCGTACCTTTGATGTCCCTCCTGATCCTCGCATGTCTCCTGAGCCTGGCAGCACGTCTATCAGTACCTTTGATCATATGCGACTGCCCCCTTTTTCACGGCTGAACGGAAATCTTACTTCTTCCCGCCAGCGGCCTTGCCAGCCTTTCCTGCCTTCTGGCGGATATGCTCTCCTGCATACCTAATCCCTTTACCCTTATAAGGTTCGGGCTTTCTTATCGCCCGTATCTCGGCGGCAGTCTGGCCAACCAGTTGCTTATCGATGCCTTTCACCACAATCTTCGTGGGAGCAGGCACCTCGATGTCTATACCGGGTCTCGGAGTCACCTCAACAGGCTGAGAATATCCAACGGTGAGCACAAGCTTATTCCCTTGCTTGGCAGCCCTGTAACCGACTCCGGAGATTTCAAGCCCCTTTTCGTAACCCTGTATTACACCCTTGATCATATTTGCGATGAGGGTTCTCGAGAGCCCATGAAGAGACCTTGCCTCTTTATCCTCTGCCTCACGCGTCACAATGATCTTTGAATCTTGCAAAGAGACCTTCACCCTATTGCTGAGCTTTTGCGTGAGTGTCCCTTTGGGCCCCTTGACCGTCACCGAATCCCCATCGACCTTGACCTCGATACCTTGGGGTATCTCGATCGGCATTCTCCCTATTCTGGACATACCATCACCTCCCGATCATGCCGCATACCATCATATATTACCACACATAACAAATGACTTCCCCGCCGAGACCATTCTTGCGCGCCTCTTTATCGCTCATGATCCCTTTTGGAGTGGAGATGATGGCCACTCCCAGGCCACCGAGCACTTTGGGCACCTCATTCTTCCTAGTGTATATGCGGCGGCCGGGCTTACTTATCCTCTTTAGCCCCGCAATTACTCGCGTTTTATTAGGCCCGTATCTCAGATAGAGCTTGAGGGTCCCCTTCTTGCCGTCCTTTGACTTTACAATCTCGAAATCCCGAATAAAACCCTCTTCCCTGAGTATCCTCGCTAGTTCGCGCTTAACCTTAGATGCGGGCACTTCTACAACATCGCCGGCGGCAATGTTTACATTCCTTATCCGTGTAAGCATATCAGCAATAGGATCGGTAGATTGCATCCATACCTACCTCCTTTCTGACTCCTTTGACTCAATAATCGCCTCTTACCAGCTGGCTTTCGTCACACCCGGGATCTCTCCCCGGTGAGCAAGCTCACGGAAGCAGATACGGCACAGGTCGAATTTGCGCATATAAGCCCTTGGCCTACCGCAGATACGGCACCTGTGATATTCCCTCACGCGATATTTCTGCGGCCGTCTCTGTTTTGCAATAAGAGATTTCTTAGCCAAACAGCTCCCTCCTTACTACGCCCTGAATGGCAGTCCCATGGCTTTCAGTAGCTCATAGGCCTCTTCATCCGTCTTGGCAGTGCTTACAATGGTTATATCCATGCCACGGATTTTATCGACCTTATCATAAGAAATTTCTGGGAATATCAATTGTTCTTTGATCCCGAGTGTATAATTGCCTCTTCCATCGAAACTATCTCGCGGCACCCCGCGGAAATCTCTAATGCGAGGTAGCGCCGCATTGAAAAGCTTATCCAGGAAATAATACATCCGGTCGCCCCTTAATGTGACCTTGCACCCGATGGGCATGCCAGCCCTGATCCTGAAGGCGGCAATTGATTTCTTCGCACGAGTGATCAAGGGCTTCTGCCCGGAAATCGCCGTGAGGTCGTTTACAGCCGCATCAAGCATCTTGGGGTCACCTACGGCGTCACTTACTCCCATGTTGATGACCACCTTCTCGATCTTGGGCACCTGCATGGGGCTCTTATACCCAAACTTTTGGGCAAGAAGAGGGGCTACTTCCTTCAGATATTTCTCCTTCAAGCGCGACGGCATATTCTCACCCCCTACCCAGAAACAGCATCACTTTACTTACTATCGATATCCTGGCCACATCGGCGGCAAATCCGTACATATGAACCATCGGCCAGCCTCTCTCTCCCTATCCTGGCCGGCTTACTGCACCTGGGACATACCAGCATAAGCGCTGATATGGGAAGGGGCCCAGGCCTCTCCACAATGCCTCCTTGGGGAGCGGTTCGAGTCGGCCTCGTATGCCGTTTCAGGATATTGACCCCTTCTACAGTAGCCCGCCCTTCTCGCGGGAAGACCTTGAGCACTTTTCCGCGGCGATCTTTATGCTCCCCGGAGATCACTACCACTGTATCTCCCTTTTTGATCTTGGGCCTTAAAAGCGCCACTTTCCTCACCTCATCACTACAGCACTTCAGGAGCGAGGGATAGGATCTTGGTAAAATCCCTATCTCTAAGTTCCCTTGCCACTGGTCCGAAGATTCTCGTGCCCCTCGGATTATTCTGATCATTTATGATCACTGCTGCATTTTCGTCAAACTTTATATAGGAGCCATCGGGCCTTGGGATCTGTTTGGTGGTCCTGACGACCACGGCTCTCACCACTTCTCCCTTTTTCACCATACCACCTGGCACAGCGTCCTTGACTGTTGCCATGATTACATCCCCAACAGTCGCATAACGTCGGTTAGAGCCACCCATGACCCTGATGCACATGATCTTCCTGCCACCGGTATTATCCGCTACGTTCAACATGGTTTGTGGTTGAATCATTTGAATCACCCCCTATTCCCAGCCTGCCCAGGGCATCGAAATGCCCGTAGCATGGAAGATCAAAGGCTACTTAGCTTTCTCGAGAATCTCCACGACTCGCCATCTTTTCTCTTTGCTAAGCGGGCGAGTCTCCATTACCCTCACTTTATCCCCGATATTGCATTCATTTCCCTCATCATGTGCCTTGACCTTAGTAGTCCTGGTCAGGATCTTGCCATATCGGCGGTGACGCACGCGTCGTTCAACGGCGACAACCACCGTCTTATCCATGGCATTGGAGACTACCACGCCGACACGTTCCTTCCTCGTGCCTCGATCGGCTTCAGCCAATTCCACCAGCCTCCCTTCACGCACCTGTTATCCCAAGTTGTCGCTCGCGCAGCACAGTCTTGACCCTCGCGATGGTCTTTCGGACGTCGCGCACTCTCATAGGGTTGTCAAGCTGGCCGGTAGCAATCTGAAACCGGAGGTTGAAAAGTTCTTCCTTGAGGTCCCTAAGCCGGCTTTCCAATTCTTCATTCGTCAGGTCTCGGATCTCTCTAACCTTCATGGACCTCACCCACCATTTCCTCACGCTTCACAAACCTGCTCTTAATGGGCAACTTGAAACCCGCGAGTCTCATGGCCTCCCTTGCCACGTCTTCGGGCACTCCAGCTATCTCGAAGAGTATGCGCCCGGGCTTGACAACGGCTACCCAATATTCAGGGTTTCCCTTGCCACTTCCCATTCGGGTTTCGGCGGGTTTGGCGGTCACTGGTTTGTCGGGAAAGATCTTTATCCAGACTTTCCCGCCACGTTTGATATACCGGGTCATGGCAATTCGAGCAGCCTCGATCTGGCGGTCAGTAATCCAGCCCGGCTCCATGGCCTTCAACCCATATTCGCCCAGATATAGCTCCGATCCTCTTGTCGCCTCGCCCTTCATTCTACCGCGTTGCACTTTGCGATGTTTTACTCGCTTCGGTTGAAGCATGCCTACTCGCCTCCCCCGGCAGCTGCCGTATTCTCAACAGGACGTTTGGGCTTCTCAGGCAGTACTTCACCCTTATAGATCCATACCTTTACGCCTATCCGCCCGTAGGTCGTATGAGCCTCGGCAAAACCATAATCCACATCGGCACGAAGAGTATGAAGAGGCACCTTGCCCTCATTATAGCCCTCAGTCCTTGCGATTTCCGCACCTGCCAGGCGACCGCTGCATTTGACGCGGAAGCCTAGGGCCCCAAGCTTTGCCGCTCTGCTCATTGCCTGTTTCATCGCCCTTCGGAATGATACACGTTTCTCTATCTGCTGGGCGATATTCTCTGCGACCAGCTGCGCATCGAGTTCCGGATACTTGATTTCGGAAATATATAGGCCAACCTGCTTGCCGGTAAGAATCTCAAGGTCCTTCCTCAGGCTTTCAACCTCCTGGCCACCTCTTCCGATGACCATTCCGGGCCTTGCGGTGTGAACTGTGACCTTGACACGGTTTGCTGCCCTTTCAATCTCTATTTTGGAGACCCCGGCAGCATAAAGCCTATTTTTTAGGTATCGCCGAATATTGTAATCTTCATGCAAGAGCTCGGAAAAACCTTTACGCGCAAACCATTTGCTGGGCCAGTCTTTGATTATTCCCAATCTGAGCCCAAACGGGTGCACTTTATGACCCACTCATCACCCCTCCTTCTCTCTGACGATCACAGTAATGTGACTGCTTCTTTTTCTGATAGGCGCAGGCATCCCTCTCATTCGCGCCCGCCATCTCTTCATGGTCGGGCCTTGATTCACATAAGCCTCGGCGACGTAGAGATCCCTGCGGTTCAATTCTAAATTGTGCTCAGCATTCGCCACGGCCGATTTCAGCACCTTTTCAACGACGGATGCGGAAATCTCCGGCAAGTGTCTCAGCAGGACCAGCGCCTCTGTAGCGTCTTTGCCCCGTATAAGGTCTACCACCCGCCTTACCTTGCGTGGCGAAATCCGTACATACTTGGCATGGGCCTTTGCTTCCACCCTTTATCCCCCCTGATAGTAACGTACCCATCGCCGAGGAATTATTTCAAGGCCGTGGATCTCTCGGTATGAGCTCCGTGACCTCTAAACGTCCTGGTGGGCGCAAACTCTCCGAGTTTATGTCCAACCATGTCCTCAGTAATATACACCGGTACATGTCTTCGTCCGTCATGTACAGCTATCGTATGCCCGACCATTTCAGGAAAAATCGTCGAATCCCTCGACCATGTCTTGATTACGGTCTTCTCGCCCGTCTCGTTCATCTTGTTGATCTTGGCAAGAAGCTTTGGATCAACATATGGTCCCTTCTTAAGTGACCTCGACATCCATCCTCCCCCTTTCACAAGGGTCTCAAGGTTATAATCAAACGAGGCTTCCTACTGGTTGCGTCTTCTCACAATGAACTTATCTGAGGCCTTAGGCTTACGAGTCTTATATCCAAGGGTCGGCCATCCCCATGGGGAGACCGGGCTCTTGCGACCAACAGGCGCCTTCCCTTCGCCGCCGCCATGTGGATGATCAACAGGGTTCATGACCACACCACGGACTTCGGGCCTGCGCCCCAACCATCTTTTTCTTCCAGCCTTGCCTAGAGTCACGTTCTCATGCTCCACATTCCCCACTTGGCCTATGGTTGCCTTGCAATTTAGACTTATGAGTCTCACCTCAGTGGAAGGCAACCTCACATGGGCATATTCGCCCTCCTTGGCCAGCAACTGGGCACCCATTCCTGCCGCCCGCACAAGCTGGCCTCCCTTGCCAGGGACCAGCTCGATATTGTGGATCATGGTGCCTGTAGGGATCTGGGCAAGAGGCAGAGCATTTCCGGGCTTGATATCAGCGCCCGGTCCTGACATGACCGTGTCTCCAACATTCAGCCCCAAGGGCGCCAGAATATATCTCTTCTCACCATCTACATAGTTTAAGAGCGCTATTCGCGCGGAACGATTGGGATCATATTCTATGGACGCCACCTTGGCCGGTATGCCATCCTTATCGCGCTTGAAATCAATAATCCTGTACATCCTCTTATGCCCGCCGCCTCTTTGCCGAACGGTGATCCGGCCATAGGCATTTCGCCCGCCCTTCTTGCGCAGTGGGGCGAGAAGCGATTCTTCCGGCTCTACTTTAGTAATCTCCTCAAAGTCAGATACAGTCATCTGCCTCCGTCCCGGAGTAACAGGCCTGTAGTTCTTTATCCCCAATCTCAAGTCCCTCCTTTCTTCTGACAACCGTCATCCGGATATGGGACCCGGATGACACGGAGACTCCGACTTGCTCATGTCTATTCAGCCCTTCGATTAAACCCTATACCCCTTCAAATAGAGGGATACTCTGTCCTTCCTCAAGGGTCACAACGGCCTTCTTCCAATCAGGGGTAGTCCCAACGAAACGCCCCATGCGCTTTTTCTTCCCCTTGACGGCTACAGTGTTTACATCCTTGACCTTTACCTTGAATATCTCTTCTACGGCCTTTTTTATCTCGAGCTTATGGGCCCTTTTGTCAACCACAAATGAATACTTCCTGTCTTCCAGCTGGCCGGTGCTCTTCTCTGTAACGAGAGGACGAATGATTACATCCCTAGGCTCCATTGTTTCCAAGCACCTCCTCCAGGCCGTTGACGGCGTCGCGAGTCATCAGTATCTTGTCGCTCGCCAAAATATCGCGCACGTTCAGCCGTCGCACCTCAAGAGTCTTCACGCCCGGTATGTTGCCACTGGAAAGCTGAACCAACCTATCGGGTTTGTCTGTCACTATGAGGACATTGCCCTGCGCGTTCAAATTCGCAAGAATGTTCGACATCTCTCGCGTCTTGGGCTCACTCAGCCTTAGGTCATCAACGATGATCAATTCGCCGGACTTAAATTTCGACGAAATCGCGGACTTCAGGGCAAGCCTCCTCACCTTCTTGGGCAGCTCATATCCGTAGTCGCGCGGCATAGGACCGAAAAGCGTCGCGCCACCAGGCCAGAGCGGCGACCGGCGGCTCCCGTGCCTGGCCCGGCCTGTTCCCTTCTGTCGCCAGGGTTTGATTCCTCCCCCGCTGACTTCGCCAATGGTCTTCGTCTTGGCCGTTCCAAGCCTTTCGCTGGCCTGCTGCATCACGACTGCCTCATGAAGCACCGCAGTATTCACAGGCGCGTCAAAAATGGCCTCATTCAGCTCCACCTGGCCGACCTGCTCACCTTTGACGTTGTAAACCACACCTTTAGCCATAATCGCCATTCCTCACCCCTTCTTAACGCTCTCCCTTATGGTCAGGAGGCTTCCTCGGGTGCCAGGAACTGACCCTTTCACGAGGATGAGGTTCTTCTCAGGATCTACCTTGACGATGCGAAGTTTCTGGATCGTCACCCTCTCAGCGCCCATCCTGCCCGGCATTCGCCGTCCCTTGAATACACGCTGAGGGTCTGTAGCTCCGAGTGAACCGACACGTCGGTGATACATAGATCCATGTGACATGGGACCCCTATTGAAGTTCCACCTCTTGACCACCCCGGTGAATCCTTTCCCTATCGTGGTCCCGGTCACATCGACCATCTCACCCTCCTGGAAAATGTCAGCCTTGATAGTCTGGCCCACATTATACTGGTCTGGGTTATCGACCCGTATTTCCTTAAGGTACCTTACAGGCTGCTCTATGCCCGCCTTCTTCAGATGTCCCCTGACAGGCTTCGTGATAGCGGCCTGTGACCTGGTTCCAAATCCCAGTTGTATGGCATCATAGCCGTCCCTATCTCTAGTTTTCTTCTGCACTATCTGACAGGGGCCGGCTTCAATCGCCGTCACCGGAGTAATGACACCATTCTCATCGAATATGCGGGTCATGCCCACCTTTTTGCCCAAAATTCCCTTGGCCAACAGCTTCACACCCCCCTATTCCAGCATCCCACGGACGGTCTAGAGTTTAATCTCGATATCTACACCGGCCGGGAGATCGAGGCGCATAAGATCCTCGACAGTTTTTTGAGTTGGTTCGAGGATGTCAATCAGCCTCTTATGTGTCCTCATCTCGAACTGCTCCCTTGAGTCCTTGTCGATATGCGGTGACCTGAGCACCGTATATACGCTTCTCTCGGTTGGGAGCGGGATAGGGCCGGACACAAAGGCGCCACTGCGTTTTGCAGTCTCGACGATCTTTTCCGCCGACTGATCCAAAAGTCTGTGATCAAATGCCTTCAGCCGTATCCTGATCTTGTGACCTGCCATACCATTCCCCTCTTTTCGTCCGATTGCTCTTTGCGGACATGCTCCGCGAGAATTCCCCGGGAAATCACTCACCCGGCAACCTCTCGCTTCATCGCGTTATCCATATCAACGCCCATCAACCCAAATGCGTGTCAGAGAGTTGCGCGAAAATCTACTCGATTATGGAGGTGACGACTCCCTTGCCTATGGTCCTGCCACCTTCCCTTATTGCAAACCTAAGACCCTCTTCCATCGCTATCGGCGTTATCAGGTCTATCTCCATCTTTATGTTGTCCCCGGGCATTACCATCTCCACACCCTCCGGCAACTTCGTGCTCCCTGTCACATCCGTCGTCCTAAAGTAGAACTGCGGCCTATACCCATTGAAAAATGGCGTGTGCCGCCCTCCCTCTTCCTTCGACAGGATATACACCTCTGCCGTGAACTTCGTGTGCGGAGTTATCGACCCCGGCTTCGCCAATACCTGGCCCCTCTCTACCTCGTCCTTCTCTATCCCTCTCAGCAATACCCCTATGTTGTCCCCTGCTACTCCAGCGTCCAGCGTCTTCCTGAACATCTCTACCCCTGTCACTACTGTCTTCCTTATCTCCGGACTCAACCCTACTATTACTACCTCGTCCCCTACCTTCACCATCCCGCGCTCTACTCTACCTGTGGCTACAGTCCCTCTACCCGTTATGCTGAATACATCCTCCACCGGCATCAAGAACGGCTTGTCCGTATCCCTCTTCGGCGTCGGAACATAATTGTCTACCGCATCCATCAGCTCCAATATGCTCCCACACCACTTGCACTCTCTCTTCCCACATCCACACTCAAGCGCCTTTAACGCCGATCCCCTCACAAACGGTATCTCATCCCCGGGAAATTCATTCTTGTTCAGTATGTCCCGAACTTCCATCTCAACAAGGTCTATTAACTCCTCTTCCCCTTCCATCCTGTCTACCTTGTTCAAAAATACCACTATATACGGCACTCCTACCTGCCTAGCCAGCAACACGTGCTCCCTCGTCTGCGGCATCGGCCCGTCTTCCGCTGACACCACCAGTATCGCTCCGTCCATCTGCGCCGCGCCCGTGATCATGTTCTTCACATAGTCCGCATGCCCAGGACAGTCTACGTGCGCATAGTGCCTCTTCTCCGTCTCATACTCTACATGTGAAGTCGCTATCGTGATACCCCGCTCCCTCTCTTCCGGAGCATTGTCAATCGTATCGAATGTCCGGTAGTTCGCCATACCATGCTTCGACAACACTAGCGTGATAGCTGATGTAAGAGTTGTCTTGCCATGGTCGATATGACCTATCGTCCCTACGTTTACGTGCGGCTTAGTCCTCTCATATTTCTGCTTTGCCATCTCTCTGTTTACCTCCCAATAGATAAGCAAGTCCAATATCTATGAATTAAAAAGTCTTATGCCCAAGAGTAGAATGCCCAGCGCTCACTAGATCATATCCGGATATCGCAGAGGTATTCAATAAAAAACCGGAGATCACTCCGGCCGATTTTGGAGCCCACGACCGGAATTGAACCGGTGACCCCATCCTTACCATGGATGTGCTCTGCCTGCTGAGCTACGTGGGCTCGAAATTGGAGCGGGAAACGGGATTCGAACCCGCGACATTCAGCTTGGAAGGCTGACGCTCTAGCCAACTGAGCTATTCCCGCAACCTTATGATGCGGCCCGATGTAAGGCCGTCATGGTTAATTTGAGTATTTTGGCACCCGGAATCGCTGGAATCCGGCGCTATACAGCATGTTGAATTTGTATGGTGGAGAGGAGTGGATTCGAACCACTGAAGGCGTGCGCCAGCAGATTTACAGTCTGCCCCCTTTGGCCAGCTCGGGTACCTCTCCACTGCATCTGGAGCCGACGATGGGACTCGAACCCGCAACCTGCTGATTACAAATCAGCTGCTCTGCCAATTGAGCTACGTCGGCATCTGCGCGTCATCATATATACAGCACTACTATATTGCCTGAAACTAACGTCTTTGTCAATGGATATCTTATCCTATTTGCGCTCCAAAATCCTGATTAACGGGCATATAAGACTGAAATATTCAGGCATCGCGCTTTTCTATGTACCGTTCCAGCTTTCGCTTGACGCGCTGCAGCGCGTTATCAATCGACTTAACGTGCCTGTGAAGATCACAGGCTATCTCTTGATAGGACTTGCCATCAAGATATGACATCAAAACCTGCCATTCGAGATCAGAGAGAAACTCGCCCATCTTCGCCTCTATATCCACGAATTCCTCCCTGCTTATCACTACTTCCTCGGGATCTGTGACGCGTGTCCCGGAGAGGACATCCAGCAAGGTACGATCGGATTCCTCATCATAGATAGGTTTGTTCAAGGACACATACGAATTGAGTGGGATGTGCTTCTGGCGAGTCGCGGTCTTGATGGCGGTTATGATCTGCCTGGTGATACATAACTCAGCAAATGCCCTGAATGAAGCGAGCTTGTCACTTCGAAAATCACGAATCGCTTTGAAGAGTCCGATCATTCCCTCCTGAACTATATCTTCGCGGTCGGCTCCAATGAGAAAGTAGGAACGCGCCTTAGCACGGACGAAATTCTTGTATTTGTTAATAAGGTATTCTTCGGCCGAACGATCACCTTTTCTCGCATTCTCAACGACCTCTTCATCCACCATTGACTGGTAGCCATCAAAGGCCAATTCTCCGGCGTTCGCGCCCAACCCTATCGCCTCCAGTGCCATTGCTGAAAAGCGCCCGACCAGCCCAAAACTACCAGACGGGTTCCTCATATGTTATTGTCAAAATTATCTTGTAAGACTTCTATAAATGGGATAAGCGAAGACAGGAATATAGAGGGATAGCTTGTCTTCTAGACTACCCCGATTTCTCCCCCATGCGAGCTACTAATGTAATTATATACGACCAGAAAAGGACAAGTCAAGGGACTCGTCAGACATTCAAACGCATCCATCTAGGATTGCCCAAGCCCTGCCATCTTTCAACGTCAGCGCTTGACAGATAGCGGTCCGCTCCCAACCCGTACAATAGAGGCAATTGGGGAGTAAGTATCGAAGGATATGTCCTCTCTACGGATTTCCTTTCCGTCTTTCAGCATCACCCTGATCGTCTTCACCTTATACCCTGGTTGCCCGTCCTGTTCATGAATCTCCTTGCCTTCGGGCAGAGTGGGATCGAGCCTTTCAACCACAGATGGCTCGATGCGTTCAATCTCCTCGGTCTTGACCTGGACCTCATACCCTAGATTGCGACGGCCATAGATGCTGGCAATCACCTGATTGCCGGTAACCTTTGCCTGTATCATCACCGGCCAGGGCAGAGGATTCCTGAACTTGAGGTCGAGAGAACCATAATGGACTGTCGCGTCTCGGCCAAGAGGTACATAGTTCAGCGGCAATGAATGACAATGCCGCTCGGTTATGTGTTGGCCAGCGAGCAGGGCGGCATTATACAAAGTGGAGGACATCTGGCATACTCCTCCGCCGAAGCCAGGCACGAATTCCCGCGACACGATCTCAAAGGCCTCACGAAAACCATATTCTGGCCCACGGGGACCGACCGCTTCATTAAAGGAAAACTCTTCGCCTGGTCCTACGATGATGCCATTCAGCCTTGATGCCGTAAGCCTTATATTGTAGGAACGGTCCCTATTAGAAGGGTCAAAGAATGACCTGTATGAGCTGATCATGATCCGTGCCCCCGCCGACCGCAACTCCTCCAGTGTGGTCGCGGGCCGGATGATCTCCACGGGAAGTGAGATATCCTCCCTGGGGAACCTTCCTAATGCATCGAGTATCATATTGCGGAACTCATCCACTTTGAGGCGCCTACCAGGCCTCTCCGCGATTTCGGCGCCAGTTTCATCCTCGAACGAGGCGTTGCGGGGTTCGATGTTTATATCATTAGCTATTCTTAACAGCATCTCTCCTAATTTCTGGGGGTCGACTGAAACCCGGACCGGCAAATCGATACCGGAACCATGGGCGCCGACTATCATGGCGACCCGGTCTCTTAGCGGGCCCTGTCTACCTGCATGAAGCAAATCTTCAACGGTGGCCCCAGCATCGATGGAAACCCCCAATTCCTCCGGGTGAATGGCACGTCGATATCCACCATAAACCAGGGTTATCGGCTCATGCGCAAGATATTTCTTTAATTCGGCGACTATCCCGGTTAAAGATCCAGCATCGCATCCGCCTACCTTGAAACCGGCCAGCGAAACTCCCGCCATGACATGATCTCCGAGGAAATAGTAGGCGCCGATTCCCAATGAAGCCCCGAGGAAAATCGCGGTGACCGACGCGACAAGGAGAAAATGGTCCCTTCGCCTCATACAGCCCACCCCAAATCTATGCCATGCTATGATGATGCCATCCTCTGACGCATCACTTCGTAAATCAGTATGGCATAAGCTACTGAAGCGTTGAGGGACGTGACTCTCCCCGGTTGCATCGGTATCCTGACGGCAAGGTCGCACTCTTTTAGCAGAGCCGGACCGACTCCGGCATCCTCTCCCCCAACCACCACAGCCAGCGGACCGGAAAGGTCCACATTCCAGAGTGTCTCATCAGCCTCCGCATGCGAGGCAACCACCCATAATCCATTATCCTTAAGCCATCTTACCGCATTTATGATATTTGGAACCCGAGCTACATGCACATATTCTATAGCTCCTGCTGACGCACGAGCTACGGCCGGAGTGAGGCCGACCTGGCGTCTTTCCCGGATTATGACTCCATGGACACCGGCGGCGCTGGAGGTCCTCAGAATGGCGCCTAGATTTTGGGGGTCGAGAATTCCATTCAATACGGCCACTAAAGGAGCCTCACCCCGAGACCTGGCAAGAGCCAGGATCTCCTCCGGGTCTTTGTATGCTATAGGCGAACCAAAAGCAATAACACCCTGATGCAACCCATCACCGGTCGTGACGTCAAGTCTCCTCCTATCAACCTCCACCACGGGGATCCTCCGATCCTTGGCAAGAACCAGGATTTTTTGCTTGATAGATCCACCAGTTCCCTTGGCTATCAAAATCCTGTTTATAGGGCGACCAGCTTTTATCGCCTCAATTACCGCATTTCGCCCGATGATCAATTGCAGTTCGTCATGGTCTGGGGAATCCGCCAAGACACCGGCACCTCCCTGTCCCCTCAAGTATTCTTGGCCATATTGAGCTGGGTGATTCGCCCGCAGGAGAATTTCCCCTCGGTGCAGATCCCATGGGTCTCACAAGAAGGCCCCACTTTGGCAAACAACCTTGGGGCGACGCGCCTGACTTCGATTAGCATGAGCTGTGCCATCTCCCGGATTTCCCATTGGGCGCGCTGGCACAGCCTCTTCTCGAAGAAGTTGTAAAGACTCCGGCAATTCATCGTCATGACGAATTTGGTCTCACATGCATTCGGAAGAATAAATCGGGCATCTTCTCTAGGGACCATGCCCTGCAGCTTTTGGTAAGCATCTTGAATGACTGCAATGGCCTCTGTATAAATCCCCAATGCTTCATGGTTGTCTCTTATCGAAGGAGGAATAACGTAATCGAACTCCTTCTCATCAACCCATCTCTGAGACTGCTGCGAATATGATGCTATGCGGTGGCGCACGCACTGATGAGAAAGGCTCCGGCTCACTCCTTCTATCGCAAAGGTAAATGAGGCATGTTCAGTCGGGGATAGATGTCCAGAAGATAGAAGGGTCTCAATTAGTTCCCCCACTCTTTCGTCAGTCAGATCTTCAAACAGCTTGGCTGCTCCGATCTTTGAATAACAAAGCCGCGCAGCCGCGGCGACAACTCGTTCTGGATCAGGGGTGTAAGAGATCAGCTTGACACTCATTCCAGCCATAATTTAATTCCTCTCCCATTCTGCTAATCCCGTTCCGTAAGCTCTTCCAGGCTCCAATCCACCAACTGCATCAGACGTTCATGCCGACCGGTAAGATACAAATAGCCAATCAGAGCCTCGAATCCAGTGCTCTTCCGATAGGCAGTGACACCAGCGGATTTGGGATGCCGGCGGCCTTTGGCATTTCTTCCCCGATGTAGTATCCACAGTTCCTCGTCTGTAAGGCAGGGCTCCAGACGTAGAAATGCCTTCGCCTGCGCATCCGCCTTGACCAGTCTTGATACCGTCTTGTGAAGATCCTCAACACTATGGTCCTTCCGCTGGGCAACCGCCCAGGTGCGGGCGCAAAGTTCATATACTGCATCACCAAGATAAGCCAGGACCAGAGGAGAGATCTCCGGAAAGATATCCAGATCATGTGGGTCAGGGGTAGGCACGATCTCCTGAGCGCCATGAACACCCCGAGCTCCCTGAACATGGCTTGCAGTCCTTGAAGGATCGGGGCTATGATGATGTGCCCGACCTATGACCTCCATCAGGAAGCAAACAGCCTTCTCAAGGACCTTCAAATTCTCTCCTTCTTCCACCTGGTGCCTTGCGGGGTGTCCTCCAGGATTATGCCCAGTCTGCCAAGCCCATCGCGAATCTCATCGGCAACCTGCCAATCCTTACGCCGCCTCGCGCTGTCCCGGACCTCCACAATGAATTCAATCAACCGCTCAAAGAGGTCATGATCTGTCCCTGCCGTTTGAATACCCCGCGGGTAAATCCCCAATAGATCTCCGAGCTCTAAAAGGGTCTCCCTGGCGGCTTTCAAGCCTGCAACTTCCTCCGCCGATGTGGGCATGGGCTTTCGTCTCAGGAAGGTATTTGCCGCACGAGCCAGAGAGTGCAGCGCCCCAAGGGCGCCGGCCGTGTTGAAATCATCATCCATAGCCTCGATGAAATCCCTGCGCGCCTTTTCTATCTGTTGAATCAGTTCTTGCGCTAGAATCGATGAACCCTCCGGACCTTCTCCCGTCTTTGAATCACTGTCGGGGATGACTTCGGCGGGTGTACCTTGGCCAGCGGGTGAACTGCTGCTGGCAAAAGATTTCAGGGCATGGTCAATGGCATCCAGTGCATTTAGGAGACGGTCCAGGGCGCTCCTTGCGGATTCTAATTCAGCGACGCCGAAATTGGCCGGGCTACGGTAATGGGTAGATACAAGGAAATATCTGACCTCTTCAGGTCTGAAATCTCTCAAGACATCACGGACGGTGAAAAGGTTGCCAAGAGATTTCGACATCTTTTCCCGATCGACATTGAGCATCTCATGATGGACCCAATATCTTACGAAAGGCTCCTTACCCGTGTACGCCTCGGCTTGTGCGATCTCGTTCTCATGGTGAGGGAAGATGAGGTCTGTCCCTCCCCCATGCATGTCGAATCCGCTCCCAAGATATTTCAACGCCAGGGTCGAGCATTCTATATGCCACCCCGGCCTCCCGGGGCCCCAGGGGCTATTCCACGCAGGCTCCCCTGGCTTGGCCTTTTTCCACAATGCAAAATCCGCTGGATCTTTCTTTTTTTCATCAACTTCCACCCTTGCGCCCGCCAACATCTCATCTCGAGTCCGCCCCGAGAGCTTACCGTACCCCGGAAATGAAGCAACATCGAAGTAAACGCCATTTTCTGTCTCATAGGCATGACCGTTTCTAACCAAGCCATCGATCACGGCTATGATGTCATCGATATGATCCGTGACCCTCGGATAAACGTCTGGAGGTTCTACCCCCAATGCCTCCATCGTTTCCAGAAATTCCTGATCAAACTGCCTTGCGAGCTCCGAAGGAGATATTCCCTTAGCTGCCGCCCTGGCAATGATCTTATCCTCTATGTCTGTGACGTTTTGGACACAGAATGTCTGAAACCCCCTATATCTAAGGTATTTCCTTATGATATCCCACAAGACATATTGCCGGGCATGTCCCATATGAGTGTAATCATAAGGGGTAACGCCACATTGATAGATATCGACCCTTCCTGGCTGTCTCGGAATGAAATCTTCTTTTCTTTTCGTAAGCGTATTGTATATCCTTATACCCATCGCTTTCCCCCCCGACTATTTCTCCAGGCGTCTTACTTTGGCGCCGAGACTAGACAGCTTTTCTTCGATGCGGTCATAACCGCGGTCTATATGCTCCATGCCATGGACCTCTGTAATCCCTTCCGCCATTAGCCCTGCGATTATCAGGGCAGCACCGCCCCTTATGTCCCTAGGAGATTCAAGAGGAGCGCCGGTTAGCTTATCCACTCCTCTCACTATTATGGTATCCCGGTCCACCTGTAAATTGGCCCCCATCCTCCTGAGTTCGTCAGCATACCCAAAACGGCTTTCGAACCGGGTCTCTGTAATGGCTGCGATCCCATTACATCTTGTCATCAAGGCGGTGAACTGGGGTTGTAAATCTGTAGGAAATCCTGGATAAGGTTGGGTTTCGATATTTACGGCTACGGGGTGCTCGGGGCCAATAACACGCAGGCCCTCAGGCACTTCGATGATCTCAACGCCAGCCTCTCTTAGTTTGATGATGACGGTGGTTAGATGCTCGGCCACGGCATCCTCTACTACGATATCCCCACCTGTCGCGGCAGCGGCTATCATGAAGGTGCCGGCCTCAAGCCTGTCAGGGATGATCTCATGCCGGGTCGCTCCAAGACGTTCCACTCCATCGATCCGTATCGTGCCCGTTCCGGCTCCCCTGATCTTGGCCCCCATACTGTTCAAGAGCACGCTGAGGTCTACAATCTCGGGATCACGGGCGGCATTCTCCAAGATAGTGGTTCCCTCGGCGCATACCGCGGCCAGCATCATATTCACCGTCGTGCCATGGCTCGCCTTTCCCACATAGAAATCCGCACCCCTCAACCTGCCCGCTCTCAGCTTTACATAGCCATGCTCTATAGATACATCCGCGCCCAATGCCCTAAAGCCATTGAGATGAAAGTCGATTCCCCGTGCTCCAATCATGTCACCTCCGGGAAACGGGACAGAAGCCCTGCCGAGTCTGCTCAGCAGTAAGCCGGCGGTGTAAAATGACGCCCTGAGCTTTCTTACCAGCTCATAAGAAGGGGTGTCATTCCCTATATTAGTCCCATCAATAGCCAGGACTCCTGGCGCAGGCCACTCAATCTCAGCCCCAAGCTCCTTTAGGATATCACACAATATATGAGTGTCTGTATAATTCGGGACATTTTCAAGGATGGTCTTCCCATATCCCAAGGCGGCTCCGGCAATTATCCCTAGAGCGCTATTCTTTCCTCCAGTAAGTTTGATAGTCCCATTAAGCCTGTATCCACCTTCTATCAGGAGTGTACCCACGCCCGGCCCCCCTTACAGCCAAAGACAAGATCTAAGAGCCCGATTCTGTATTTGAATATCTCATGCCTTCCATTCTTCTCTTGCTCATCAAAAAATAAGCGTCAAATATGTTACCGAGCCATAGGCCGAGTATAGGCAGGCCCAGAGCGATATACCGATATAAGAGGGATCTTAGATGGCCCATATGCGCTGTCACAGGGCCAAAGGCCACTATGGACGCATTCAGGACATTGGCCCGAAACAAAAGCCACCAGGCAATGCCCGGAATGATGCAGCCGAAAGCAAGGTATATACCTCGCCGGGGATGCCCCGTGTAGACCTGGCCGAGACCCGGGATCAAACAGGAGAGCGTTGCAGCCAATAAAGACCGCCGGAAAACCTTCACAGAGATCCTCTCTCCAACAGACCGCATGGAGATCCCTCCATTTCGTACAGATGATCCAGCATCCCCGTCAAATGATACTATATCCAACCGCAAGCTGTTCAGGACCATCAGCAAGGGCGTGACCGAACCTCCCGAAAATAGATACAGACACGCGACCGTCGCCGCGGACAACCGCCAATTTAAACCCACCTCCGAGGCCGGGATTTATCATGGCAAGCTGGGCATATGCATCTCGCACGGCGTTTGATATAGCTATCTTTTCTCGAGAGCTCTCGCCTATGACCCCCCTTGCCACTGCGGCAGCGATCATGCTCTCACGCAGTTTCAATGCAAGTTTATCGGGTCCCGCTCCCACCTGAGTGGCTGCGGCGCGGTAACCATATCCCTCCACCTTATCCAGCCAATATTGTTCATATTCCCGGCTGCGAGTCATAGACAGGTAAATGGCTGCACTTTCTACAGACAATCGCATAGGCACCTCATCAGCCATGAGCGCCCGCATTATATCACGCGGCGTGACGATCCCCGCGAGCTTGTCATCATGGCTCAGAACCACAATGGCTGGCTTGGCTCTCTCAACCATAATATTGGATGCTTCACGAACATCGAATTCTTCATGAACTCTTAGAAAATCACGATCCATGACATCACTGACATGAGTCCGGCCATCTATGTCCCTTAGAAGGTCTAAATGTGATACGACCCCCCTGACATCACCATTCTCTGCAACTACCAGAATATGAGTGCCGCTATTTAGAATAAGCTTTCTTGCCTCTTCCAGGTTGGCTTCTGGCTCTATTACAACGGGATTGCCTGACATGACCTGTCTTACATACACAGCCCGCTCCCCCTTTATGCGCTTTCCAATACACATACAGCATATGCCTCTATCCCGCGAAGATCCCCTATAGCTCCCAATTTTTCAGCCGTCTTGGCTTTGATGCCCACCTGGTCCTGGCTCACCTGCAAAACCTCGGCTATCTTTTTTTTCATGTCACCTATGTACGGCGCGATCCGAGGCTCCTCAGCTATGATGACCATATCAACGTTGAGGACCCTGTACCCCGAAGATCTTATTCGAGCCCAGACATTTGAGAGCAGTTCCAGACTTGATATCCCTTCGTATTTGGGATCAGTATCCGGAAATAGCTGACCGAGATCTGGCATGGCCGCAGCGCCAAGAAGAGAATCGGCGAGAGCGTGCAGAAGGACATCAGCATCAGAATGCCCCATAAGCCCCTTATGATATGGGATCTTTATGCCTCCGAGCCACAGTTCCCGACCTTCCTCCAGCCTGTGAACATCAAATCCTATCCCGGCCCTTATCAATTTCTCTCCCTCCAAAAAGCCTCAAAAAGCATCACGTCCGAACTGGTGGTGATCTTTATATTATCATATGAGCCAGGAACCATCTTCACCTTAAACCCATAACGCTCGACGAGACTCGCGTCATCCGTTCCCAGAAAACCTTCCTCCTCTGCAAGTTTATGAGAGGTGATCAATATAGATTTATCGAAAGCCTGGGGCGTTTGGACGGACCATAGGAGATCTCGCTCTAGAGTGCGTGAAACCAAGCCGTCTGCCCCGACTTCTTTGATAGTATCCTTGACCCGGACTCCACATACTGCGGCCCCGAACTCGCGGGCGCACCCGACAACCTCATGGATGGTTTCCCCTCTTACGAGAGGCCTGGCGCCATCGTGAACCACCACTATCTCGGTTTCATCACGAAGACAAAGCAAACCGTTAAAAACGGATTTCTGTCTGGTGCTGCCGCCGGAGACAATGGATGAGACCTTATCATGCGGGATTTGAGGGAGAAGATCGAGAGAAACCCACTCTCTACTATCTTCACGGACCACCAAGATGATCTCATCCACATCTGGAGAATCCTCGAATGCAGATATAGCGTACGCAAGAAGAGGCCGTCCTGCCAGGCACAGCCTCATCTTGTCAATCCCTTGCCCCATCCTACTGCTGGCGCCTGCGGCTACAATAATACAGGCAGTGTCTCCCATACCTCCAGGACCCCTCGATAGGCATTACATGCCGCGTTCAGATACTGCCCGGGGCCTCGCAAATATCATCCTGCCGGCGGCGGTCTGGAGGACACTCGTAACAAGGACATCAACATCCTCGCCTATGTACCGCCTGCCTCCATCAATGACTATCATGGTACCATCATCCAAATATCCAACGCCCTGCCCAAGTTCCTTACCATCTTTTATCACCTTCACCGTCAACTCTTCCCCGGGCAACACCACGGGTTTGAGGGCATTGGCGAGTTCGTTGATATTGAGGACCTTGACCCCGCGCAACTCACAGACTTTATTAAGATTATAGTCGTTTGTCACGATTTTGCCGCCGACGGCGCGCGCCAATTTGATCAGCCTGGAATCCACATCCTGCGATTCATCGACGCTGGTCTCGTAGATCTGGACATTGATCCCCGGCTCCTTCTGCATTTTATTCAGTATGTCTAGACCACGTCTGCCACGATTCCTCTTGAGTACATCGGATGAATCGGCGATCTTCTGAAGTTCCTCCAGAACAAAACTTGGTATGACCAATGTACCTTCAAGAAAGCCGCTCTTGCATATGTCAGCGATCCTGCCATCGATGATCACACTGGTGTCAAGGATCTTCCATGAATTCCTTGACCCGGGTTTCACCCCGTGTTCCTTCGCCAGGCTCGGGGTTTTCTCCACCACGGCTGCATGCCTTTCTTGAGGTCTCGCGCCTATAGAGAAAAGACCGAGCAGCTCATCCTTCTTCCTCACAGCCACCATTGTCCCGGTATACCCCAGGACAACCGTCACAAGGACTGGAAGGTATCTACCTATAATGGGCAGTTGCGTCAGCGGGAGAGATAAAAGCACCGCTATCAAAAGACCGATTATTGCGCCAAAGACTCCGACGATCATATCGTGGGTAGGAGTTCTGCGAAGAAAGATCTCCAATAATTGAGACGCGCGGCGGACAGCCCTGATGAAAAATGGAACTATTATGAGACCGGTAATTGCCCCCGCGCCTGCCGCAACCGAGGAAGAAACGGCACCGGCGCCTGAAAAACCTTGAGTTACGGGCACATGAGTTATCACGCTATGAATCCAGAGGCCTATTCCTGCACCGGCAGCCAAAAAAAATGCCCGGATTAACTTGTTAACCAGGGACACGGATATTACCACCTCCCACGAGAAGCCTGATCATATTTTAGTATCTTCATGATACACCAGTCTTATCCATTGATTCAAGGAAATATACCTCGAAACCTGTCGGATATATGCTCAGTGGTGAGGTGATCCGCAAAAACGGGCCCAACCGGACTCAACCAAGGATAGCGTCAATGGTGCGGGTGACTTCCTCTTCGTCCTTGCCGGTAGCAAGGACGATCTCGCTGGTCAAAATATGTCTTGCACTTTCCAACATCCTGCGTTCCCCGGTGGAAAGACCTTTCTCCTTATTCCTTTTGGAAAGATTCCTGACGACCTCCGCTACAGCGTACACATCTCCACTTTTTATCTTCTCCAGGTTGGCTCGATATCGCTTATTCCAATTCTGAGACATGGCAGTCTTTTCTCCACGAAGGACATCAAACACCCGCTTAACCTCCTGGCTGGAGATTACGCCCCTTAAGCCTACATTCTCGGCAGTCTTGGTAGGGACCATCACCTTCATCTCACCTAAAGGTATTCGCATTATGAAGTATTTTTGGCGCTCACCGAGTACCTCTCTCTCTTCTATTGCCTCGATGACCCCTGCTCCATGCATGGGATATACAACTTTATCGCCTACATTGAACAACACAGACGCCTCCTGATTACCCTACCAAAATCCCCATTTTTAATTTTAACATCCGCAGGTAACAGTGTCAAGGAATAGCCACTATCAGCCATATATGGGTGATTACAGGAAATTCAGATAGAACATCAAGGCCCATTTGCCCCACGGCAGATGCCAAGGTGCAAATATGAAGCCAAAAGAGCGCCAGATTCGTTGACAAAAGCCCGAAGTCAAAACTATAATTGAGATGGCCCGCAAAACATTGCCTTCCAGATAAGCTGGTATCCCGCCAAATAGGTGGGGTGGTCAAGAAAGTCTTCTTCATCATAGATGCCGGACGAGAGGTGGGAATTGCATGAGGGACCTTGACCAGCATGATTTTCAAGAAACTGTCTCAGCCTGTCTGATACGCCATAGAAGTATACTAGATTGTCTTTCGAAGCTTCAAGAATCAAGCGCAAGAGTAAATAGGGCGGTGACCAAGTCGGTGACATGCTGCGGGTGCCTGCAGATAAACGCCAAACGCCAGTGTGTCCCAGAGAATACGCCTCTTGCGGAGGCAGCAAAATATATGTCCACGCACATCATAGGGTCTCTCTGCCCTGAATGCCGCGAAGTCGTTGAAACAGAGCTCGGGGGATTGCTTTTCTATCTTGTAGCGGTATGCACGATTCTCGGCCTTGACGTTGGGGATATATTGGAAAAAGAGCAGAAATACCTATCTACATTGGGGGTGTACAACCTGCTTTAAGGTCTTCTCTCTATCATGGCGCTCTCCCTGAGACGCTTGAGACCTTCCTTGATGGTCCTTGCGCGGGATTCGCCTACCCCTTCGACCTTATCTAGCTCTTCAACTGATGAGTTGAGAATGGCAGGTAGATTCCCGAAGGTTTCCACGATATTGTCTACCACAAATGAAGGGATCTTGGGGATCTTGGACAGGATCCGGTAGCCTCTAGGACATACAGGTTGCTCCAACAGGTTCATATGAGTCGAAAACCCTAATGCCCTGGCAATAAGGACCTGGTCCACCAATTCATCAAATGATAGCCTTTTTAGCTGCTTCTTTACCGAGTCGATCGTCCTATTGTCGGAAGGGAGCATATAATCACGCACAAGATTTGTGCCCTCATTTTCCACGTCAAAGACGAGTTCCTGCAGCTGCATCTCTATGAGGCGTCCCTCCACGCCAAGCTCGGCCACATAATGCTCGATCTCCGCCTCAACCCGCCTTAGCATTTCCCTTCTCTGGACGGCCCAAATGGGGTCACCCAAGGTGACTGCGTTTTCGAACTCCAAAATGGTAAGCCTGGCAAGGGATTTGTCCAGAATGGTCCTGAATTCCTGCAGCGTCTGTATAGCTTGATTGGCCTTTGCAAGTGTCAGCCCCACATCTCTGAGAACATATTTGATGGCGTTTCTGTAGAGAGTCACTACATTCCGTCTCTGAGACACGGCCAACACAGTGGAATGGGTCTGCTTCGCGACTCGCTCTGCTGTTCTATGGCGACTGCCAGTTTCATCTGAAGGTATCGTAGGATCAGGAAGCAACTGAACATTGGCGAGGACGATTCTCTTGGCCTCATCATCGAGAATGATGGCCCCATCCATCTTTGCAAGTTCATATAGGCGGGCAGCAGTGAGCTCACAATCCAGGCGGAAACCCCCGCTCGTGATCTTTATGACATCCGGCCCATCTCCAATGACAATGAGGGCCCCGGTCCTGGCTCTTATGATGTTCTCAAGGCTCTCATTCAAGAGAGTCCCCGGAGCAACCATCCTCAGTGTATTCAGAAATAACGCCTCAGAGTCGTCACCGCTGTTGAACCCCTCATCGACCTGCACCCGGTGCACCTCCCTCGGTATATTCAAGCGCCTGGCTGACGGTTTCGGCGCCCAGGATCTCCAGCTGCGCGCTCAAAGCCTTCGCGGTTCTCAGATTGCGACACGGTATGATGCATCTCTTGAATCCCAGGCGTGCGGCCTCCATGATCCGCGGTTCAATCCGGCTCACAGACCGTAGCTCGCCGGTGAGTCCTATTTCCCCGATCAATACCGAAGATGCACTGATGGGATGACCTCTAAAGCTCGATGCGATCGCCGAAGCCACAGCTAGGTCGGACGCCGGGTCGTCGAGTTTCAATCCGCCAGCAACGCTTACATATACATCTTCCCCGCTCACGAACAATCCTACACGTTTTTCGAGCACAGCTAGGATGATCGCGACCCTGTTGTAATCGACCCCGATCGCCACTCGACGAGGATTGCCATAGGTGGATCTGGTCACCAGCGCCTCGATTTCCACAAGGATGGGCCGGGTCCCCTCCATGCTGGCAGCTACAGCAACACCCTGGACAGCCGATGCCCTGTCGGACAGGAAAAATGCTGAGGGGTTCATAACTTGGGCCAGGCCGGAATCCCCCATCTCGAAGATCCCTATCTCATTTGTTGACCCAAACCGGTTCTTGACGCCTCTCAAAATGCGAAACGAATGATTTCTTTCGCCTTCGAAATATAGGACAGTATCCACCATGTGCTCCAGCACGCGTGGACCAGCGATCACACCGGACTTTGTGACGTGCCCCACGACGAATATGGCGCATCCAGACAACTTGGCCATTCTCACAAGCTGAGCGGCAGATTCGCGGATTTGGGACACGCTCCCGGGAGACGATTCAAGCTGCGGCACCCACATGGTCTGAATCGAGTCAATCACCATGAGATTCGGCTGTACCTGTGTCACATGCTGCTCAATGGCTTCCATATTTGTTTCGGATACCACCATCAACTTCTCTGATCCGAGGCCAAGCCGCCGGGCGCGAAGTGACACCTGCCTCGAGGACTCCTCACCTGAAACGTATAGAACAGTAAACCCTTGCGAAGCTACTCTGTCAGCCAGTTGAAGCAGCAATGTAGATTTGCCGATCCCTGGGTCACCGGCTACCAGAACCACTGAGCCGGGAACGATCCCGCCTCCAAGCACTCTGTCAAGCTCGCTGAATCCCGAGGAGAAACGTTCGTCAGGCCTGGCGTCAGCCGAGAGAATTGACAGAGGTGCCTCCTTAGGGAGAGCTTGTCCCTTACCAGGGGCTGATTCCTGTACCCTTTCTTCCACCAAGGTATTCCAGGAACCACAATCAGGGCACCTGCCAAGCCATTTTAAAGTCTCATAGCCGCACTTCTGGCAGACGAACCTACTCTTTACCTTCGACATCATCATCCCTCTTTGCGCTATACCCCAGCCGTTCCTTCAGCATTTCCAAGATTCTATCAGGGTCGGTTTCATCTCCCACCATGAGCTCAAATGGACATGGGCCACTCCGATCCCGGTTAAGGACGATGTCCACAATTTCACCAGCTTCCGCGTAAATACCAGATACCTGAAGCTCATGCAAGGCTTTTTCCCTGGCGACCCTGGCAAAGACCTGATCTACCCCGGCCGACCTGAGCACCGCGCCGGACGCCCTGCCCAGCACCTTGTCCGCGCAGCTGGAGCCTTCCAGGTCCGTACCGATCTGCATAAAGGCATCCAGCACGGGTTTTACTCCAGATCCACGCGACTCAAATATCACTGAGCCATCTTTTACGAAGATCAGGCCAAGCTGGCGTTCAGAGAGGAGACTCTTCGCCAGCTCAAGGTCGGCCACATTTAGGACCCGGGCTCCTCTAGTCTCTATAGTAGTTATGAATGATATAGCCGAAATTCCGTGTCGTTGAAAGGCCTGCACCATATTGAACGCGATTTTCTCTTCGGCCTGAGTAGCCAGCGCCACGACGGACGGACCGGATCCGGCCAGGGCAACCCCCAAGGCGCCCGCTGCGATGGCGCTGGCAAAGACATCCTCGAGTCCCGGAACCAGTTTGCTCCTGTATGGCTGGTGGAGGCGATCCTCCATGGCCGGCTTCAGTAAATCCAGTTTCCCAGATGAAAGGGCAGATATCAAGATGGCAGTCCGGCTTACATTGAATACTGCGTCACCCAATGGCACCTGAGCCGGCAGGATCCTGCGCGCATCTTCCGTGCGAATTTCAAACGCTGGCACCGCAATTACGACTTTTATTCGTCTCCCCACGGATATCGGGGCCTTTATCGAGATCACACGGCCATCGACCTTAGAACTTGCAACCAGACCACCCATTAGAGCCGGGGCTACATTGTCTGGGTGCCCCTCGATGGCTGCGGCAATATCCAAGAGCTGATCTGCGGATAGTGGCCTTCCCAAAATCTCGTTGGCCAGGACTGCTCCACCGACTATAGCCGCCGCGCTGCTTCCCATACCGCGAGCCAGTGGAATCTGATTCAGAATATCAATAGTAATCGGCGGCAAGGAATGTCCTGATCCAGATTCCACCGCTCTCATAGCCTTTACTACAAGATTGTCCTGACCATCCAGGATCTTCTCCCCATCTACGCCATGAGCGCATATGGTTATACCGTCACCGTTACCCGATGACCTGGCTTCGAAAATACAATGTACCCCAACAGCCATCCCCATAGCATCAAACCCGGGGCCCAAATTGGCTACAGTAGCAGGGGCACTCACCCTCACCATCATTGTCAAATAATCCCCTCTCGCTGCAGGATCTCCTTAACCAATTTTACACTATTCTCAACTATTTGGGGCTTCCCCCCCGTTGCGATGGCGCGATCAGGATCTTTCAAACCGTGGCCGGTCAAAACCGCAACAACCTTTGCATGCGCTGGGAAGTAACTCTGCTTCCATAGTTTGAGAAGCCCTGCCACTGAGGCGGCCGATGCAGGTTCACAAAAGACGCCCTCCCTCCCCGCGAGCAGCCTGTAAGCGTCGAGGATCTCATCATCACTCACCTTATCGATCACCCCGCCGGATTCGTCACGTGCCTCCACTGCCCGTTGCCAGCTAGCCGGGTTTCCTATCTTTATTGCCGTTGCGATGGTCTTCGGGTCAGGTATCGGTCGCCCTTCTACTATGGGCGCTGCTCCGGCTGCCTGGAACCCCAGCATCTTTGGGAGCCTGGATACCAGACCAGCTGAATGATATTCCTTGAATCCCTTCCAGTAAGCCGTGATATTCCCTGCGTTACCTACGGGAATTGCAAGGTAATCCGGCGCCCCTTCAAGGGCATCACATATCTCAAACGCAGCTGTCTTTTGCCCCTCGATACGGTATGGGTTTATGGAATTCACCAAGGTGATAGGATATTGTTGCGTCATGGCCCGGACGATCTTCAGGGCATCATCGAAATTCCCTTTGATAGCTATTACGATTGCCCCGTGCATCAAAGCCTGCGAGAGTTTGCCAAGGGCGATGGCCCCTTCAGGAATGATCACGATACATTTGAGGCCCGACCTCGCAGCATAGGCTGCGGCAGATGCCGAAGTGTTGCCGGTTGACGCGCACATGACCGCCTTAGCGCCCTCTTCACATGCCTTGCTTATCGCCATGGTCATCCCTCGATCCTTAAAGGAACCGGTGGGATTGAGCCCTTCATATTTCAGATATACTTCCAGCCCCGTCATTTCCGAGATGTAGCGCGCGTAAATGAGCGGGGTGCTGCCTTCATTTAGAGTGACGACTGGTGTCTTATCTGTCACGGGAAGATATTTCATGTAACGAACTATGATACCTGCCTTATGCATTCTTATGCCTCCTCGCCCTCTACCCTGATGACATTCGCCAGGTTTACAACCGTTGGCAGCTGTTTGATTTCCTTTAACGCCTGCCTCACATTTCTCTCTCGCACCTTGTGGGTCACAAACACGAGCCCCACAGGCTCTTTGCCGCGGCCTTTTTGGATCACGGATTCGAGGCTTACCCCGGCCTCACCAAAGCACCGGGCAATCGAGGCAAGCACACCAGGACGATCTACAACAAGGATGTGGATATAGTATCTAGTCATGACGTCCTCAATCGATGTGAGGTGAAAATTCCCATTCCATCTTCTAAACATGGGGACCAGCCGAGTAGCGGCCCTCCCCTTCACCACATCCTCTGCGGTCTCCATCAGATCACCCACCACGGCGCTTGCCGTTGGGAGACTGCCCGCGCCCCTTCCATAGAACATCAACTGCCCCACCGCATTTCCTTTTATGAAAATGGCATTATATACGCCGACAACGGAAGCCAATGGATGGGTGCAGGGGATGAATGAAGGATGAACCCGCACTTCTACATTGCCATTTACCTCCTTGGCGATGGCCAGGAGTTTCACCACGAAACCTAGTTCCCTGGCGTAATTCAAATCTAGAGGAGTGATCTCACGAATGCCCTCCGTATAAATCCGGTCAGGCCCGATTTCCGCTCCGAAGGCGATGCTGCTGAGAATGGCCAGTTTATAGGCCGCATCCTGCCCATCTATATCGGCGCGGGGATCGCTCTCGGCATATCCCATCTCCTGGGCCTCCTTTAGAACATCTCCAAACTCACGCCCTTCACTAGACATCTTCGTGAGAATATAGTTGGTGGTCCCATTGATTATCCCAACGATCTCTGAGATGCGATTTCCGGCCAGGCATTCAGCAAGGGGTTTGATGATAGGAATTCCTCCTGCCACACTCCCCTCAAACCGCAGGCTTACTCCTTGTTCTGCGGCCTGCCTGAGTAGGCCAGACCCATGTTTTGCCAGGACCTCCTTGTTAGCCGTCACCACATGCTTACCGCGCCTAAGGAGTTCGAATATGTAATCCTTTGCTGGAGTTACTCCTCCCATCAGTTCAAGAACGATCTTAATATCTTCGTCAGAAAGGATCGTGTTGAAATCATCTGTTAGCAAATCCGGAGATACATACTCCGGCCTGCTTTTTGAAAGGTTGCGTACCAGAATGCGCTTCACGCGGATTGGAAACCCGAGCTTCCCCTCTATAATGTCTCTATTCTCACTCAACACTTTCATGACCCCACTGCCAACGACACCACAACCTGCAAGAGCAATATCGACCCCTGCGTCCATGGACCATCACCTCTTTGCCTATTGGTGTTGTTGCATTTCTACCAACTTATGGTATAATAGTAAAATCGATGTTCAATCGTCTCCGGCCGGGTTCTCCTATGTGGCGGCTTCCTCGTATTATACCATCATCAATGAGAGTTTGGGAATGAATATATGAGCCTTTCGATCGTCTTAAAGATTGGGGGTGTCCGGTACGGGAAACCAGCCAGACAAAACGGATCCACGTGCTCAATATGACACGCTTTTCGTCAGCCTCGTGGAGGAATATCGCGCAAAGGTATGGTTTCTGGCGTACCAGATGCTCCAAAACAAAGATGATGCCGATGATGCATGCCAGGAAGTATTTTGCCGGGTGTTTAGGCAGTTATCGAAATTCCGTGGTGAATCCAAGCCTTACACCTGGATTTATAGGATCACAGTCAACTATTGCGCCGATGTGATGAGAAGGCGCAATTATATCCAAACCATATCATTGGACGAAGACCCTGGTCATTCCCAGGATGGAGAATCAACGACAAAAAGGGAGGTCATATCCGGTATAGCGAGCCGTATGGGAGATCCCGAGGAAGGAGCGGAAAATCGTGAGATCTCAAAGGCCATCAGAGACGCGATCGGAAAATTGCCTTTCCATCATAAGCAATGTCTGATCCTCAAGGAGATCTATGGACTTTCCTACAGAGAGATCAGCCAGATCGCAGAGGTGCCCGTGGGAACGGTGATGTCACGATTATATCATGCCAAGAGGCGGCTTAAAGAGATGCTGGGCTGGTTAATGGAAACGGAATAGTGCCTGATGGTCTGGCACTTTACGAGGAGGGTGAGGGATTTATCTATGAGGAGCCCCTATCTTGCGTGCCGTAAGATTCAAAAGATGCTTCCTGCTTATATCTCGGGAGATGTGAAGGGAAGACTGGCGGAGCATATATGGCGGCATGTCAAGGAATGCGCGAAATGTGCTTCAGAACTCAAGTATTATCAAGATCTTGATAAACTCATACATTCCACTGCGTTCGACATATCTCTCACTCCCAGTGAAGAGGAATTTTGGCGGCAGCTTGATGCCCGATTAGCCCGGAAGGTCGGAGAGCAAGCACGAGACGGCATCTTCATGCCGAAGCACATCAATTACATCAGGGATATGTTCAATGAATTTGATAGGGTGGCTTCCGTCATGCTCGAATCACCGCTGCAGGTGTTGGTCCCGGCTGCAGCCGCGTTTTGCGTCGCTATGTCGCAGCTATCCGGCCTACCATTTCTTAGGGAGATTTTGAAGCCTCTTCTCTTGGTCCTGGCCGGGGTCTTGAGGCATGGCTACCTTTTGGGTTGATCGGTTAGTTGGTCGATGAATCGCTGAATGCCATGGATCTTGAAGCCATCTGTCATTGATCTTCGATGAAGGAAGGGCGCTTTTGTGTGGTCGTCTTTCATACTCACTGCAAGATCATTCTTGATCAGGCCGAGGATCTTCTTTGAAGATGCCCTATCGCGTGGGCAGATCCTTTGGTCCCTTGTTATAGGTTCCATCGCCCTCTACCCGGAAGTGATCCTGTGGCCTGAACTTCTCTGGCCACGGATAAGGAACCCATTCATATACTTGATTTTGGCCATCCTCGCTGCAGTAGCCTATTTCATCTTGATTTCGCTCCTTATAAACCTAGTATGTCTTCTATTGGGCGGGAAAGGCACGGCAACCGATACACTCAAGGTCTTTGGATATACTTACTTGCCGGGAATATTGGGCGGGGCCTTCATCCTTTTATTATTTCACTTGCTTATATATAGGCCGGGCAGAAGTCCATACCCGGCAGATGGAACTCCAATGATGACCATGCTGGTGTCAACGCTGGCGGCCATCATATGCCTCGCCTTCTGGGACGTATTCCTCAAAGCGCTTGCTTTAAGGGTAGTCCACAAGGTCAGCATCTGGCGCCTTGCGCTCATAGGGACAATAGTCTTAATAGCATCCGGAGTTTTAAGTAGCTCTATTCATTCCCTCCTCTTAGAAAGAACAGAGTTCAACGACCCATCGATATTTTCCGGCATGAGCGGAGAATTGGCAAGAAAGATGGGGACTCGCCAGGAAAATCTTGCGAGGATCTTCAAATTGTGCAGCCATGGCGAGGGAACCTGGAAGCTGGATGTAAGTATAGAGATGAGAATTCTCCATCGGCCTCCGCATCGCGGAGATATCGTCGTGTTCGAGAAGGGAAAGAACGGGGAATTGGGTCTTGCAAGAATCGTAGGCTTGCCGGGGGAGATTGTAGAGGTCGTAGATGGCGAAGTTATCGTAAATGGAAGGCGAATCTCCGAACCATACGTGAGAGAACGCAAGGGGCTTACTATGCCCCCCATCGAGCTAGGCAGGAAGGATTACTATCTCCTCGGCGATGAGAGGTCTTTGTCTCCTCAAACCTATGAAGGGGGCATCGTCAAACAAGAAGCAATAAGAGGGGCCTACTTTGAGACCGTCCTGTTTTTGCAGAAATCCGGCCTCATGTAGGCCCGTCCTCATCCTACCTGCGCATATCGTACACGGTCACTGTGATTCTGCCGCGACTTTTGGTTCAACTACGATCTTGCCGTCTTTAGCGTCTATACGGATAGAATCTCCATCTTTTACCTTGCCCTCCAACATCTCCTCTGACAGGCGATCCTCGATAAGCCGCTGAATAGCCCGTTTCAAGGGCCTTGCGCCAAATTCCACGCTAAATCCCTCTTTAGCGATCAAATCCTTCGCCGAATCGGTGACCTCGATGGAGATTTCATGTTCCTTCAAGCGCTTTGCCAGCTCGTTGACCTGGAGATCCACGATCTTTCTAATATCGCCCTGGGTAAGAGCATGGAAGACGATCACTTCGTCGACTCGATTGAGGAATTCCGGCCTGAACGTCCTCTTCAGTTCACCCAGGACCTTCTCCTTCATCCGCTCATATGAAATCCCCTCTGCGTCTTCATCTTTTTCGAGCCTAAAGCCTAGGGTCGTGTCTCTCTGTATCAAGTTTGCGCCTACATTACTTGTCATTATGATGACCGTGTTCTTGAAATCTACAGTGCGTCCCTTGCCATCAGTCAAACGCCCATCGTCCAAAACTTGAAGAAGGACATTGAAGACTTCAGGATGAGCCTTTTCTATCTCATCGAACAAGACCACTGAGTAAGGACGTCTTCGCACTCGTTCCGTAAGCTGACCTGCTTCCTCATACCCCACGTATCCAGGAGGAGCGCCTATGAGACGAGACACGGTATGCCTTTCCATATACTCTGACATATCAAGCGTGATCATTGCATCTTCGTCGCCGAAGAGAGCTTCGGCAAGAGCCCTGGCAAGCTCCGTCTTGCCAACCCCAGTCGGTCCGAGGAAGATGAATGATCCTATCGGACGCTTCGGATCTTTGAGCCCTGCCCTTGCCCGCCGCACGGCCATAGATACTGCCTTGACCGCCTCATCCTGGCCTATGACTCTGCTGTGGAGCACTTCTTCAAGATGCAGCAAGCGTTCAGACTCCTCCCTGGCAAGCTTCAGCACGGGGATTCCCGTCCAGGCCGATACTACCTGGGCAATGTCGTCAGCAGTCACATTAGATTCAGTACGACCACGCATCTTCTGCCAGGCAGCCTTCCGGTCCTCGATCTCGTCACGAAGCTTCTGCTCCTTATCACGCAACTTGGCAGCCTTCTCGAATTCCTCGTTCTGGATGGCGGACTCCTTCTCAGCCCTTATCTTGTTTACCTCATCCTCGAGCTGTTTGAGGTCCGGAGGCGCAGTCTGAGCCTGGAGCCGCACGCGTGAAGAAGCCTCGTCTATGAGATCGATAGCCTTATCAGGAAGGTATCGATCTGTGATGTACCTATCAGAGAGCTTTGCAGCGGCATCAATAGCCTCATCAGTGATCTTCACCCTATGGTGAGCCTCATATCTATCCCTCAGTCCCTTTAGTATAGCGATGGTTTCCTCCACCGTAGGCTCCCCAACCTGGATCGGCTGGAACCTTCGTTCCAGAGCTGCATCCTTTTCCACATGTTTACGGTATTCATCTAGAGTGGTCGCTCCAATGCACTGAAGCTCCCCTCTCGCCAGGGCCGGCTTCAGAATGTTCGAGGCATCTATTGCGCCCTCTGCCGCGCCCGCTCCAACTATGGTATGCATCTCATCGATGAACAGGATGATGTCATTCGAAGCCCGGATCTCATCGATGATCCTCTTTAGGCGTTCTTCAAATTCTCCGCGGAATTTCGTACCCGCCACGATTCCCCCCATGTCGAGGGTGACAACCCTTTTATTGGCAAGTACCTCAGGAACATCTCCCTTGACGATCTTTTGCGCCAGGCCCTCTGCAATAGCGGTCTTTCCGACTCCGGGATCACCTATCAATACCGGATTGTTCTTGGTCCGGCGGCTCAATACCTGGATCACCCGTTCTATCTCTTTTTCGCGCCCGATCACCGGGTCAAGCTTGCCGTCGCGCGCCATCGCCGTGAGATCTCTTCCGAATTGATCCAAAGTGGGTGTCTTCCCCGCGGATTTGGCCGGGCCAGGCTGACCTGGCGTAGTCCCAAGTAGGGAGGTCACCTCTTTCCGGACCTTTTCAAGGTCAGCCCCGAGGTTGAGCAATACCTGAGCGGCGACGCCTTCACCCTCACGGATCAACCCCAAGAGTATGTGCTCTGTTCCAATGTAACCATGTCCGAGCCGCCGGGCCTCGTCCATCGCCAACTCCAAAACCCTTTTTGCTCTTGGAGTCAACGAAAGCACGGTCACCTTCTCCGGGTCGCCTCTGCCGACCAGCTTTTCAACCTCACTCCTGACTTTTTCTAGACTAATGCCTAGATTCTGAAGCGCACGCGCCGCCACACCTTGACCTTCTCCCACAAGCCCCAACAATATATGCTCGGTTCCGACCACATCGTGGCCAAGCCTTCGAGCCTCTTCCTGGGAAAGCTGTAACACTCTTTGTGCCCTTTCAGTCAGCCCACCAAACATTATAATCACTTTCCTTCCCTGGCAGATTTAACTCGATCCCTTACCAAGGCCGCCCTCTGAATATCACGTTCTTCAGGCCCTAATTCTGCACCAACTAGTTTCTGCAGATAAGCAGGCCTGGTAAGGACCATAAGCTCATTTAGCATTCGAGGTGGAATCACCGTTATTATGCCTGTATCCACGCCAAGCCGTACATCCGAGATGAGTTTCAAGACCTCATCTGATGTCAGGAGCCTGGCATTCTCCAGGATACCGTATGCGCGCCATACCCTATCCTCAAGAGTTTTCTGGCGTTCTCTCAAGAGAAAATTCCTGGCCGTGCGTTCCTGTTCAATAACTTGTCTCGTTATGCCCCTGAGGTTTTCAATTATGTCTTCCTCAGACCGGCCGAGAGTGACCTGATTAGAGAGCTGATATATATTGCCTGAGGATTCGGTTCCTTCCCCATAGAGCCCTCTAACCGCTATACCCACATGGGATATGGTCGACAGTACCCTCCCTACCTGGCCTGTCGCCGCCAGGGCGGGCAGATGAACCATCACAGACGATCGCATTCCTGTGCCAACATTGGTCGGGCATGCGGTGAGATATCCAATTTTCTCATCAAAGGCATACTCCAGCCTGGATTCAAGGATATCATCGATCTCACTGGCATTTTGCCAGGACTTATCTAACTCAAAGCCGCTATAAAGTGTTTGAATCCTCAGATGGTCCTCTTCATTGACCATGATGCTTACTGTCTCATCCGGGCTCAAAATGACAGCCCTATTGCGCCCTTCTAAAATATGTTGGGGGCTCACAAGATGCTTTTCTACCAACACCTGGCGGTCGAGATTCGGAATCTCCGACAAGATCAATATCCCAAATTCTTTTAGTTTCCCGGACTCTTTTACCGCTCTTCGAACCTGATCCAGGACTCTTCCAAGGTCGGACTCTGACGCCACGTGCGGGAAAGGGATACCCACCAGGTTGCGAGCGATCCGCACACGGGAACTCAAGACCACATCTGATTGCGGGCCGGTTCCCTTTATCCAGCCGCTGAGTATCTTTTCTATGAAATCTCTCGAGGTCATATCCCCGCCTCCCGTGACCGCCCATCGATCTTTCTATCAAGCTCCCTGATCTTATCTCGGATCTCAGCCGCCTTCTCATACTCCTCCCGTGCTATGGCAGCTTCCAATTGTTTTCGCAGGCTCTCTATCTCTTTCTTGATTCTCACTGCCCCACCTGTCCTGGCAGGCACCTTGCCCACGTGACGAGTGCTTCCATGAACCCTCCTCAAAATGGGCTCGAGACGGTTCTGGAACTGCTGGTAACAGTCGCTGCAGCCGAGGAAACCGGTTCTCTTAAAATCTCCAAAGTCTGTGCCGCAAGTAGGGCACTTCCGCGCCACCGGTGCCGACGAAACCGGCGGCATCGACCCCGATGTGCTCTCGGGATCAAAGAGTCCTGCCAGCACATTATGAAATGAAAATTCAGGCATCGTGAAGAATTGGAATTGCCCTGTCTCCCGGGCACAGCCCTCACATAGGTGCATTTCGGTCTTCCGACCGTCGATCACCTTGGTCACATGTACATTGGCGGGACGTTGTTTGCAGCGGTCACACAACATCGCATTCACCCCCAAATCTCATCCTTTAGACGATCATCGCGTCAGGACAACAATTAGAAGGCCCTTGAGAAGCTTGGCCCGGAACACGTCAGAGAGTTCCCTGGGGATGCCATTGGTCTCGTGTGCAAGAACCGATTTAATGCAGAGCTTTTCCATTTCGTTTAGCAATCCGAGGCTCTGCAATTGTTCGAGAATCCGATCGGCAGCCTCCGGCGTGATCTCATCTCCCAGCCTCTCCTGGACCCACGCCACCGAATCAGCCATGATATCCTGCCTGACTTTGAACACGCGGATGTAACCGCCTCCACCGCGACGGCTTTCTACTATGTATCCGTCCTGGATGGTAAAACGCGTGCTGAGGACATAGTTGATCTGCGACGGCGCACATCCGAATTTCCTGGCCAATTCAGATCTTTGTATTTCTATGACATTACCGGCAGTTTCCTCAAAGAGCTGCTTAAGATAGCCTTCGATATAATCTGCGAGACTTCCCAAACCTATCACGTCCTGAAAGTTTGACCTTCCCTGACCTTCAACTCTATTATAATACTATCAAGCAATAGTTATGCATCCCCCATTTAAGACCAAATTTAGGCGGATTCGACCATGAAATGCATTTGTCTGCTATTATCGCCTGCATATGCTTAAAGGCTCGATGGGATATTCCGGTTCTCATAGATCCCTTGGAAATTGGTGAGGATCTAAATGAAGGAATCTTGCAGGTGAGAGAGAATTGACTCAGATAACAGCAGCATCGAGATTACGCCCGCGGTATATTCGAGGGCAGGAAGGAATGTGCTCATAATGGCGAGATTCAAGATTGTTACCGATAGTACCTGCTATCTAGACCCCAAATGGCTTTCTGATCACGGAATAGGCATGGTTCCCCTGCTTGTTAATATGGGCGGCAAGATAGCCAAGGAAATAGTGGATACAGACAACAAGGAATTCTTCAAATATCTAAGAGAGTCACCGATATTGCCGACAACTTCGCAGCCTTCATCCGGAGAGTTCAGGGAAATCTATCAGGAGATGGGCAAGCAGGGACTTCCGATCATCTCGGTTCATATTTCTGGTGGGATAAGTGGCACTGTCAACTCAGCCATCCAGGCAAAGTCCATGCTGCCAGACCTTGATATCACGGTGGTAGATGCTAGAACAACGGGCCTTGGCCTTGGCCAAATGGTGATGGAATTGCAGAGCATGGCTGAGCGTGAAGCCAGCAAGGAGGAGGCCCTTTCGAGGCTAGAACACATCATCGCCACCTCCAGGACTTACTTCCTCGTCTCCGATTTGATGTATCTGTACAAGGGAGGCAGAATCGGTGGAGCTCAGGCCCTGATCGGATCTGCACTCCAGATCAAACCCATCCTGACATTCAGGGATGGAAGGATTGACGTGCTCGAGAAAGTTCGTACCGAACGCAGGGCACTGGATCATATCATTGAAAAGATAGCTAGTGAAATTGCAGGCCGTAAAGTCAGCCCTGTTGCCATCGTTTTTGGAGACGCCTATGAGAAGGCGCAGGCCCTGGTAGAGACACTCAAGGGCCGTCTCCCGGATCTCCATTATGATCTCTATGAACTCGGGCCCGTGATTTGCACCCATACAGGTCCGGGAGTGCTGGGGATCCAATTTTACACAGACCCAAATTGAATATGACGGCACGGTGAGCGGGATACTCCTCGCGGCGGTATTGGCCCCAGGCCATCCTGCAACCGAGGGACCGGTCATCCGGGGGGTGGGTGATACCGTCCCAGGGCCATTGATCCGACACTTGGAGGCCAGGGGAGCGACGGTATCCCTGAAGCTGGCATTGATCCGAGGCCTTACTACCCGGGGGCCTCGGATCACTGAGCGGCCTCTCAGCAAGGCCGCGTCCAGCGGAAGGGATACCGTCGCAACCCATTGCCGCCAGGCTGCATCCGATGGAACAGCATCACCATCCCCTGCTACACTCCCGTCGTCACCCGGCTATGCTCCCGTTGCCACCCCCACATTCCCGAGCATTATTGCAGGAACCTTATATGGCCCCATAGCCCATTCTGATGCATCAGAGATCGCCTCGATCCTTTGCAGCGACTCCAGCAAATTGCCCGAGATCATGGTGTTCTTGACTCGACCGGAGATCTTCCCATGATCGATTTTGAAACCAAGATGCACGTTCATTGAGAAAGCGCCTGAGAGAACATTCCCCTGGCCTGCGCCGAGGACCTGATCCACTAAGAGGCCCTCCTCGACCCATGATATCATCTCCTCAAGAGAAGCATCACCAGGCTCTATCACCAAATTGGTCGATGAAGGAGAAGGTTGGCTTTCAAAGGACCATCCTCCATTGCGCGATATCCTGAAGCCATTTCCAGTGCTCCTAGTTCCCGCGAGGCTAGCTGTCTTAAGGTCATAAATGAAATTACACACAACCCCCCTCTCTATCAAAGGGGTCCGGTTCGTCGGGACGCCCTCATCATCCACAGGATAACTGCCCGATCCATAATCCAGGGTGCCATCATCATATACTGTCAGCTGTTCATCGAATACCTTCTTCCCCAATTTATCACGGAGGGGAGATGCCCCCTGGAGTACAATCTTGCCATTGAATGCGGGATTCAGGCTGGCAAGGAGGAAGACAATGGCCCGCGGCGTAAAGATCACAGGAAAATGACCAGTCTTCATGGCAGCTATTCTCTGAGACATATGGAGGCGCTTTACAATGTCGCCAGCCATATCCTCAAAAGGTACATCACGCCTGGCTGATGCGTTGAAATTATAGACATTCAAAATATCCCCCTCAGAAGCCAAAGTAACCTCCAGCCCGCCCGAGATTTCGGTTTTTAAATACGAAAAGCTCATCCCGGCAGAATTCATGTGCGATATCCTGGTTATCTCCTTGCTGAATTCTCCATCGCATTTGGCCTCGGGGAAATCGCCGAGGACCATCTTTATCATCTTCTGCCCTTCAGAGACTAGATCCTCAACAGTGAGATTCTGGATTTCAGAGTCCTCGACCTTCGGAGACGATGCCGGGGGCTTAGCGAGACCAAACTCGAGATTCGTCGGGTCGGAAAACTCACTCGCCGCGACCGCATCTTTTACGACTTTTTCGGGGTCATCTAAACGACTCGTAGACGAAAACCCGATCCTCCCTTCGCGGATCACCCGCAAACCCAAGCCCCGCACCTGCTTTCTTTCCACGGCCTTCACGCGATTTGACTCAAAGATGACTGGCTCCATGATTCTATCGATGAAAAAGACCTCGGCCGCATCTGCTTCCTTAAGAGCCATTTGCAGGATCTTATCCATTCTTTTGTCCACCTCCAACTACTACATCTCGAATTCTGACATGGGGTCCTCCATCTGCGACAGGGAGCGGAAATTGCCCACCTTTGCCACATCCTCCGACGCCGCCATCTTTCCAGGCGAAGTCATTGCCTATGCATTCAATATTCTTCAGAGTCTCAAAGACATTCCCAGTAAGGACCACATCTCTTACTCTCTCCGCGATCTTTCCATCCCGGATCATAAATGCCTCCATGGCGCTGAAGGTGAACATCTCCGCTGCCGTCTGGCCTCCATAAGCTTCTATGGCATATATACCTTCCTTTATATCCGATATCATGTCATGAAAGCTCGTGGTTCCACCCTCGATGGCAGTGTTTGTCATACGGACAATGGGCCGGTGGCGGTAGTTTATGGCCCTGGCGTTTCCAGTGGGACGCTCTCCCATCTTTCCTGCCGTTTCCCTTGAATGAAGGCGACCTACCAAAATGCCATCCTTTATGAGATAAGTCTTCTGTGCCGCGACCCCTTCATCGTCATACTTGTACGAACCACGATGCCCGGGGATGGCAGCGCCATCGAATACATTTAGAATATCCGATCCAAAGCGCCTTCCAAGCGTCATAATCCCCTTCAATCTCTCGTTCTCATATAGGAAATCAGATTCGCTCAAGTGGCCGAATGCTTCATGGATGAAAACCCCGGCCAGGCCCGGATCAATGACCACTGTATACTTGCCTCCAGTTACAGGCCTCGCATCCAACATCTCCACAGCCCTGCGGGCCACATCTTCGGCTCTGGATTCGAGACCTCGCATGGAATCAAATCCCGTGATGCCACCTGCCGTCGCGAAACATTGCTGAACAGTGTCTTGCCTTCTCGCAATAGCGACGAAGTTGGCGCCCATATTGCTACTTTCTTGGATAATTCTGGATCCCTCAGAAGTAGCATAGTATTTCTTCTTGTAGGAATCCAGATACGCGACCATGGTCGTCTGAATCTCGGGGCTGAACTCGATCATGATCTGGTTATAGTCTGATAAGAGCCTCTTTTTCTCAGAGAGAGACACAGCCCTGGGATCGGATGTGAGATTCAACTTGACATTATCCACCACAGGCTCCACAGGCGCAAGGTCTACTCTTTCCCCGTTCACGAGCCGAGCGTAATTGCAGGCGTCCCGCACCCTTTCCGCGAGATCGTCTAGTCCGTCAAAGGAGACAAATCCCCAGCCTCCTCTTACCAGGGCGCGGACGCAACCGCCAAACGAAGAAAGGGCGCCAATCTCGTCCAGCAGCTGTCCGCGAAACGATATACGAGTCGTCTCACTCTCTTCCAAACGAATTTCGACGAAATCCGCGCGAGCTGCCTTCAATGCTTCGTCGATTTTTGCCAAGACCGCGCCTTCGTCCCTTGGCTCATTCTTCATAAATTTTACCCCCTCAATGCTTTTTACCATGCCATGCAGATCTATTGTTTCCATATCTTACTTACGACATCTCATGAATATGATCCTGCAAGAGTGGCAACTATAATAACGCAGGGTCGGTAATGGCCGAGCGAAGATCATCACAGGCTCCGTCGGATCGGGGCTTGTGATGGTCGAGCAAAGGTTGTCACAGGCCAACACTATACGGTCTGTGGCAGCCGGCGCGCAGATCACTGCCTGTCTTGTAAGGGTCTGCGGCAGTTGAAGGCTTTTGAGATTGTCGCAGGCTCAAAAGAGATGCGCAGTGGTCGGGCTAAGATTGTCATGGGTTCCGCAGGTTCTTGAGTTCTATGAGTCCTTAGAATTCTTTAACTGGAGGTTCGTGGCAGTCGAGAGATTGTCACGGGCTTCTAAGGGACTCATGACAGTCGAGTCAAGGTTATTGCAGGTTCCGTAATGGTCCATAGTAGCCGAAAGGTTGCTGTGGGCTATGCAGGGATCTGCAGTAGCCGGAGCAAAGGTCATTACCGACCCTCTTTATCACCGCCGGCGCCAACTGCTATAACCAAAGGGCAGTCAAACACCGGATGCTTCATCACTAAGGCCTCGACGCCATATACCTCTCTGATATTATCTGGTGTAAGGACCTCCCATGGCGTCCCAGACCGGTATACTCTTCCGCTTTCCAACATGATCAGTTCGTCACAATACCTGGCTGCAAGATTGATATCGTGGAGCACGACACCGCACGCGAGCCCATCCTGGCGCGCTAACTGGGAAATCAGATCCATGATCTCTACCTGGTATTTCATATCCAGATGAGATGTCGGTTCATCCAGCAGGAAAACTCGAGGTTCCTGGGCCAGCGCCCGGGCAATCAGGACCCGCTGTCTTTCTCCGCTGCTGAGGGTGGTCACCGGCCTATTCGCATAATCAAGGACGCCTGTTCGGCGCATAGCGCGCATTGAAATCTCGATATCCTCAGGCCGCTCAAATTCCAGCCGACGAAGATAAGGAGTCCTCCCCATAAGCACCATTTCCATCACTGTAAAAGGGAATGACGGGGCGCCGTTTTGGGGCACGACCGAAATAGACCTGGCAACGCGATTTCCAGGCATCTTGTAAAGATCTTTGCCATCAAGAAGACAGGTCCCCACCTTCGGTCGTAGAGCCCGGCTCATCGCACGGAGCAAGGTCGACTTCCCTGAACCATTCGGGCCGATTATACCTGTAACTGTATGAGACTTGATAGACAGGGAAACGTCCATCAAGGCTGGGTGCTCGTCGTAAGTGCATTCAATACCATCAACCGTAAGTAACATTGGCTTTTCGCCTCCGCAACAAATAGAGAAAGAATGGGCCTCCGGCCATGGAGGTTATTATGCCTACCGGTATCTCTGTCGGCGCGATCAGAACCCTGGCCAGCGTGTCCGCCAGCACAAGAAAGGCTGCGCCTGCTAGGATCGAGCCAGGCAATAACACCCTGTGATCCGGCCCTATTAGCAGCCTCATCACATGCGGGACCACAAGACCAACGAAGCCGATGATTCCGCTTGCCGCTACCGCAGCCGCCGTAACCATGGAGGCAACTATGATCAGCACCTTTTTCAAAAATTCTGTGTCAAGGCCGAGCTGCAGAGCACTCTCCTCCCCCAGGGCCAGCACGTTGAGATCTCTGGAAAAGAACCACATGATTCCGAAACCTGTTAATGCCCAGGGCAAGACCATATACACATCTCCCCAAGTCCTGCTTGAGAGACTTCCCATCAACCAGAATATCATTTCATGAAGAGCCCTTCCCGCCACTGTCATGAGGAAAGAGACCACTGCCCAGAAGAATGAACCAACCACCACGCCCGCCAAGAGAAAGGTATCTGTTGGAATATGGCCCCTCGCCCTGGACAAAGCTAAGACCGTATATACTGCAGCCATTCCGCCAAAAAAGGCGAAAATAGGTATTATAGCCCCGCTCATGACCCTGGCCACCCCGGCCTTTAATAGGAGAACCGGCAAACCCGTAATAATAGCCAGCACTGCGCCCAATGCGGCGCCGCTGGATACTCCTGTAATATATGGATCTGCCAGGGGATTTCTAAGCAGGCCTTGAAATGTCACCCCTGCCGCTGATAAGGATGCGCCTACAATAGCCCCGAGCGCTGTACGTGGCAGCCGCACCTCTATAATGATTGTCTGCCAGGCGAGGGGCACGGGACTGGTCCCATGCCCCAGTATCTTCGAGACAAGCAATGATATCACCGTTTTCGGAGGGATCATGACCGACCCGGTCACGATTGAAACAAGCCCGGCAGCAAAAAGACAGGCGCCGAGAATGATTGTGACAAACAGCAGCTTTACTGTGACGCTCGGATATCTCTCAGGCATCTAGCTACCTCCTCAAGGCCATCCACCAGCCTTGGACCCGGTCTTACCAGGATGTCAGGGTTGATCTCATATACCCTGCGATTCTTCACCGCAGAAATGTTCCTCCAGGTCGCCCTTCCCATGACTTCCTCGAGGTTGTTGCCTGTAAGCAAGATGACTTCCGGGTCCCGCTGTATCACCAATTCCTCACTGAATTGAGGCCACGGGTTCTTAGCATCAAATGCAATATTCTCCCCGCCAGCGAGACGGATGATTTCATCGATGAAAGTCCCGGGCCCGGCGGTCATAAGGGGTTTATTCCAGATTTCCACAAAGACCCTGACCTTCTTGGACCTGGCCTGTTTTGAGACTGAAGATTCAACCCGATTCTTCCTTTGGCGAAATGTATCAACAACTTCCTTCACCTTGTTCGGATCGGCCCCGGAAGCTCGGCCGATAAGCTCCATCGCCCTTGCGACATCATCGAGGGTCTGGGGATCCACAGCGACTACCGTGATTCCAAGCCGCTCGAGCTTTTCAATGGCAGTTTTTTGCAGGCTCGCTACAGCAAATACCACATCCGGTGATAGGGCTACAATCTTTTCGAAATTGAGCTCAGCGCCGCCCACCTTCTCCTTTTGCTTTGCCTGAGAAGGATAATCGCATGCTGTAGTAACCCCCACAATTTTATCTGAAACCCCTAGCGCGTACAGAATTTCAGTATTACTCGGGGCGATAGAGACGATTCTTTTTGGTGGAGCGGAGATCTTGACTTTACGCCCTAAATCATCCGTTATGGTACATGGAAAAGACTGTGGTTCCGAATCTGCAATAGCCTGTACACCTTGGATGGACCAAATCACGGGGACAATCGCCAAAATCAATATCAAAGCGAACCACAATAGCTTTAGTGTAAATCTGTCCGCATGAATATCTCCAAATCCGTGCTTCATAAAACGACGCATTGAAGCTTCACACCCTTTCTTTTTCACTACACTACTCAAGTTGATCAGAAAACGACAGCCTGCCATGTTTCTCCCCCCAGTCTCAAACGAGACGCCGGAGCTGGTCTAACAAGAAAGTCCTCTGACCTTCGTTGAAGATCAGAGGACTTGACATGCGGCCTTAACGCGCTCGGTCAAATCACCGGCGCCTCACTGCCACCCCCTTTCCACCGAAGGTTATCTGGCAAACGAGATGGGCAGGTCTCCTGGCTCCCGGATCATCGCCTGGATCATCATTGGAGGATCCACCTTCCCCGTCTTCCCTCATAGTCAAAAGAAGTGACGGCAGAAAGGCTCCCCGGATACAGTGGCGGGACCGCTGGCTTACAGGTTGCTCCTGCTGCCTATTCCCTGGTCGCCCACCCCGATATGATGCCGTTATTCATCAATCACGAATAATGTATTTTCAAATCTAGCTTGACCACATCCCCTGGCATTACGAGATAATCAGGAAGGTCTCGTTTGAGCCGCGAAACCACCTTTGATAGGGATTCGTCATCTAGGGCGGAAAGATGCACACCACTTGAATCCACTGCAATCTGAACATTTCTGGCGGCAATTGGGCCTCCGCCCTTGCCGCTAGCCTTTGAATATGAAGAAAGCTCCCAATTGAAGACGCCGCCCGTGGCGGATCTCTTCGCGCTGACTCCTCTCTGGGCTGACAAATATTCCATAAGAGTCTTGGGACTCCGCTTGCCCTTAAGCTTGATATTGCAAAGGATCAAGTGCGGTTCCCCGGAGGGATGGCTGAAAATATGAGAATAGCCTGCCCCATCCAGGAAAAAGACCCTTACCTCATCGGCAAACCATGCCCTGTCAGCGTCATCGTAAAGTTCAATGACATCCCATATAAAATCAGCCATCTTCCTCAATTTGTGCCATGGTATGCCCATGACGACGGGAAGAAAGCTTCCGAGGTCCCCCTTTGTAAGATCGCCGCCGCGAAGGCGCGCCACATCATAAAGGGATGCCACGGCCCATGTGATTGGATTTTCTATCAATGGCAGCGGAATATCGCAATATCTCAAGAAAAGATTCCATAACGTCATCGTTTCGCGAAATACATCTACTCCTGGCTTGATCAAACCTGAGATGGAAATGATCGCCCTCTCTACAGGATCAAACCAATGATCGGGGTTGGCAAGGGGTTCCTCAGGAAATTCCCCGGAATGCTGATCGAGTACCTCATATATGCGAAGCATTCTCTTGGCTTTATCAGAATAGACTGATCCGGGTGGCGCAACCTCCAGGAGTCTTTTAAGGTGCTTCGCCGCCTTATCGGCCCTATCTATCCTCACATAGGCGTCAGCGACTTGCAGGCGTGCCCCAAGGAGCCGGGGTTCCATCTCCAGCGCCGCGTCAAGGATACGGATGGCTTGCGGATAATTGCCCTCTTTCATCACATAGTTGCCCCATTCAGCTATCTCCCGGGGCGATCTCCCTGCCATATCCCCATCTATGAGGATAGCTTGCCTTGCAACTCTTTCAAATTCCTCAACCGATATGCGCTTTGGCTCTGGACTATCGACGGCAAAGAAGCCCTTTTCCTTAATTAATTCAAATCGTTGGGCCAGCTCGATAACCTGGCCCTTTCTGGCCAGCCACCTTCTTACCAGCACTGTCTCGGACCTTCGCCCACCTGACCTGCCCTGCCGATTTTTCACGCCAGGACTTCCTGTCTCATCTGACCCCCCAGCGCTGGCGACTATTTGACTGACCGCGGCAGGCAGTCGGGCAGCCTCAATCCTGATAGCCGACGGTCCATCTTCCTCGTCAAAGAGCAGATCATTGTCCTCAGGGGTTGCCCTCATATCCTGAGGAGTTTCCTTCAATTTGGCTATGAACTCCTGAATCGAACCGACCTTTGACCTGGCTTGAGCGCTCATAAGGTGGAATGCTAAATGGAAGTCACCTGTGAACAATGCACGATCAAAGATCAGGGCCACATCTACAGGGCCCATCGTATCCCCAATTAGACTCCTCAGGAGCTTTGCTATTTGGGCCGGCGAAAAATCAACTGGTTCAGTGAGAAGCCAGGCAAACCGCCGGAATTCCCGGTTACTGACGGCCTCCCCGGGGTGATTCCCCAGTCTTGCGGCAGACTGAATGAGATAAAGAGCCTCCTCGAGGGAGATCTCTTTGATGCCACTTCCCTCCGCCATCTCCCCATCCCCTGAAAGAGAATCCTCAAACTCCTTCTTGGACATGACGGGGAGTTGGGCAAAATCAATGATCCCGGTCGCCCCTAGCCAATACATGTACTCCAACTGAAGTGACACGACACTGAGCCTTTCCGCGGATTTCTCCCATGCGAGAAATAGAGTCACAAACCCATCTTCTCGGGTCTGAGAAGCGTATGCTTTATAGAAACGCCCTAATCCCGACGAGGCGCGGATTGAAACCACATTTACCGGCTCATGCCCCTTGTCTGGATGACTCTCTCCGCTTTTGTTTCCGTGTTTTGAGTCCTCCCCGCTGGCCGGCGGTCCTGAGGCCGGCACGGGAAATCTGACTATCTTGTTTTCGCCCATAAACAGACTTCCGCCTTCCACCCAAACTACCAGGCATCTGTAAATCAATTTCCCCTACTTCAGAATGGTTATTCGCTTAAAAATCCTGATTTCCTTCTGCCTGGGAAGACTCGCGCAAGTTATATGCTTCAGTATTTGGCATAATACCCTGAGCTGAATTTCAGTAGTTTATATATATTATGACGCATATCCCCGTCGCAGCGTATACTTTCCATACAATAATCGTTGATGATGGAGATGATGGGTAGACTCAGGATTTGAGATGCGGATAGGCAAAAGGGCTGATATCGACATCCGATATCGAGATCTGATATCGACGTTCTTGACGTTCATGCTGTAATACAGTATGATGTAAACGAGGTGGAGAATATGGAGAAATACAAATATAGAACTCAGCTTTATCTTGATGAAGCCCAATACTTATTTCTCAAGGAGAGCGCAGCGAAATATGGCAAAAGTATTGCAGAGGTAGTTAGGACTCTCATTGATAGGGAAATGGGGGCCGAGGATGCAGTTGCAGAAAAAGACCCGTTGTTTCATCTCGCCTCCACTGCCGTAAAGACTGGCCGCATTGATGGATCTACCGAGCACGATCGGTATATCTACCGGTCCGGAAAGCCTGATCGGTGCAGCCTAGTGCAGAATGGAGACTCAGACAGATGAAACGTACTATGGACTGGTTGTTTATTGATACATCGGCATTTATCGCCCTGCATGACGCGGGCGATCGCTATCATGAAGCCGCAAAGGGCTTTTTTACCCCTGAACAGATCAGGAGTCTCGGGGTCCGCTTGATAACCACGAACTTCGTCTTCGCCGAGGTATATTCCTATTTTTGCAGAAATCATACTGATGCTATAGCGGTAGGCGAATATATTAGGGGGAGCAGGATTCTTCATTATCTTCGCGCGGAACCGGCCGACGAAGAGGCCGCATGGCAAATAGCCAAGAGATACCATGACAAGGATTTTAGTTTCGTCGACTGCCTGAGTTTTGCCGTGATGTCCAGGATCGGATGCGACAAGGCGTTCACATTCGATTCTCACTTCGGGCAAATGGGTTTCAAGGTATTCCCGGTCTCCATACGTTAAGTCATACACACCTATTGCTGGGCCGCGCTATGCCATATTGCTGGGGCACGTATCGTTCCTTAGGTTCCTTATACATCTCCACCCAGCCTGGCGCCATAAGGGGGCGGCGCTTCCTTCCCAGCTTTGAAGACCGCAGCGCCTGGCGCCGCATAAAGGAGTGATATCCCATTTTTGAGGAGAAAACCATGTCGATAACCCTCACCACAAGATGGCTGGGGAAGGATCTCGCATATTTTGATAGTGTCACGTCCACAAACCAGATCGCTTCCGAGATGGCAAGTCGCGGCGCGCCGCACGGCGCTGTGGTGCTGGCGGATGCTCAGACCGCAGGCAGAGGGAGATATGGAAGGAAGTGGGTATCACCTAACGGGAAAGGTTTGTGGTTCTCCGTGATCCTTCGTCCTCAGATAGATGCCAGGGTGAGCCATCAGATACCAATGCTTGCCGCAATCTCAGTCGCCAGTGCCTTACGAGGGGAGCTATGCCTTCCGGCGGAGATCAAATGGCCCAATGACATCATGCTATATGGCCGCAAGATATGTGGTATCCTGGCGGAGACAAGGAATGGAACTGGATCTATTGAATTCATCGTGCTGGGCATAGGCGTCAACGTCAACCAGGACGGTGACGATTTCCCTCCCGATCTAAAAGAAAGCGCCGGGTCCTTGCTCATGGCGGCAGGGCATCCTTTTGACAGGATCTCGGTACTTCAGAGCATACTGACCAGACTGGAAACCTGGTACGATATCTGGCAAGAAAGAGGATTTTCGCCGATTCATCGAGAATGGAAGATTATGTGCCCTCTGCTTGGGAAGACCGTCAAGCTAATAGACAAAAAGGAAGAGATCATTGGGGAGGCCTTTGACGTTGATCATGAGGGCGCATTATTGATCAAAATGGGGGATGGCAGCATCCGCAGGTTCAGGTACGGCGAGGTAAGCCTGAGGGGAGGACCATAAATTGGGAGAGACAGAGCCAAAGGGCAAACATAAACCATCAAATGATCGTGTCCGCGAAATGATAATAGCGGCGCTATTCGCTGCGGTGATCGTGGTCTTATCGCAAATCTCTGTCGCAATACCAGTTTCACCGGTGCCCATCACGGGGCAGATGCTCGGAGTATTTCTGGCCGGAGGCATCCTGGGCTCAAGGCTCGGATCTTTATCTCTGCTGATCTATGTCCTCCTCGGCGCAATAGGCCTGCCAGTATTCGCGGGAGCGCATGGAGGAATCACCGTCTTGGTCGGACCTACAGGCGGTTACATATGGGGTTTCATACTAGGATCATATGTGCTCGGCTCCATTGTGAAACGCTGTTCGCCCACCGGTGACACTCCCGGGGCAAGGAAAGTGGCCTACATCAGCACCGCCTTGGGCATGTTGGCCTGTCTTGCCATAGTTTATCTCATAGGGACGATTCAATTGGCTATCGTAGTGGGAATAGGTCTCATGAGAGCCTTGGTGATCGGGGTTTTGCCATTCATTCCGCTTGATATTGCCAAGCTCTTGATCGCCACGGTCTTGAGCGTCAGCGTTCGCGGCATCCTGGTTCGCCAGCGACTCCTTTAGAGCTTTGCGGAACGTCAAGGGACTATGGCAGATCATCTGGACGGGAGGCCAGGAACAATATCCTGGCTATTCCACCCCAGTCAAATCAAATGCCGGGATAAAGCTTTCATCTGAGGCAGATTCCTCTTGGATATACCCATTATCGAGCCCGATGGCTAGCGCGTAGTCGACTACCTCGTCATATTCGGCCTTGGACAGCTTTCGGTTGATTTCAGGATGCTCGCTCGCCCGGTACATTGGAACATACTGGGACATAAGGCTTATATAAACGCCCGATGGCAGATTGGCTTTGATCCAATCTAGCACCCGCTTGGACTCCTCGACCATGCCAGGTAGGACCAGGTGCCGCACGATCAATCCTTTCCTTATGAGCCCGTCAGAGTCTAAGATTGGGGTGCCAACCTGTCTCGCCATCTCCAGGATAGCGCTAGTTGCGTGCCTAAAGTAATGGGGCGCGCTGGAATATCTAATGGCCACCTCGTCATGATAGTATTTGAGGTCCGGCAAATAGACATCGACAAGGTCGGTCAAGGAAGCCAGGGCATCGGGCTCCTCGTAAGCATTGCTATTATACACAACCGGGATCGTGAGCCCATTCTCTTTGGCTGCGATCAAGGCGCACTTCACTTGAGTGATATACTGGGTTGGGGACACCAGATTGATATTATGCGCCCCATCTGCTTGAAGCCGCAGGAAAATGCACGCCAGTTCCTCAGCGCTTATTTCTTTTCCAAATCCCTGGTGACTTATATCATAATTCTGGCAAAAAACGCACCTGAGGTTGCAGTGTGAAAAAAACACCGCGCCCGATCCCCTGGTTCCAGAAATGCAGGGTTCTTCCCAATGATGTTTTGCTGCCCGGGCAACCTTGACAGATAAACTTGCTCTGCAAAATCCCTTTTCCCCTGCAGAGCGGTCAGCGCCGCATCTGCGGGGGCAAAGATAGCACTTTGTGTCCATCTAACCCACCTTAAAATAGCCGCCGCAGCGGCATGGGGGTCTATTTTGAAAATGGTCCGCTGCCATTTTCATCCTTCGTTGGCACCGCCTTAGCTGCATGGCGGACTACCCAAAAATAGAACTGGCCATAATAAAATGGGATCATGGGAATCTCACTATGAATACCTGAGATTCCTGAATTTCTTCTACTGTGAAACTAGGCTGTGAGTCTGCGTTCTCAAGAGCCGCGATCATTTTTTCCCTATATTGAGGAATCACATGGTCAATAAAAGGCTCCACAGATTCAGCATTCATAAGGCTTATCGCGCATCCGCCAAATCCAGCGCCGGTCATCCTGGCGCCGAATACGCCATTTACCTGTCTGGCGAGCTCTACCATAACATCCAATGCTTCGCAGCTCACCTCATAAAACTTCCGCAGGCTCTCATGGGATTCGTTCATGAGGACCCCGAATCTCTCAATATCCCCATTTTTTAGCGCCTGGACGTTGGCTAGAACCCGTTCATTTTCGCTTATGACATGCCAGCAGCGATTGGCTATGACAGGCGGCAGTGCGCCTTTCACTTCCTCAAATTCCAAGGGTGAGACATCCCGCAAGGCGCGAATGCTCTCTTTCCGTCTCGGATCTCGCTGCCCTATCATTTCCCTTATCATGCCCACCCCGGTCTCGCATTCCTGCCTGCGGCGGTTATATTCTGACTGGGCAAGACCCCGCCTCACTCCTGTATCACAGATCGCCAGAGCAAGCCCCTGAAATGGGAGGCTTACCAGTTCATATGAATAGTCCCGGCAATCTAGAAATACAGCATGGCCAGGGCGCCCAAGTACGGATGCCATCTGGTCCATTATGCCACATCTGACCCCAACGAAGTCATTCTCCGCTTCCTGACACAATTTGGCAATCTCTACGGGGTCAATTGGCCCAATCCCTGATGCTGCAATGAGAACCCGAGCAGTGGCAACCTCGAATGCCGCAGAGGAGCTAAGGCCCGAACCCTTTGGCACATCGCCATGCACCACCGCGTCAATTCCGGGAAGAACGACTCCATATTTTTGAGGGAGCCCATGTTTCTGGAAAACATGGGCGACTCCCCTGAAGTAATTGCTCCATTTACATTTATCGTCATATTCGATGGCATCGAGGGAAAACTCCGCATACTGGCCGTAGTCGGCCGAATAAAGCCTCACAACATTGTCGTCGCGAAGCCGAAATCCGATGGCGATGTCCCGATCTATGGCCATAGGCAGGACAAACCCTTCGTTATAGTCTGTATGCTCGCCTATAAGGTTGACACGGCCCGGCGCCTTCTCGAACTTCATTTCACGGGCATCTCCGAAAGCCCTCGCGAATATTTCCTCTACCTCATTTCTGTCGATGGACACATAATCACTCTCCCTTGGGGTGCTGAAGCGCGCAGGCCTTTCTCAATTCCACAGCCTTTTCCTCCGGCAGAGTATCATTGATAAATGTGCCAGCGCCTGACTCACACCCAGCCAGATATTTCAACTTCGTCGCCGTCCTGTTGGGTGGGTAGAATTCCACATGGAAATGGTAATGATCATAGGAGCCACCATCAGTTGGAGCCTGGTGCATTATCATCATATATGGCAAGGAAAAGCCAAACAAATTGTCATATCCCACCATCACTACCTTCAAGATCTCGGCGAAGGCCCTCTTGTCTGCATCCTGAAATTCCAGGAAACTTGCGAGGTGCCGTTTGGGGAAGATATGAACCTCATAGGGATAGCGAGCGAAAAACGGAATAAATGCGACAAACCCATCATTCTCAGCTACGAGACGCCTCCCGTCCCTGAATTCCTCATTCAGGATATCACAAAAGAGGCACTTCCCCGTCCTGTCCATATATTTCCTGGCCGATTCAAGCTCCTTGGCAGGACGAGGCGGGATAAAGGGGAAGGCATAGATCTGCCCGTGAGGATGATGGAGAGTAACCCCGATCACATCGCCCTTATTCTCGAAGATCATGACGTATTTTATATAGTCGAGGCTCCCCAGCTCCCGGTACCTGTCTATCCATACCTCCACCAGGTCTGTTATTTTCTCGACGTTCTGCTGGGTCAGCGTCGTGTTATGCTCCGAGGTATAAAGCACTACCTCACAGACGCCTCTTGACAGGTCAACCCCATAGAGAGGTGTGGCCTCAACCGCTGGGGAAGGTGGATTTGGTTTGAAAGATGGGAACTTGTTTTCGAAGACAACGATCTCATAGTCCTCGGCCGGCACTTCTGTCGGAAAAGAAGGATCCCTTGTAGGGCAAAGAGGACAGAAATTCTCTGGCGGCTTATATGTCCTCTCCTGCCGGTGAGTTGCAGTGACTACCCATTCCTCCAAAACAGGATTCCATCTGAGTTCTGACATAATCTAGCAAGACCCCTTCTTAATGCTATTATCCTTGTGTTTGCTATAGCAGCTTTGATCTGATCCAGAGCGTCGGGCTGTATTCAGACTCTCAGCGCCACATGCACGCTCATGCGGTTGCTGGTGTTGTACTCCCTCCCCGGGACATGCGGAGTCGTCCTTGAAACAATAGTAAATCAGGTAACGACCATCTTCCTTCAAGATCCTTTTCTTCCTCATTGCCATGATCATGCCTCCCGAAATCTACCCCAAAATGAGCTGCTACCACTTTTATCCTTTCGATGGTGTCAGGCGACGTCCTGAATAACCGACTGCTGCGCAATATGAAATACGCGGCATGGGAAATCTATGCTTGGCAGACAAGGTAAGCCTCGATATGCTCTGTTGCCTATATTGTAACATACGCTTTTCGCCATTTGTATAAGGTACGTGCCAAAGTTCATGCCGAAACCCATGCCCCTTTGGGATCCCTATCCCCTATCTCACCGCTGAGTCAGCGGGCGACGAAGTTGAATAGCTGAGATATGCTACACATTGGGCCCGATGAATGAAATATGGAATAGATTAGGCCCGATAATTGGCATCTATCAGCATATATGCCCCAATGGCGGGGCATTAAAGCATATCCTTGAGAGAAATCGCGCTGTGACGCCCCATATCGCCTATTATGGGACCTTGTTATTGAGCCAATCCTATGCTATATTGACTTTAGCTAGATGGTTTTGTGGATTCTATTTGCGATCCCGATGATAAATATATGCATGAGGTTCGCGATGGAGCTCGCATTTCGCGCTGCATGGCAGCTAATAGCTCCTACCAAGGCGATGTCCTTGAGTAGGAGCTTTTTTGATGGGAAAGGAGGGAAGATATGAAGCAGGCAATCGAGACTATACCTATCTGGGACGCCTTTCAGGAGAATACAGAATGCCCGCTCTGTGTTCTCACGCAACAGATAGAGGATTCTTTCCTCACAAGTTACCTTGAGGAGCTAGTGATGGATTCTCAATACCGGAAGAAGGTAGTCCAGAATGGGTTTTGTAACGATCACCTATATAAGCTATTGAACCGGCGAGATAAGCTGGGACTGGCGTTAACGCTTGAAAGCATCCTTTCGGGCATCATCTCCTCGGATTTAGGCGCCATGAATGCTGCTCTGCCAGATAAAGCGCAACGAGTCGGTCAATGCTTTCAATGTCTTGCCTGCGAGCATATTGCTGGTTTTATTCGACAGCACTGCGAACTCATCATCCGGATGTACCGCGATGACAAGGAGTTTAGAGACGCGTTCGCGCGTTCAAAAGGATTCTGTATCCCTCATACCTTCGCCCTTGCAGAGAGCGTTAAGGATGGACCACGGTCGGACCGTAGCAAAGAAATAGTGACTCTCGCGTTCGACCTCCTTCGTGCCAACCTGGAACGGTTATCTGGAGAACTAGAGTGGTTTATCAAGAAGCATGATTATCGTTTTGCGGATGCGCCATGGAATGGCACTGAAGACTCGGTAGCGCGTGCGATACAAAAACTCGTTGGGCTCCGAGGAATAAAACTTTAACGACCGGCGATGGAGCTCGCCTAATGCCTGATATCGAGGCTGATAGCTCCTACCATGACTACCATGATGAGATTTCAGGGAGAGCGGTAGGGGCTTTTGGTTTGCCCCCAAGACCGCAAGGTTGCGGCCTTAAGTTCCCTGGGAGAACGAAACGGAGGGCTAAATCATTTATGGTGAACACCTGGCTTACGGCGAGTTTGTGGCTCGGGCTTGCTCTGGTCGGCGGCCTTGCTGCCGGGTGGACCGGCATATCCATATCACTGGTGGAGATCGTGGTAGGGGTAATCGGCGGCAACTTCCTGGGCCTTGCAACGACTCCCTGGGTTGATTTCCTTGCAGGTTTTGGCAGCATCCTTCTTACCTTTCTGGCAGGGGCTGAAGTAGACCCAAGGGTACTCAGGTCTAAATTTAAGGAGAGCATGGCTATCGGGATAATCGCCTTTATCCTCCCGTTCCTCGGAGCCTTTGCCTATGCGTATTACATACTTGGATGGACACTCCAGGCGGCCGAGATAGCTGGCATAGCCCTATCCACCACCTCGGTTGCCGTGGTCTATGCGGTGATGGTGGAGACCGGGCTCAACGAGAGCGAGATCGGCAAGATCATCCTGGCTGCCTGCTTCATTAATGACCTGGGCACAGTTGTAGCCCTTGGATTGCTTTTTGCGAATTTCAACGTCTGGATGCTCCTGTTTGCTGGAGTTACTGCCCTGGTCCTGGCTTTCCTCCCCCGCTTCACACGATGGTTTTTCAAGGTCTATGGCAACAGGGTCAGCCAGCTCGAGGTCAAATACCTCTTCCTGCTGCTCTTCCTTCTTGGCGGACTTGCCAATATGGCCAACAGCGAAGCTGTGCTGCCGGCCTATCTTCTGGGCCTAGGCGTCGCCGGGTTTTTCCTCCGGGAAAGGAATTTGCTCTTTCGTATGCGTAGCATGGCGTTTGCCTTTTTTACCCCATTCTACTTCTTGAAGGCCGGGCTTTTCGTTTCGCTCCCAGAGGTTGCCGCTGCCATAGGGGTTATCATAGTGGCCCTGCTTGTAAAGATAATCACCAAATTCATTGGGGTATGGCCCACAACCAGATTTTTCAAGTTTGTGCCTAGAGAGGGCATGTACACTACGCTGCTCATGTCCACCGGGCTCACCTTTGGCACGATTTCATCACTCTTTGGGCTAACGCATGGAATAATAACCAGGAACCAATATACCATTCTTGTAACGGTCGTCATCCTGAGCGCAGTGGTGCCGACAATGATCGCTCAGGCATTCTTCAGGCCCGATCTGGAACTATATGTGACTGAAGGGGCTCCGGAGACAAATCTCGATAAATGAGATGGAGGTTTGCATCTATGTTCACAAAAATCCTACTGGCCTATGATGGCTCACAACATGCCAGGGGGGCTCTGGCTTTCGCCCTGGATCTGGCTCAAAAGTACGATGCCAGGGTCTACGCGGTATCAGTAGCCCATGTCCCGGAATTTGCCGATACTCGTGACGAGGTAAATGGAGCGCTGGAGGATGCGCGCAACTTCTATGACAGGATGCTCAGCGAAGCCAGAGAGATGGCCCTGGGAAAAGGTGTTAAACTCGAAACTCGGGTGATTCCAGGCCATCCGGCAGACGCCCTGGCTCGTTTTGCCGAAGAAGAAGGCTGTGACCTGATAATTGTCGGGGCGCGGGGCCGGAGTGGGATCGCACGGTACATTCTTGGTAGCGCCTCAGAGGCAATTGTCAGGTATGCCCCCTGTTCAGTGCTGGTTATCAAGGATAAATCACTCCAAGGAGACTGATCCGGTGGTGAATTAAATGCTCGCGACCTATGCCGAAATGAGAAAGTCCACACTTGACAATCTAAAGATAATAGCCTCCCTCGCGCGTGAAAAAGGAAATCCAGAGATCGAGGACCGGGCATTAAAGGTTAAGGAAAGACTTGAGTCAAACCGGTTCCATCTGGTGGTTTTGGGACAATTCAAACGGGGTAAGACTACTCTCATTAACGCCCTCTTAGGGGCAGATCTTCTACCCACCGCAGTAGTCCCATTGACTTCAATAATTACTATGATCCGCTATGGCCGGAATTTCGGGGCTACAGTCTTTTTCAATGATGGAAAAACCAAGAATATCGCATTGGATGAATTATCTCTCTATATCACAGAACGAGAAAACCCCAATAATACAAAAGAGGTTAAGTATGTAGAAATAGTCCATCCTTCCCCTTACCTTGCCGATGGCGTAGTCCTTGTAGACACTCCGGGAGTGGGATCCTTATATCGCCACAACACTGAAGTCGCATATAACTTCCTGCCGAGCGCCGATGCCGCGATCTTTGTATTGGCAGTTGACCCTCCCTTAACCGAGGCTGAGGAGCAATACCTCAAGGAGATCAAGGAATATGTCCCCAAGATTTTCTTCGTGTTAAACAAAGTAGATTATCTGAACGGCAGCGATAGAGAAGAATCCCTTGCTTTTTCACGGCGTTCCATCGAAACAGCCCTCGGCAAAAATGAAATAAGGCTCTACCCTCTCGCAGCCAGGCTCGCCCTTGAGGCAAAGCTGACAGAGAATGTTGATGCACTACAAAGAAGCGGACTCCCGCAATTGGAAAAAGAGCTCTCTGAATTCCTGACCGGAGGCAGAGGCAGGATTGCGCTTGCTGCTGCCGCACGGCGCGGGAAGGACGCGGCGTCAGAGCTCAAAGGGTTATTAGCGCTTGAACGAAAGGCTGCCGAAATGTCGGTAATGGAGCTTCAGGATAAAATCGAGGCATTCGAAAATAATCTAGTTCAAATACTACAAGATAAAGAAGACGCCCTGCACATCCTCAAAGGCGAGATGGATCGATTGATCCAGACGGTCGAGCAGGATCTTGAATCCTTTAAGATTGCCCAAGTATCTTTGCTCAGAGAGAAGATTCCGGCCTTTGCAAAGGATAAGATGAACCTTCCGGCGAGGGCGCTCGTGAAAGAAATCGAGACATTCGTTGTTGAAACCCTTACCGGCGCTTTTGACGCTTGGCGAATGCAAGAAGAGGTGAAGATAGCTGCCCTCTTTGAGAAGATCCTCCGGAGATTTACTACACAGGTCAATGAGGTAATCGCGCGTATACGGGAATTATCTGCCGGACTCTTTGATATCAAGCTGGAGGGGTTTGTGGAGGTCGAATCCCTCACAACAGAAAGCAATTTCTATTATAAGTTTGGCAAGGACCATATGCTTCTTGCCATAGCGCCATCATCCCTTTTATCTCTTCTCCCCGGATATATTGGCCGCAGGCTAGTTATTGATAGGGCATTGAAAGACGTCCGAGAGGAGGTAGACCGAAACTGCGGTCGTGTGCGTTGGGATTTCCAGGAACGCAGCAATAAGAGCTTTCTTAGCTTCAGGTACTCCTTTGAAGAGAAAATAGAGACTACAGTTCAGGCAATTCGCCGGGCTCTCGAATACGCCCTTTCCAAAAAGGATAAAAGCGAAGAAGAAGTAAAGCGGGTGCTTGTAGAGTTAGAAGATCAGTATAGACAGGTAGAGGAGTGCAGAAAGTCCTTTCTGTCAATTGAGGAATGGGCATCCTCAGGGATCTAGGCGCTCTTACAGAGCAACCTGCCGTAGAAGAGGTAAGCTGCGTCATGGTCACCCATTTTTGCACCAATTGTTGGAAGACCGTCTCTGAGAATGATAGAGTCTGCCCATACTGCGGCTGGGCATTCGATAAGCCGAGCACATATGTGGAGAGACTAATCCTTGCGCTCGTTTCCCCTGATGGCGCTACTGCCCGGCGGGCTGCGTGGCCGCTTGGGCGGATCGGAAACCCCCAGGCAGTGCCAGCTTTAATCGAGCGACTGGACAATGGTGATGCATATGTCGCCGCTGAGGCAGTGATTGCTCTGGCGAGAATAGGTTCAACCGACGCGATTCGTGCCGTAATAAGCGCCCAGAAACACCGATTTGCAGTTGTACGCAGAATAGCAGATGCAGTCTTGAAAAAAGGCCTGGGAAACTCGGCAAAAGAAAATCTGGATGGTTCATAAAAAATAGAATTATCGCTGTTTTTATTGGTGAACCATGTGATGGAATCGCGAACTCGGTCGAGCGATTGATCTGCAATCAGGTCATGCTTCGTGGGATTAGGGGTATTCGAATTACTCCCAGATACTGGGTCTTAATAAAGAATTAATCGGCCTGATCGAGGGTAGTGTAACCACCGCAGTAAGCATCTTCAAGATACTATCGGGTATCATTTCAGATAGCATTGGCAAGAGAAAGAGCCTGGTTTTTATCGGTTACTTGCTTTCGGCGATAGGTCGACTATTTCTGTCGATCACCACGCAGGGGTGGTAGGCTTTGGGATTCAGGTTGGTAGATGCCGTCGGTAAAGGAATGAAGGATGCCCCGAGGGACGCTCTAGTAGCCAGGTCATCGTTAGTAAGGAGGATGGGGTTTTCCTTTGGTTATCAGCGTATGCTGGATACCCTGGGGTCCTTCTTGGGCCCACTGATAACCTTCGCCCTACTCAGGGTCCTGATGGGACGTCTGGATAGCACTAGATTCAAAACAATCTTCGTGATCTCCGGCATCATCGCCTTTGCCACGATATTATTGACAGGCCTCTACGTTAAAGAACGCCCTAATGCCGGAAGGAACTCTGGCAGGTTTATCTTGGATCTTTCCCTACTCAAAGGGAAATTTCTGCTATTCTTTATCGTTATGTTGATATTTACCCTTGGCAATTCCAGCGATGCTTTTCTTATCCTGCGGGCACAAAACGTTGGAATTAAGACCACCATTATCCCAGTCATAATCGCATTGTTCAACCTCTTCTATGCGCTTCTATCTGTGCCAGCAGGCATGCTGTCTGATAAGATGGGGCGTGCTCGTGTAATAACTTTGGATAGATAAATGAATAAAATAAAAACAAGTCAGGCAGGCGGTTCGTCAAGAAACACGACTACCACATCCGCAATTTTTCCCTGTCCGCAAAGTGAAAAGGGGCTCCAAACTGTGGGGGTGGGGCGGGGAATCTGTTCGGAGCCCCAAGGGTCATCATAGTTTGAATCTTGTAACGAGATTCTGAAGCCTCTGGGCCATCTCGGCAAGAGACTCCGCCGATGCGGACATCTCCTGGATCGAGGCATTCACCTCTTCTGTAGAGGCTGAGACTTCTTCCACTGCAGCCGCGCTTTCCTCAGATACAGCTACGGCATTTTCGATCGCCTTTTTGACCTCTTCTGCGCCCGCAGCCATCTCTTCAGCTGCCGCGGTATTCTCCTCAGCTATACTCACGATCTCATTTATGGATTTCCCCACATTGAGGGCCGCATCTTTCAAGGTCCTGGCAGAAGATAGGAGATTCTTGAGAAGCTGCTCAGCGCCGCTTGCCCCTGAGTATATTGCATCTAGCGCGCTGCCTGCTTCCTGAGCTATGAGACTCCCGGCTTCAACCTCTTTCGTGCCCGAATCTATAGCGGAGACAGCCTTCTCCGTAGCTTGTCTCACGCTGCCTATGAGATCTGCGATGGCCTTTGTCTCTCTGGAAGAACGTTCGGCAAGCTTCCTTACTTCATCTGCAACCACCGCGAAGCCTCTCCCATGCTCCCCAGCCCTCGCCGCCTCTATCGCCGCGTTCAGGGCCAGAAGGTTGGTCTGCTCCGCTATCTCATCTATGACCTCCAGGATCCTCCCGATCTCGCGGGAATGGTTATCCAGCTCCCTTATGCTCTCCGCGACATCTTCGGTGGTAGACCTTATCCTATCCATGCTGGTGACTACATTCTTGACAGATTCACTGCCCTTGGCCGCCGCCTTAGCATTCTCGCTGGAGACGCTGCCCACCTTTTCCAGCATACCAAGAACCTCGTCGAGGGATTTATCTGTCTCCCGCATGATTTTAGAAGCTGACTGAATGCTTTCAACCTGCGCCTCTGCGCCCTTTGCCACCTGGCCTATAGCCTGCGTGAGCTGATTGACGGAAGACGCGCCGTTTGCGATGGTCGCGCTCTGTTCCTGAGCCCCAGACGACACCTGCTGTAAGGCCTCTGAGATCTGCTGGATGGACTTCGCAGACTCCCCGGAGCTTGCGGATAGCTGCTCGCTTGTGGAAAATACCTGCTCGGCAGAGGAATGCAACTCCCCGACCAGATTACGGAGCCCCGATAGCATCCGAGAGAATGCCTTTGTTAGAACACCAACCTCATCCCGTGTACGAACCTCAGGCACGGCAACTGCGAGATTCCCTTCAGCCACAGCCTCCGCGACATCCGCTATACGGCGGAGGGGCCGAGCGATACCACGGGAGAGGATCACTGCAATGAAAACCGCCACGAGACCAACCGCCAGGATTGCCACGACCGAAATATCTCTCAAGCCCGTAATTGGTCTAAATAGTTCAATTGCCGGTACCGCGATTCCAATGCCCCAGCCGCTGCCCTTATAATCCCCATAGCCTGAGAGCGGAGCGTAAACAATGAGATTTTGCACACCTCCATAGATATATCTTGACATTCCTTCTTTACCGGCCAGCACGTTCCTGATTGCCTCCGTAAGCCCCGGAATGCCAAGCTCCGCAGGCTTTTCCTTGAATATCTTAGTCTTATCCGGATGATCGATTATCAAGCCATCTTTGTTGACTAGGAAGGCGTACCCGGACTGGATGATACCCTTCTGAGTCTTTTCCACCTCATCCATCATGCCCCGTATCGGCCCCATATCCACTTCTTCAACGATGACGCCAAGGAATCGACCATCAGGTGACATTATCGGCGCCGCTATCTTGATGGTAGGCCTACCGGCAGATTCGCTCATCGCGCAATCTCCAAAATAGAGGTCCCCGGACTGAATGGCGCTGAACCACGCCTCGCCCGCCACACTGCCGGGATCCAGCCCGCCTGCCGATGCCAGAACACTGCCCGCGGCATCTACGATATAAGCACAGGCGATTTCATCGCCCACCGCTTCATATAAGGCCGCCGCTTTTTCATCGAGGGGACGATCTTCTGATGTAAACACTGCCCGACGCGATAGCGTCATTAGCTCATGCAACTTTTCGTTAATATATCTATCAACCTGGAGACCAAGGATCCTGGCTTGTCCTGTAAGGTCCTTCTCCAGCTGCATAGTCAGAGCCTTGCTGCTATTCTGATATGAAACAACAGCGATGAGAATGGCTGGTGCCAGGGACATGATACAAAACCATACCAGCAGCTTCTGTCCGAGGCCAGAGCCCAACGAAAATTTCCTCATGAAAAGATCTCTCCCGATCCATAAGATATCAATGATTGCGCCCCACGCAAAGGCCCTAGCCAGGCAGTCTGCCTGGAGAACAGATGACGTCGTTTTAATCAATCGGTGGCGCCACCAAAGCGAAATGCGACAGCACCGCCAAGGTGACGTGGCAGACTGGCTGGGAAATGCAGGTGTGGCAATTTCGCGCCGCTGGGCCTGCGAAGACGAAATCTATGCAGCCCCAGATATAGAGCGGACGCGACCGGCAGCCGATTGAGAGGACCTCAAGAAATTACCCCTGGCAAATATCGCAGACCGTTATCTGGAATACCAGAACCCTATTCGACATGATTCGGCACTGGGTCCTAAAATCCTTCTTCAAAAATTATCATCCGAGAAATCATTTTAAGGAGCCGCACTGGGCGGCTCCTTATCTCTGAACCGAGCTGTTCAGATCACCTCGAGCCAATCCTTGCCTGGCAACGGAGGATGCGGCACGTGCGGCTCAGCCTGATACCAGAAAGCGACAGACGCGATATCGTCCTGCAGCGGCAGATAACGATGCCCCGACCGCCAGCCCAATGCCTGAATGGTCACACGGATGTCCTCTTCAAATCGAATCGGGTCCATGATATGCCATCTGTACATTCCGAATCTCTGCTGGCTCTGATAGAGTCCATCCGGCTTGATCACCTGAGGAAGGCCGAGGAAGTTAGTGGAGAAGACACCGTATTCACCTTTAGGATGCTCGAAGTTCCAGGCGCCCCCGAAATAATCCTCAGTCCCTGTCCCGCAAATGGTCGGGAAATCTTTGTCACCATCGAGGTAGAACTTGACCTCCCCTTCGCCCCACCAGCCGTTGTTATTGACTCCCCAGGCGATATAAGTCCCGACATAATGACCCTGCCCCTTTACCCCATCGAGAATGGTGTGAACCTCCTTGTACTTTAGAGGGTTATCCCTTCTCCATTCTGCGTGGAAGTATGCCACATTCTCCGGTATATCGGTAAGGCTATAATCTATCTGATAGTAGAGGATAACTGCCTCATCCGCCAGATTTTCAATAGTTATTCTGGCGGATCTGCGGAAAGGCATCGGCCAGTAGGAATTCATCCCGCCGGCTGGATTCACGACAACTGGCAAGGAGCTGATGTTGCAGCGCTGGCACCAGCCATTGCAGAAGAAATCCCCATATGGTGTTTCGATCGATGGGTTCTCCTCACCATCCCAGTAAAATCTGAGGACAAGGCTTCGCCAGACACCAGGAAAACATGTCATCCATATGTGATGGATGACACCTGGGCCAGCGATATCTGCCAGTGTGAATGTGCTGTGTGGCTGTATGCTGATGGACGGGGAAATCTTCCATCCCTGGCCCAATTCACGAGCGCATTCAGCGCCGGTCCCCTCCAACGCCATGCCGCCCTTGCCCTTTTCACCAGTGAAATTCTCAGCGCTGATAGAACGTGATTTCGCCCGCGATAATACAGGCAGAGCACCGAGTCCCAGGACCAATCCATTGAAACTATCGCTAAGTTGGGAATTAGACATGAACGCCCCCCTCTTCCATGTATAAATATTCAAGATCCCAGAGCATCTCCAAGTCTATGACTTGAACCTCTCCACACTAAAGTCGCGGGATTCTGCAACCCTTGACCTGGCCGCTTCATCATTGGCCGAAACTCATATCCATAGCCAGGAATATCGTGGACACAGCTATAGGCATCCTACGTCGTCAGAAGGTTAGTTCAATCATTTGATGCCCTTCTATCTTGGGAACGACAAAACTTACGCGATAATTCCGCCATTCGAAAGGCAATGCCTCCCCATCAGGCACACAAGTCACGGTCTTCACAGGCCGGCCGGTTCTCACCGAGGCTCTGACATCATATAGCGGGATTACGTCTTCAATGATGTCGATATCTTGAGAACGCCTTTCTGGAATATAGTGTAATAGATGAACTACCCACCTATTTTTGTCCGCCTGTTCATTCACAGTCGCGAGTATGGTGGATGGCCCATCATGCCGCAGCACTGGCTCCCCAAGCAGCATATCAATGGCATTAAGGAGGAGCATCTTGCACCACCTTGGCGCATTCATGTCATAAAGAGTGAAAATCGGGTGCGCGAAATAGATCGTATTGGCACTGCGGGTGATTGCGGGGGACACCACCTTGCCCGAAGATGGTGTCTGGCGGTGCGAACAGAAATGCTCCCATGTTCGATCAAAATAGGAAAGGACAACATCTGCAAGCACTTCAGTCCCCTTCTCCGCTTCAACATCCATTGCCTTCATATACATTACATGTTCTGTGGGAGGCAACCCTTTGCCGATGTCCCCCTTAGGAAGAATATAATCAGCATGCGCGAACCTGGCGCCCGCGCCCTGTTTCTCCCAGTAAGATGACCAGTTATTCCTCAACCTCACGCCAAGCGCTTTGAGCGCAAAGGCGCTTTTATCCATGTTCAATCCGGACTCGCCTGAGGCGATCAATTTTCCTCCGCTGGCGAGATAGCCCTCGAGTTTCGCGGCCAGTTCATCCGAAATGAGGATTCCATCAGGTAGAATGATGAGCTTATAGGGGGCCAGTTCGCTTCGCGAATCCAATATATCAAACTGGTGTCCCGCCTCCTGAAGCATGCGCACAGCGCCGGCCGCCGCAGGAGGAACGCGTTCCCAAGTAAATTCTTCCGGCGTGAATAAGCCAATATCAGTAATAGCCCTCGCGCCCTTGCACCAGGGTTCCTTTTTCTCAACCTCGGAATACACTGAGCCTATAAGGTCATATACATGCTTACTGATCTTTCCAGAAGGATGAAGTTGATCTCCAATGCCACATTTGGCATTGAGTGCAAGTGCCCGGAAACATTCAAACTGGAGGGCTGCTTTATTTTTGAAAGAATGAAAATCACCCCATGAGGTATGGAACTTGCCCGTCTGTCCCACGCAGTCGATGCCGAGGTTACGGGCGTAGCAAATCGTCAAGGGGAAATGAACATATCCCCATCCCCCACTAGGCAGGGATTCAAGCTCGAAATGCGTATAGGCTGGCAGAGATTCGCGTACATATGGCCCGATATGGCCAGCATTATAGAATATAGTCGTATCTGGTTTGAATTGCTTCACGAAGCCACTCATATCCAGCTTGAATTCATCTATCAACATCTTGGCATACTTCATCCTATCATCCCGTCTGGCAGGATCGAGCCCTTTCGCTTTCATTCCGGCAATACAGTATCTGCAGGAACATTCACGCGCATCAACGATGTCAAAGAAAAGGCCATCACCTGGCAGTGTCTCGAGGATTTCTTGAACAAGGGATTTCAGAAAATCCCTGTAGGGTGAATTCACGCAGAGTTCCTGGTAGAAACCAGCTTCATAGGGAGGGGTGCCCGCCAGCTTCCCCTCAGCTGTTATAATCCGCCATTCAGGATGTTCGCGTGCCGTATAGTAATCCCATTGCACGGTAACGTAGATTGGCACACGAATGCCTCGTCTGTGACAAGCTTCAATTTGCTCTTTCAGAAGATCGCGGTTTACCAGATGCGGATGAATACGTTCGGGAAATCGCTTTGAATCATAGTAAAGCCAGCCGTGATGGCAGCGAGCAAAACAGGTGATTGAGTCTACCCGGGCCTTTTCAAGGGTCTCGGCAAACTCCTCTGCATCGAATTGCGAGCCTACATCAGGGATATGCTCACTGGTATGGAAATCGAGGTGAATCTGACGGAAACGGAGGTCGGTCCTAGCCATGCATTGTCCCCCCTAGATATATATTCTGGTCTTATATGAAGGCTCATGAAAGCTCTCAATCAAAGCTAATTCCTCGACATCCATGGTCTCCGGGGCCTTATACACCTTTTCCCTTGGTATCGTGATATATTCCTGAAAACCTCCATCCCGATGAACCCCAAGGACCTCAAGGTCTTCACAGCAATTGTATCTCCCACGGGAACATGGATAACATCTTCCGCATCCGATAATATGGCTCAACAGTGACCCTATCGCCGGGCTTAAGATTCCGTTCTCCTGGATCTACCCTCGACAACCTCAAGTGCCAACTCATGTCCCAAAACCCTTGGGTATATAAGAGATGGCTGATTTCCTCTAAAGGCGTGAAGGTCAGATCCACATATTCCTGCCCAGATAGTCCGGAGCAGGACTTGCCCTGGAAGCCTCTCTGGGATGCCAATATTGGTCAACGTACGACATTCCAATACGACACTTGAGAAGCAATTCCCTGCATGGTTGAATAGAGATCTTGATGAAAAGTCAGCCGCCCACTCTGCTCCCTTGCGACCGCCCTCCAGGCCGAGTCGGGCCTTCTTTCGGTTCGGATCTCAGAGAGTTCAAGACATTACAAAGATCTATGTGATAGAATAGAGCAAGAGTAGATCGCGGCTAGCCTGAATGGCTGGCGGAAACCGATGATGATCATGCAGTTTTAATATGTTTCGCTGATTTGGCACACAATTTGATGCGGAAATATAGATTTCCATACATAGACGAAAGGATGACACATAATGAGACAATATGTTGCCACGGAACAAGACATCTCTCGAATTGTCACTGATTTCGCCACCTTTTGTAGCTTTCTTAAAGAAAAGACGCCCCTACTATCCAAAAGACACGCCCAACTGGGCAAGAACGATCTGTTTTCACTGAATTCGCTTCTTTCACGGCCCGTAGACGTATCAGGGCCGTATTACCTCCAAGCTAAATATCCAACTATCAACTTATTCTTTTATCTCGCAATGACCAGCGGCCTTTTTGCGTATGCATCCGGGCGCGGCAACAAAGCTTGCCTCGTTCCTACAGCAAAGCTAGAAAAATATGAGGCTCTCAACCTCTTTACGAAATACATGTTCCTTTTCCGTATCTATTGGACGAAGTTGGATTCTGAGGATCTCTACCCTGATGCATATCCTGGTCAAACCATCTATTTGAACGCTCCGGACCTCCTTTTTCAATTTATCGAAAACGCTCACCCTGGAGAGAAAATCACCCCGGGTATTAGCGGGCGCCAGAATGACATTATAGATCATTACCTTACAATCTTTTTTAATGTCGCTGGCGGTATGATCCATTGCTTGAGCGACTTCGGTTTCTGGGAATACGAGCAAACACAGTCACAAGAAAGATACCAGCGGAAATCCGACATTCTCGTGAAATCAATTATTCCAAGTGAATTTGGTCTCGCCATGGCCCGCGCCTGCCGCAATCGTCCTTATGCTTTATATAATGAACCAGCGCACGCGCGCGGCGAAGTGAGACCTGCTCCTAATTTCTTCTCTACGCCGGAAAATGGGTGGATTATACCAGATGAATCTGATGAATCTCCGGAAGAAGAGCTGATAAGGCCTTTCGAAGAAGTGTTTCTTCCTCTCTTCCCTGAAGATGCCATCAACTCCGCCGCGATTGATGAGCTTTTGGCTGAGGATGACCAACCCAAGAAACTCATGGCATATGTTTTCAAGGTTTCCTTAGACCGGAATTGCTGGCGCCGCATCAAACTATCGGCAGCTCATACGCTCGACGATCTGCATGATGCCATCCAATCCGCTTTCAATTTTGATAATGATCACCTGTATGCTTTCTTTATGGACGGACGAGCCTGGTCGAAAAAGGCCTACTGGGACCCAAGAGGCGAGGAGCCTCCCTATGCCAATGAGGTAAGACTGGATCAGTTGGAGCTTTGGGAAGGACGGAAATTCCTCTACCTCTTTGATTTCGGTGATGAGTGGCGGTTTGATGTTCTTGTGGAGGAAGTGCGGGAAGACGAAACGCCGCCCAACAGGCCGGTTATCATAGGTAAAAAGGGGGAAGCGCCAGAGCAATATCCAAGCTGGGAATAGATCCCTTACTTGGGATCCCTATAACTAACCGATTCCAGTTTCTTTCCAGGTGCAATCTCTTTTCCTTGACCGGAGCATTTATCCGCAAAATCTGGCGCATTCCTCCTCCCAATTCACTGGGGGAATGCGCCTCCGCCTCCTTCCCATCAGATCGCAACCTTTCCGTACACCCCAGCTTGGGACTTCAGTCCGGGGTGGTTGACTGGGTAGACCATGCCTGTATCTTACTAAACGCCATCTTCAGCGCCGGGAAGTTCTGTCTGATCTCCTCATAGATCCGGCGAGCAGCTGATTCGTTATAGATGTGGGAGGACTCATTTCGTGATCTCAACATACGAAGCCAGGCTTGTTCATCAGTAATCCAACCGGCCTGATAAGCATAGCGGAGAGCTTCCCTAGGCGTAGTAATCTCCAGTCCTTCGGCCTCCAGGATGGCTTTGAAGGTCTTCCAGAAGAGCTCAAAAGTGAATTCAAATCGTTGGATCGTTCCATCGATGAACAAAGGATTTTCTGGCGGCTCGCTCAAGGCTTCCTGGAGTCGGGCGATCGCATTTCCAAGGTTATTGAGCCTTTGCCGGATCCGCATTTCGTTCATAGATTGCCACCCCCTCCGCTCTGATCCGCTCTGCCAAGCCAGGCGGGGCTTGCTCCAAAAATATTATATCTACCGGGAGTAAGGTCTCGAGACTATCTCTGATCTCCATGACTCGCTCCCAGAGACTGATCGAATCAGCAGGCGCGTCAATAGCGAGGTCAATATCAGAGCGCGACCATGCATCTCCTCGAGCCCGAGAGCCAAAAAGGATCACGCGTCGGATTTCAGGCAAGGCTGACATCTTCTTGGCTATTTCGTCGCGAAGCTTGGGCGCAAGCTGCATAGAGCTATCCCCTTAGTAATGGCTATTGAGGCTCCAAAATCCTAGCAATCCCTTTCACCAGGACCGCTGCGATCAACCACTCTGCGATTCATTGAAATTCGAGATATCTTAGTAATCTTTTCCACTATAATCATACCAAACCGGCGTGGTCATGTAAAGCATAGCGTTGCGGTGTGAAGTGCTGCCGTTACCAGGGATTCCGCAAATTGATTTTGACCTGCCAGCATGTTTCTGACTTAACAAACGCCAGACACTGTCTATACTGTATATATAGGATATTTACCTGAAGACCCCGAGGCGTTGCACCTTGATGTGGAACGACGCGTGAAAGAGATGCGCAACTTTTGTCGGACATATATATTCATGGCAGAAGCATTCCCTTCTGTAGAAATTAATATCGGTCCGGTTTCTATGGCCACATACCTGGGGTCAGAGCCTCACTTCGCATGGGATACAGTATGGTATGCACCTTGTGTGAAGGAAGATTGGCGGCGATTTGGGCCACTGAAATATGATGCCGAAGCGCTCATGTCGAGATTTTGAGACGCGCTCTTGAGATAGAAGCTCTGGACCCCGGGGGTCGTCTATATTGACAGGCCTGATCGACACCCGTAGTACAGTGGACAAGCTGTCACCAAATGTGTTCATGAGGCAGAGGTGTGCCTATATCTCATGAGCCACCTTCATTGCCTCAAAGACCGCATGGGTTATTCTCCTGGGCCTTGAAGCATCACCAATGACATAGTAGTCTATGCCCGAGCCTTCGAGCTGTCTTGCGAGAGTATCCTCTGATTTTGACCCAACAGCCATCACGACTGAGTCGAAATTTGGCAGGGTTTCAGTATTTCCATCCCTTTCGACAGTTATATCCCGTTCTCCAATCGATGTGAGCTTCGCGCCTGTAATCACCTTTACCCCCTGCTTGCCAAGCCGGTCGAGTAGGAGCGCACCCACAAGCGGACCTACATCAGAAGCGATGCGAGGAAGCATTTCCACAATGGTTACTTCATGCCCCTTCTCCGCCAGAAATTCCGCCGTTTCACATCCCACAAGACCTCCGCCGATAATTACAACCCTCCTGCCAACGCTGGCTTTGCCAGAGAGGACATCCCACGACATAGCTACATTCTTGCCATTCACGCCAGGCACGTCAACTGTGGCAGGAACTGCGCCAGTCGCGATCACTACAACATCTGGCCGTTCAGATCGAATCGCATCAAGCGTTGCCTCTTTATTGAGCTGGACGTTTATCCTGAGTCGCCTCATCTCGTTCATGAGGAAATCCTTGAAGGTCATGATCTCGCCCTTTTGTGGAGGAGTCGCGGCAAGGGTCAGTTGCCCCCCAAGACTGGATGTCTCTTCCCAGAGAGTGACATTATGACCTCTCAATGCCGCCACCCGGGCAGCCTCCATCCCAGCGGCGCCACCTCCGACCACAAGGACTCTGCGCGGGCGCGAAGCCTTGGCAAGCGTGAATTGCGTCTCGAATCCTGTGCGGGCGTTGACAGTGCAACCAATCGGATGGTCTTGGAACAATTCATCGATGCATCCTTGGCAACATGCGATACATTTCCGGACCTCGTCAAGCCGGCCCTCTGAGATCTTCTTCGGCATCTCAGGATCAGTCAGAAGCTCGCGGCCAAAGGCTATAAGGTCGGCCTTCCCTTCTTCCAGGACCTTTTCGGCAACCTCGGGATCATTGTACCTTCCGACCGAAATCACTGGGATCTTGACAACTGATTTGATCCCTTTGGCGAGATCGGCTAGACATGCTCTGGGCATAGCCATGGGCTGTATGATCCACACAGCCGACTCATACACGCCAGCAGATACATGAAGAGCATTGATACCCTCCTGTTCGAGCCGCTGCGCAACGATCTTCGTCTCATCTAGTTTCAGCCCGCCAGGAACTTTCTCATCAGCGCTCATCCGGTAGAGGATCGGGTAATCAGGCCCCACCGCCTGTCTTACCGCCCGCACTACCTCCAGAGGAAACCTCATCCGATTTTCCAGCGAGCCGCCATATTCATCGGTGCGTTTATTTGCATAAGGAGACAGAAATTCATCAATGAGATAACCATGCGCGCCATGAACTTCCACTGCATCGAAGCCAGCAGCCTTTGCTCGCCTGGCTGCCTCTCCAAAGGCCTTAACAAGCTCTGCAATCTCTTCCTTTGTCAATTCCTTGGGTGTCTCGGGTTCAGTTGGATCGGGGATCGGAGATGGGGCTACTATGGGCTGACCGGTGACACTCGATTTCGTTTGCCTGCCGCCATGATAAAGCTGTATAGCTATCTTTGCGCCATGCGTATGGACGGCATCCACCAGACTTCTGAGACTAGCAATAAGCCTGTCTGAATAGATCCCCACCTCATTTTGGAATCCTCGTCCCGACAAATGCACATACGAGGCCTCGACTATTATGAGACCCACGCCGCCTTTCGCGCGCTCCACATGATAGGCGCGCAACCTATCGGTGACAGAACCGTCTTCATATGCATAATTCGTCACCATCGGAGGCATGACGATCCTATTTCGCAATTGCATATTCCCGATCTTGATTGGACTCATCAGTAGCTGGAAACTTCCCATGTGGCTATCGCTCCTTTCGCCGCCAGGCGCATCGAATATGATTCGCGCATGTATGATTCGTATGTATATGATCCATGCATGCATGGCCTACTCGTCGGTGATCTATGCCATGGCTTAGGATGTGCTGTACGGCCCACATATATGCCTATAATGTGTATGGGTCAGATGCGGATACGCCCGAGTCAGGCCCGAATACGCGGGGGAAACCGCAAAGTCCATTTCATCCTGCGCCATCCCTGCCCTCAAATTGGGATTTTGCGATATAATATAAGTGGGAATGATAACAGATTCTGCAAAGGCGCATTGTGAGGGTGGGCTATGATAAGCAGGGAAAAGAAGATAGAGGCGCTCAACAATTTCACGGCGATGGTAGCAAACAATCCGGCATTGACATACTTGATGGGATATCTGACAGGGCAGGTGGATCGTGTCCATTTTGTCAAGGATCTGACCTCAGCCGAAATCGCCGTCAGGATATCCCAAGACAGGCTTACAGTCTGGCCGGCTGAGCCATTTCGGGCCACTGTGTCAGGACTCATAGTGCTAAACCCGCTATCTTTCGCCGCTTCCGTGAGCAACATGAAAGACCCCATATGCGTCTCTCTAAACTTTGAGAATTCTGAGAATGCCCCCTGGTATCAGGAAGTCTTGCTTCCTGACGTCTCATACGTGAAGGGCGCAGAGGAGGCAGCGGAGGATAAGGCAAAGGAGCTCCGTTCCGAAATGGACAGGACCCTAGACATCTACAGGGAATGTAAGAGGTTGCTGGAATCAGACACAGGCGAAAGACGCAAGGAACTCGACTATTATCTCACTGTTGCTCAGAACCAACTGAGAGAACTAAATCGCCAGCTCGAGCAAGTCACCCTGGAGATCAACCGGCTTTCGGAAAAGTAAATGGGAGTTTTTCATGGCCATTTGCGGGGATAATATAGAGTGATCATTGTTGTTCATAAATGCGAGTTCAGAGCTTTCCGGAGCTTTCTGACGGACGATATAACGCGAGTCCGAAGCTTTCTGACGAAAGATTCGTGTGGGCAGGCCATCATCTCTTGGGCCTTGTCAGGTTCATTATTGGCACAGGAGGTGGTTAGCACCAGCAAGTCTACAATGCTCAAATGATCACATTATTCCAGTAAATGGAGGGATGAAAAGATGCCTGATTTGGTGCCATGGGATCCGTGGAGAGAACTTGTAGATTTCCGGGACGCCCTTGAGCATTTCTGGGCGCGAAGATTTCCCAGACGGCGCGGAGAGGGTTGGTTTACCGGAGGCTTATGGTCTCCCGCTGTAGACGTATATGACCGCGGGGATTCGATAGTAGTGAAGGCAGAAATCCCGGGTGTAAGTAAGGATGAGATCAACCTGACGCTCACTGAGGATGGCCTTACCATCAGTGGCGAGACGCGGCGTGACGAAGAGATCAAGGACCGGGATTATTATCGCCGTGAAAGGAGCTATGGGAGCTTCACGCGGACGATCCCGCTCCCGGTGGCGGTGCAGAAGGAAGGAGCCAAGGCCACCTTCAAGGATGGAGTCCTGGAGGTGACATTACCGAAGGTCAAAGGCGCCGGGCCGCGCGGCACGCAGATCAATATAGAGTAGCCGGTGATGGGCGGGCGATGACCCGCCCATAAACATAGTGCCAACTGGCCCTGTTATTCCGGCGAGGATAGTATCATCTGTCGCTACTGTTTCCGGCGGACAGTAGCGTTTTCTGCTACTATCCTTTGAGGACAGTAGCAGATATTGTCACTGTTTTTGGCGGATATGGGCGTCTGCTGCTACAGTTCAAGACGGATAGTGGCAACTACTGACACTATCCCCGGCTGATAGTGTCAGCTATGGTCACTGTTCTGGCTGGACGATGTCGATAACTGACACTATTCCCCTAAGCGGCGCCAAAGTCCCTATTCGTTGTTTGATATATGCAAATGTTCAGCTTGTGGAGGCTGAGATCTGCTACCCGTTAATCCAAGTATCATCCACACATGCTAATAGTTGGGTTAGCTTCCTAAGGTGCAACATGGGAACTGACGAAGATTTCGCCACTTTGGCGGGAGACCTGACAGATTTCTGGTCACCCTAGATCTATGGTGGCAGATTTTTCGTCAGGTTCTGGGCGCATCTGACGAGAATTTCGCCAGTTTCTTTCCGAGACTGGCGACATGGTCGTCAGGGCGAGCAAATTTTGGAAGGACCTGGATCCATTTTGGAAGATCTTAGGACAATTTTGCTGAGAAGTGGCATAAATCTCGTCAGGTTTTGCCGGCAGGTGACGGCGGCGTCGCCACATTAAAGGCAAACCTGGAGACAGACTCGTCAGTTGAGGCGCAAAGATTACATCATTTTCGTCGTCTGACCTTGCGGCGGCAATCTCATGCTGCCATGTGATTCCTCATTTGGGCCACAAAGAAGCTATATGCCCCTATGACACCAACAATCTTGACCTATTACCTCGTTAACACTACGATATAATTGTTGGGGTGAGATCTATGGAACAGGCAAGAATACGAAGGGTTAAGACTCATCTGAGCGAGTACCTACATAGGGTAAAAGGGGGAGAGGCCCTCATAATTAGGGAGCGCGGCAAACCGGTGGCATTGCTCACATCTGTCCAACATGAGAGACTCCCTGATAGGGCGCTAGACCTTCTGCAATCCGGCCAGGCAAAATGGCAAGAGGGTAAACCTAAGGGAATAGTCAAACCCTATAATCTTAGGGGACGGCAGACCTTGTCATCATTTGTGTCGGAGGACCGGTGATGATCTGCCGCATGGACACACGTAGAGGCTAATGGGGGCCTGGGAATATGGGACCGGCTGCCATGATGCCCTAAGATAAAAGATATCTTCCGCTGAAAATCTAGGCTCGCCTGACACCCGGTCCTCTGCGCTTTTCCTTGCGGAGCTTTACTTGCCGAATCTATCCTTCTGACACGAAGCGTTTGATCCCCTTGAGAATCCATTCAGGTGTAAGGTGGGCCTCGTCAAGCACTTCACCCACGGTACCGCCGGTGCGCCATCTGTTGTCCCAGTCAGAAGAGAGAGTATACCTCTCAGCTTTCTTATCATATATCCAGTCGTGCATCAGGCGCCTCGCCATGTTGGTTATGCACATAGAATGCGCCCAATCTTCTTCTGGGAGCACCATTTGTCGGTAATCCTCCGGCTGCCGTGTGAAAAGCTCATAGCTGATGGCAGCTATCACCTTTATGTTCAGCCCCTCCTCATCGAGCCTGGGAAGAATCTTGCATACGCCCTCGGTAGTGCTCGTCCCCTGGACAATGACAGTGCCCATCTTAGGTTTATCTGCTCTGAAATCCCTCATGACATAGGCTCCCCTGGCTGCTTCGAAGTGGGATGGAATACCCAGCGCCGCCCGGTCGGGGATAGAGATAGGTGGCCGGGTAAGATGTATCGCTATGATAGGAATGTCTTCCTCAACCGCCACCTGAAGGGCCCTGGCAAGAACAACAGGGACCTCATTATACTCCCATGGATGGACATTGATGATTTTGCCATCAGGGAAAAGCTGCGTGACCCCGGGCGCGAAGATCCCGAAATGGGTCCTCGAATCATCAGCGGTCTCAGGCCCGGAATGGCCGACAACCCACAGGACTTTTCCCGTTTTAATAGGGGAATCCTGGGCTAACTGGCTCAAGAGCCTCATCATGCCATATTTCAGATAAGAGAACGACCCATAAGTTGAGCATGCTCCCAAGAATCCATTGAAATCGCGGCGCTGTTCTTCCGAAAAGTTTGTCGTGGCAAGCCCGGCCATGATGCCAGAGTTTACAAACTCCGTGATCTCCTGAGGCAATATCACACCGTCTGGATTGGTATGACGATCATACCAACCATAACCCGGAAAATCACCCCACCCTTTTCCGAAACCGGATATGAGAGTTGATTCGGCAAGGTCTGCAGACGCCACCAGGAAGAGCGGTCTCCCATATTTTTTGTGGCACCAGGCATTGACCCATGCGCCCCAATTGCCGAGGCCCTGACGATTGGCGGCTGACGAACCTGCGGAGACATACAGCTTCTCGGGATACTTTTTGAAATCATACAATTCTGGGTCATGCAATGGGTTCTCGCTGAAAGACACTTTCATGCCAGGGATATCCTGCGGCACGCTTTCCCCTAATTCCACCAAAGTCTCGGAAACGTAATCGACTAGTTCCCGGTCGGAGCGGATGACTTCGGCCACGACCTCAAGGTTTGAGAGGAACTGGCGCTGGAGGGCGTCTGGGTCCGGCGGCGCAGATTTGCCATACCCCTCAAAAGTAACCCCATACTTGTCCATGAATGGTTTCTTGGTTTCCCAGAATATGTCGCTGTTGAGCTTGTGCGGAGTCCCGTGCGATTTGTTGTCGTAAACAAGGTATCCGCGCCCTTTTTGGGTCTTGAGCCATGCCATGCTTGGCACCCTGTCGGGGTTAGGCCCAAATCTCATCTCTATCAAGGTCCTGGCCACGCTTTCCCAGTCGTTCCCCTGCTCAGTGCCCACAGTCCGCCAGCCATAAGAAGCAAACCAGGTTTCGGGCGTCCCATAGATGACACGACTTATGGGATGATCATCTATGCCATAGTCGTTCCAATCGATTACAAAGAAAAGGTTGTCTAACCCCAGCCCCCACGCTGAGTTCTTGACCTCATGATAGATTCCGGCACTATGCCCTCCTTCTCCTTCAAAGGCAAAAACCTTCACGTCGCCGGCGCCGGCACGTTTCAGTGCAAGAGCCTGGCCGACTGCCGCAGAGGAGCCATGTCCTGAAGGTCCAGTATTGAATTTGAGGATCAGGGTCTTTTCATTTACCTCGGCATGTCCCGGAAGCCCGCCCCTGTGCCTGAACCCGACGAGTTCGCGAGCGTAGAGAGCCCTTTCTGGAGAGATGAAATATCTCTTATCCCCGGTCTTTTCGTATTTGGCGCGCATCGCTTCACACAGAGCAGCCATCGAAGCATACACCAGCGGGATGGTATGTCCCCCGACCAGGATGAAACGGTCAGCAAATCTCTTCTCGGGCTCGCGTATGTCCCAACGCATTATACCCGACAACAATGTAGCTACCATAGCCTGCATCTTAGACCGCGACCCGCCCGGATGCCCGCTCTGCCTGTAGTTGAGCATAAGATCAATGAACTGATCGATCGCATCACCGAGTTTCTCCCAATATTTTATATTGGATTTGGCCTTTTCAAACAATTGCACAGAAACGTCTGGGAATGCTGTCATCTGACCTCTCACTTCTCCTTTCCGGCTCGGAAGGCCTATCGCATCATTAGGCTGGACTTCAAAGATCTTACCGCTCCAAACCTCATATTGTGGAGTAGCAGAAATTCATGACGCCCAACTCAGCGCGAATATAATCCTAACAATTAGACAGATGGCGGTCCTATTCCTGCCTGATTTGATTCACTTATTACCAGAGGGGTATTTCTCGGTCAAGGTCGCCATTTGTCACCAGGCCTTGCCATCACGCTGTTTACGCTTCTGATAGATACGATATTCCTTTGCATTCAGAAAAACCCCTTCTGAGACAGCAAGGATTTCTGATCGCAAGACATTCGCGCCAATGGGGAACCAGTGAGGCTTCATACTCGGTATACAGGAAGATGCTTTGGAAAAGCGAAAATGACGTAAAATATAATGGCATATACAAGATAGATGCGTATCGCATTCCATAGGTCAGCATCCATTCCAGTAGTCCTGTAATGAAGTCGGGTGGCAAAAGGGGAGGGGTGGCAATGCAATCAAATCATAGATACCGGAAACGGGAATCTATCATCTCTCTAATCGTGGTATTTGCTGCAATGGCCTTGATGACTGGTCGCTTGTTTACACGCCCCCTAGACGATCCGGGATCCTCATACCGGATGCCCTCGATGATCCAAGAGACAGTGTCCCATGGATATCATGTCCCAATTCTCATGTACCACCATGTATGCCCAGTTTCAATAGGTTGTGGCCTCGGCCTCAGAGTTCGGCCTTCAGACTTTGACGCCCAGATGCGTTACCTTTCCGAACATGGATATCATGCTATTACCCTAGGGGAATTGGTGAAAAATATTCGGGGAGGCGGAAAGATCCCCAATAGCCCAATCGTCATAACCTTCGATGATGGTTATGATGACGTCTATCAGTATGCATTTCCGATTTTAAGGAAATATGGATTCACCGCCACTGTATTCCTCGTATCATCTTGGCTTGATTATCCAGGGAAATATAAGGTCCTATCATGGGAGCAGGCCCGAATTATGTCAGAATATGGCATCGAGTTTGGCTCGCATACGCTCAGCCATCCCAATCTCCTGCAATTGCCAACTTACAAGGCTAAGGAAGAGATTTCCGAGAGCCGGGCAGCGCTTGAACGCCACCTCGGAAAGCCTGTCATCGTTTTCGCTTACCCCTTCGGCCTGTTCAATCGGGATATAAAATCGTTCGTCGAACAGGCTGGATACGTGGCGGCGGTGACCACGATCCAGGGATTTGGCGATTTTCCTTGCGCCGATCTCTTGATGCTGAAGCGCATCAGGATAATGGGCTCGTATTCGCTTGGTGATTTCGTTCGGCGCCTGAATTACCCGGTGACGCTTATCTCTCCGCCTAAGGTTACGCAGAGACCGCTTCCTGGTTCCCCTGGATGGAATAAGGAGGAATCAAGGCTCACGAGCATTTTCAATTCTAGTTCTATAGTTCGCGGCAATCCGAACAGAAAAACCATAGCTCTCACATTTGATGATGGACCAAAACCCGGGATAACGAAATTATTCCTGGATGTCCTTGACGAATATGGAGTGAAGGCAACTTTTTTCCTCACCGGAACCATGGCGGAACGTTATCCAGAACTGGTAGCGGAGATAAATTCCCGTGGTCATGTGATTGGCGATCATGCCTATTCTCATCAAGATCTTACACAATTATCACATGACGCCATCCTCAATGAACTTCAAAACACGCGGATGCTGATCAGAGGAATCACCAACAAGACGATTCGCCTTTTTCGTCCGCCTGGGGGAGCGATCAATGAAACAGTTGTTAGGACAGCGGCTAAGGCTGGGTTCATAACTGTCCTGTGGACCATAAATGCCGATGATGTCACCCTTTCGAATGCTCAGGCGATTGCCGCGCACATATTGTCAAGGGCAGCTAATGGAGATATTGTGCTAATGCACGATGCGACCCCCGCCACAATTAAGGCTCTTCCCATTATCATCACAGGCTTGAAGGAAAGGGGATATCAGTTTGTGACCGTAGACGAAATGATTGTTGAGAATATGCGATCGGCTCGCCGTGGGATCATAAAAAAGATGATCGCAGCATTGAAGCAGCGATTGCCACGATTGCCGCGGGTCTCTTTCCGCTGATTCATATTTCCATATCAGTACGGGCCCCATGAAGGAGGAGACTTTGCCCGGGCTATGGCGGGCCATACGATCATGCGATCATGCTGTGATACTTGCATTTCCAACCTCCATAGGTTATATTTGATTTGCTCAGGAATCAACGATCCCCTTCTCAAGTGCATTTTTGCGTGAAACATCACGCAAAGCCTTGAGATACAGGATTTCGGAATCTGGCGGCTTCGGCTGGGAGAGTCCTGAGCTCGAAATACCGCGCAGGAATGCGAAAGGAGACAGCCATGAGGATCAGACCCGCAACCTGGATCACCGGTTCCCACACAGTTTTATAATGATAGGGTGAGACTGGCAGGTTGCCTGACTGATTCGCGAGGAGCGCAGGTGGAAGCGCGCGGCCGCGCTATGCAGCGTCTGGCGCGATTCTGCCCTGATTCTACGTCCCGGGCTGGTCCTGGTGCACGGATATCGGCGGCGACAGCTGTCGCCGTTTCTGATTTATATATCGCCCGCTTTCAGCGATGCAGCATATCACCATCGCCATATTAGCGACCATTACATTTGTCATCGGCCCCCGGTAGCGCATCTCAATCTGGGCATTTTGGCGGGACCAAACTGCGATACACAAAGACATCGCCATCGCGGCATAAACGGCCATCCGATCCAGCCTGACACAGGCATTCAAGAGACCTACATGATTTGATCATCCGGAATGCGACGACTGAAGGTTGAAGACAGTCTCACCCCCATGTTCTCGACAAGGGGGTTTTTCTATGAATAGACCTATACTCCAGGCGGTTGATATATGCAAATCCTATGGATTCCATGAGATTATAAAGGGGATCAATCTCATACTGCGAGAAGAAGAAAAAGTGGGCCTCGTGGGGCCAAATGGGGTGGGGAAATCTACCTTGCTCAAGATCCTTGCCGGCATTGAGGCTCCGACCTCTGGCTCAGTCAATGTGTTCAAGGAACAGCTGACCTTGGGGTATGTGCCCCAGGATCCGGCATTCGATCTGATGAAAACGTCACGAGAGATACTCACCGAGAAAGAAGCCATACTCGGACCTGCGGCCAGGTCATCCGTTGAGGAGGTCCTAAGTCGTTTCCGTCTTGCCGGGGACGAGGGAGATCTGTGTGTAGCGAATCTGAGCGGGGGCCAAAAGACCCGGCTGGCTTTGGCGCTCGTGTGGATGGAGCGCCCCGACATTCTGCTGCTCGATGAACCCACGAATCATCTAGACCAGGACGGCCTCGTCTGGCTTGAAAGATTTGTGCGCGATTATCCGGGGACGGTCATGGTAGTGTCACATGATAGGTATTTCCTTGATACCGTGATCTCCAGGGTCATCGAACTCGCGCCAGATCGTGCCACAGAATACTATGGCAATTATACGTCTTACAGGGATGCAAAGGCAAAGGCGTTCGCCGACCAGTCAGCGAGGTATGAGAGTGAACAGAAGGAGATTCGAAGGATCGAGACGGCCATTGACCGGCAGATGAGGTGGGTTGAAAAGAGCCACAGACATGCGGGTGAGGACTCGGACATTCGAAAGGGAGCCAAAGAGTTTTACAGAGCCAGGGCGAAGCGGATGGCGCGAAGGGCCAAGTCCACCATCAAGAGGCTCGAGGCCATGAAGAAGGTCAGCGTCGAAAAACCAGAGCCGGAGAAGACCATCTCCCTTGGCAGTTTCAAAGAGGGGGCCGTCGGGCGCAGGGTGATCCTGGCGGATGAAATCAGCAAATCCTTTGACAGGCTCCTGTTTGGCCCTTCCAGCTTCAGTGTTGCCCGGGGGGAAAAGGTAGGGATAGTGGGGCCTAATGGAGCCGGCAAGACCACTCTCTTGAGGATGATATCAAGCGAAGAACCCCCTTCTGGCGGCACCATATGGGTTTCGCCAGGAGTGAGGATCGGATACCTAGACCAGGAACTATCGGACCTCAATGCCGAAAATACTGTCCTCGAAGAGGTCCTTAGCGTCTTCGAAAGGCAGACATCGGGCCGCGCCCTGACGGCCAGGACCATTCTCAGCTGCTTCCTCTTTACCCCGGACGATATTGGAAAGCGCATCAAGGTGCTGAGCACAGGGGAACGAAAACGGATAGCGTTGATAAAGCTACTATTATCTGAATTCAACCTGCTGGTCATGGACGAACCCACAGAACATCTGGACCTCCCGTCCCGCGAGAAGCTCGAGGAGGCCTTGGTGGCATACGGTGGGACTCTTCTACTGGTGTCTCATGATAGGTACCTTCTAAGGAGAGTCTGCACGAAAATCCTCGCCATAGAAGGTCAAAGGATAAATACCTATCTGGGCGGATTCGAGGAATATCAACGAAAAAGGGCCGCCGCCGGGCAAGGGGAGGCATATCCTGGCGCTGACGGCTCCCTGACCAGGATGCCTGCATCGGCAGACGAACGGCTTATCCTCGAGATGAGGCTTGCCCGCCTGAATTCCGAGCTGGCCAGGATGTCAAGAGAGGACCCTCGATATTCGACGACGGAGGCCGAATTCTTTGCCATTGCGAGATCTCTGCGCCGGGGTCCATAACGCCGAGGCGGGCCTCCGCCTCCCTGAACTAACCGAACTATTCCGCATGGATAGTTCTAATTACGGACACCATCCCTGACGGACGATGCTAATCTCCTACACTATTACCAGCGAACGATGCAGACTACGGACACTTCGCATAACCTCAGGAGTGTGGAAGTCAATGCTCAACAAAGGGATTGCGAGCTTGTACGCCCTTGTACATCTGGCCGTCACTCAAGTCTTCGGTCCAGATAAGTTTACAGTCTAGCATCTTGGCACTGCAGATGATCAAAGCATCTAAAAAGGACACCCGATTCGTTTCCTGGATGCCAATCGCCTCCACTAGATCTGCCATCCCTGGTCTATGGATGTGCCAGCTCCCAAAATCCTGGATAATCTGGGTCACATCTGCTATAGGGAGAGACATGGGAATCTTCAAGGACACCAGACAGTGCCAGATATACATGTGGCCCAGGTTGTCCACCTTCTCCTAGATCTGGCGCACAAGCTCGGGATCTCCTTGAATATGAGGAAGATCCTTTGCCTTCTCTTCCCATGGTATGCAGACACCGGGCGCGGCCTTTGGGTTCTTGGATATGGGAATCGCATCGTCCGGGACGTAACCCATACTCCGCTCTCCCTGACTGCTAATGACATCGACAGTTCCATGGAGAGAACCGGTTGAATAAACACCATGTTCCCTGACGAAATCCGTCATGGCCTCGATATTCTCGATTTTAGCATCATTTTGGATAATGGCGCTAGCATCGAGGATGTAGCCTCCATCTTGCGCAACTTCATGAATTATCTTTTTGCAATAGGCACGGACCTCCTCCGGAGATCCTGCGGCTAGAAGGAAATTCGGTATGCCGCCGCTCAGGCAGAACTTGTGCCCGAGCTTCTTATGAACCTCAAGAATGTCACCCCGATCTACGTGATAGACGATGCTCCCATCCGACAATTCGGCGAACCGGTCGAGATGGCGATTCCAATCCCCTTCAGCGTAGAATAGGGTCTGATGCCTGCGCGCCCACAGCTCCTCAATTATCGGCTTCAAGGTCGACCAGTAATGCGAGTCAAACTGCGCGGGAGAGAAGAATGGGGCACATCCGCGATGCATCCAGAGGCCTATAGGGACATTCTTTTCTGGATCTGCGCCACTGAGGGCTACATGTAGCAGATGAGGCATCAGCGCCTCGCAGGCGGCGCGCACCTTGTCCGGCCGCTCAATCATGTCCATCGCCAGCCCTACATAACCCCGCAGTTTGTCCGCCAGAATATCAAACGGCGCCTTCAATATCCCGGAAATCGCAGAAACCGTTCCCGATTCCGATCTCAATCTTGCCCCTTGTTCGCCTAGGGCGCTGAAATACAGCATCATGGCCATGCCACCCTTAAGGAACGAGAGGTTGTTGCGATATGTGACAGGTGCGCCCGGGGGGACAACATCCCTCGAGACACGAGGCAGCCAGACATTAAATAGGAAACCCGTCGGATCTTCGATGAGCTGGTCATACTCATCAGCTTTCATGAATGCCTGTTCTTCCGGGGGTTCAAGGTATTGAAAGCCTGTATCTGGAGGCAGGTCGATCCCCGGAACAGCATAATACTTTAGGCCAATAGCCTGGGTAAGTCCGGTCCAGACATAGACCATATTCCCGACAACGGCATCCCAGTCAAAGTGCGCAGCACACTTGCGGACCGCATCGAAGGCCTTCTCATAATCATGCGTTACTTCCTGACAAGTATAGCCAGCGAATTTGGCCACAAATTCGGCGACAAAGAGACGAATAGGAATTCTGTCAGGCTTCCCATTTCGCATCGCGGTCACATAACGACGGAGCCTCTCCTGATAGACCTGCTCTGTATTCATCTGTTTCCCGCTCCCTTCCGAGTAGGATTTCGATCCACCACGGCGCCAGGTCCGATCCCCATGGACCCACATTTAGATGATTTCGGCCCCCAGGGATCTGTTTCCTTCCTCGTGTCAGAATTCAATAGCTCCACATGACTGTCCGGCCATAGATAGCCCTATAGCCGCCCTGTTTCCATCATATTGGACGGTCAGTAAAGAACATTCGCCGCCAGCCACAGCGCGCCTGATGCTATCCAGAAAATAGCGGCGCCCCCCTCGGGGGTTTTCGCCCTTCTGATGGCGCAGCGCAGCGGCATGGAGGTCTGTCCAGACACCCGCGTCTCTTGGCAATACGACCATCCATCGTTGCAATACGCCCTATCCATATCATAGACCAACCTGCTCTTTGCGGGACGGACCACATGCTGCAGTAGCATTGGTGTCCATTAAATAGACAGACCCAACTGATGCCTATCCATTTGATCGACACCTCTTGTCTAAATCTGTATGAAAGATAGACAATCAGCAACTCTTCTATGTAAGAATGGGATATCCGGTGGGATGCCCCGTTGCAGGCAAATGGCCAGCGGCTAGCCATCGAGGGGCAAAACATATCTCTGGAGTTATATGTGGAACGGTGGAAATCGAAAACCCGGGACTCAAACGAATCCCGGGTTCCTTCATCCTTCCTAGTCAGGCTTCCTGGTGGCGGCGTCGCCGCTATACCATCAGCCGGGCCCTCCATCAGGCATCAGCATTATTAGAACGGGATGCTAACGGAGAGCTTGTAGAAGCCATACCTAGTTCCCTCACCGCTGATGGTGCAGAGCCAGGCCCACGGCTTATCCTTATCATAGTCACCAGTGCAAGGATCGCCGAGTCGGGTCTCACCATAGCTCACCGTCATTGTGCTCGCGCCGAGTTTTACCTTGTATGCCGCGTAAATATTGCCGACGTCGTTCTTGTTGCTATACCCGACTGACACTGTGCTATTGGTCGAGAGATTATAGTCGACTCCGGTATATAGGATCTTGGTCAAGTCAGTATGATCCTCAGTCTTGCCATAGAGAAGGGCTGTCTTTGTTGACAGACGATCGTCGAGATTGACCTTGCCTTCACCATAGCCGACTATGTATGGCCCGCGCGTGCTATCAAGGCTGGCTCCGGAGGCAAGCACCACATCCACGCCCTTGACAGAGCCGGGCTGGAATGACTGCTTTGCCTCAACGTAGAGATGGCCGGTCGTCCTCGTCTGGGTTTCAGCCAGCGGCACCGAATTCGCAAAGTCATATTCACCTGTGGCATATGATGCGTCAGCGTTCGCCTTCACACCTGGTATAGGAGTTGCCTCCACGGAACCCGAGAGCTTCACGCCGCTGCCCTCCACGGCAAGTTTCTCCGCGCCAGTATGCCTGGCTTCGCCAGTGACTTTTATGGCATCGCTCATCTTGTACTCGACTTTGCCATACACACTGCGAGTATAGTCTCCTTCGTCATTGTCAGGAATCGCATTGACATCATCAAAATAGCTCTTGTATGACCCACCGACCGTGGTTGTAACCTTCTCTGTGGGTTTAAACACCGCCTCGGCAGTTACCTGATTAGAAGGATCGATAGCCGGATAGTTGACATCATAGTTGGTCCGATAATCATCGGTCACTGTCAGCGTTACTTCCTTGCCACCCAGATTGAGCGGGGTACTGACACTGCCCTTGAACTGCTTCTGACCACTGAAGGTTTTCACGTCGCTGGTATCAGCATCAGGAGCAACCGCCTCGAATTGCTTGTCAACAGCCCTTATGTCACCAGCCACCGTGAAGGCGCCAAGGTTGATATCCTTCACGCTGAGCAGGAAGGCATTCGCGTCGTCAGTCCAATCCCCGCCAGTTATCTTCTTCTGGCTCCGCGCGGCGGCTGCCGTCAAGGTAGCCTTCTCAGACACTGGCAGCGGACCGGTGAGATCGAGAGCGAGGTTACGAATATAAGTCTCGTCCTGAGCCGCAAGCTGGCTACCAGTCTCACGGGTGCCCACAGGGTTATTCGCTGTCGCTTCTAGCCCATAGATAGCTCCCAGGGTATACCCGCCGGGCAGACCATAGGTCAGACGAAGCAACTCATACTCGATATCTGCCCCATCTTTATATTGCCCTGCATCATCGGGAGTGGTACTATCATCCTTATTATAGTCAACCACATACCCCGTCACGCCAACGCCAAACGGCGTCCCGACGGCCTTGAACGTGTGGGTCGCGCCGTCGACGGTCTTCACGAGCCCCAGAGGATCGCCGAAGCTCTGGAACGCATAGGGTGAATCGCTCTTGGGATCCACATTGCTCAGGCTGAGCTTCAGAGGATCGCCATTGAACGCGAACCAGTACTTGTCCGCAAGGGCGACCTTCACAGGATTGCTGCTACTACCATCTGACGCCACTACTGTAGCCGCCGTCAGCTTCAACGGCAGATGCGCAACCATGAGTGAATCGCCTTCGCCATAGTCCAGAGTGAGCTTCAGAGTTGAGAAATCGAAGAAGTTGGTGGTTTTCGTACCATCGGCCGTCTCCAACTCTCCGTTTTCATACGCGGCAGTAAATTCATACGTACCGCTGACCTTGAGCGAGGCCGCCATCGTCGGCAGCGCCAGCCCCAGGATGAGAGCCATGCTGGCAAGCACTACAAGCAGTTTTCTCATTGATCTTCCCCCTTAAGGTTTATTTTTGATTCCTGTGGTAAATGTGGGCATCTTGCGGGAGAAGACATCATCGAGTCGCCTTGTTTCCTCGTGATCTTCAATCCGCGTTGACACCCTTTTGCAGATTCACTACAGCATCGTATGCAACGAAAAGAGATCGAAGTCTGGTCCGTAGTTCTATCTTTTAGCTTAGCTCCTGTAGACCTACAGGGTCTTCACCTCCTTTCCCGCTACAGGGCTAAAGGGAATCTCAAAGGTTACCTTTATTTACTACATAGCCATCACGTGGATATTTATTCTACACATCCCCGCATTTTCCTCCATACCCAGGGAATATTTTATGCGATTCAGCGTTTCCCTGGCAAGCCACGATTAGGGTAGATTCCTCTCGATAATCAATGCCCAAGTCCATAATCAATGTTCACATGGCATAAAGGTCCCCATGGCAAAGTATATTCAAACTGCGCCGGAAATTGATTCTACCGGGGGTTCTACATGAACAGTGGCAGAGGCGGCGAGATCATTGGCTATCAACTCTTCCACCTTATTGGCGATCTCGTGGGATTTGGCCACAGACATAGACTCATCCACCTGGATATGGAGAGAAACTATCCTCCGCCCGGCCCCATAGTCATGCACACTCACCTTATGAAGACTCTTGACACCCTTTACTGACTTAGCGATCTTGGAGACCTCATCGATGAATTCCTGCGGCGGGGCCTCTCCGATCAGGGTGCTCACTGCTGACCTGCCGAGACCATATCCCGTGTAGATTATGAGAAGGGAAACGGCTATCCCCAAAAAAGCATCGATTTGATGGTAGCCCACTAGGCTTCCAATCATCGCGATAGCCACCATGGCAGTAGCGATGGCATCAGTGCGGTGATGCCAGGCGTCAGCTATGAGGGCCGGGGCCTGGATCATCCTGCCAAGGCCAACGGAAAAGCGGGCCATCCACTCCTTGAACACAGCCGTTACCAGCAAGATGGCCGCGATGGTTAAGCTTCCCTCCACTAAAGCCCCCTTGAGGAGACGCCCTACCGAACTTACCATGAACTCAATCCCTACTATAGCCAGGAGCACGGCGATGATGAGCGTTGCTATCGGCTCAATCCTGCCATGCCCATATGGGTGTTCCTTATCAGCCGGAACCTCAGCGGCCTTGAACCCAACCAGCACAATGATGGATGTGATCACGTCGGAGGCTGTGTGAACCGCATCAGCCATCAAGGAAATACTATTCAACAGAATACCGAAGGTAATCTTGAAAGCGGCAAGCAACACATTCCCAATTATGCTGACCCACGCTTCAAGGAATGCCACTTTCGCCCTCACTCTGTGTACCTGGGCTATGTCATGGTTCCCATCATTGGCTCGGCCGGGCTCAAATCCACCTATGAATTTCTTTAGAAGATAACCAGTAATGCTCATATGAGTTCCCCCTCTATTGTTCCCGGCAGCCCATCTTATAGTACAAAAAAGCCCGGGAACCAAGTGTCAAAGCGCTTGGTCCCGCGGGCTCATCCGCTGCCATCAAGGCCCGGCCCCACTGCTTGAGTCATTCCCGATTCGCGTGGATGCCCCAAACAATCGCCTGCTCCAGAGACTCCATTTTAACATCTCGCTGCTTAGCTTACAGCCCATGCCGAATATGCAAGCATGAGGCCTAAACACATTGTAATTATATCAATCTTGCGCTAGAAGTTCCAGCCCCATTGAAACGTATTATCTTACCAATACGCACTCTCTGGCAATTTTTCGCCACAAAGCTCGTTTTTTTACAGGAATGCCAGGAGGCTCGCCCATATCGCGTCATATGCATCAACGGAACAGGAAGCTCACACCATTGGAATTACAGGTTGACCGGGCCGGTATCCAGCCAATTCGGACCCGCCTTTACATCCACCTTGAGAGGCACTGCAAGGGGCACCACATTCTCCATGATTCGTTTCACCATTCGCGCGATCTCCAGCACTTCCTCATCCGGGCTCTCGAATACCAGTTCGTCATGCACTTGCAGGATCATCATGGTCTTGAATCTTCCCTTTGATAGTTCCTTTGCTATCCTCACCATCGCAAGTTTGATGATATCAGCGGCAGTTCCCTGTATTGGGGTATTCATCGCGGTGCGTTCCGCAAATCTTCTTACCGGAGCACGGCTGCTGTTCAGATCGGGGAGATATCTCCTGCGTCCCATCAAAGTCGTGACATATCCTAGACTCCTGGCATCAACGATCGCCCTGTCCAGATATTCCTTGACGCCCTTATAATGGGCAAAGTATCTGTCGATGAAATCCCGCGCGTCTTTCCTTGAAAGACCGATCCCCCTGGCCAGTCCATAGTCTGTTATTCCGTATACGATTCCGAAATTGACAGCCTTGGCCCTGGAACGCATAGCGGAAGTCACTGAATCAGGGTCCACTCCGAATACGCTTGCTGCAGTGGCCGTATGGATATCCTCGTCATTATTGAAAGCGCGGATCAATTCCTCATCCTGTGAGAAATGAGCCAGGATCCTCAACTCGATCTGAGAATAATCAGCGCTCAGGATCTTCCATCCCTCTCGCCCTGGAACGAAAACTCTACGGATTCTCCTTCCTTCCTCACTCCTAACCGGGATGTTCTGCAGGTTCGGATCGCTGCTAGACAGCCTCCCGGTAGCAGTAATAGTCTGATGAAACGTTGTATGAATCCTCTTTGTTACAGGATTCACAAGGTGAGACAGGGCATCAGCATAAGTGGACTTCAACTTCACGAGTTCCCTATATTCCAGGATCCGTGCAGCTATAACATGATATTCAGCTAGCGCTTCCAGCACCTCCGCGTCGGTAGAATACCCTGTCTTGGTCTTACGGACCGGCGGCAACTTGAGCTTATCAAATAGAATGGCGCCAAGCTGCTTCGTGGAATTTATATTGAATTCCTCGCCCGCGAGGTCATAGATATCCTGGGCTATTTGCGAAATCCGCAGACCCAACTCAGATGAGACATCCTTCAGCGCATTCTCGTCGATGCTTACCCCTGAAGCCTCCATCTCAGCCAATACGCTCACCAGGGGAACTTCCACCTCACGTAGAAGGGTGTCCATACCATCGTGATGAATCAGGTTTTCCAACTCATGGGATAGCTTCATGAGCGCTGCCAGCCGATGCCCAACAGATTTTGCCATCTCGTCCGCCCCGCACATCCCCAGGTCAAGGTCGATAAGGCGGCTTTGCGAAGATCCAGATGGGGCATCTGGGGGCCGAAGTTCAAAACCCAAGTATTTTCTGCATAGATCCTGGAGATTCATCTCCCCTGCCTCTGGATTTAGCAGATATGCCGCAACCATGGCGTCCATCTGAAGACCGCGCACCTTGACTCCGCGCCTGAGAAGCATGGTGATGCCGGGCTTCCCATCATGAACGATCTTCTTGCATTCAGGATTCTCAAGGACAGGCTTCAACAACGTGAGAGCCTCTCCCTCAGGAAGACCGGGAGCGCCTTCATAGTAATGGCCAAGAGGTACGTAATACGTGTGACCATCTGGGAGGGCAAAGCCTATCCCGATGAACGGAGCTTCGACAGGTTTCCCTCGCCCTCTGATGGCCTCGAAGGCGCATATTCCTGCAGACAGGATCTCACATATGACCTTCTTGAGCTGCTCACCGGTTACAACACATTCAGCCTCATAGGGAAGCTCAAGGAAATCTTCCGCGGAAGCCGAACTCCGCGCACCTTCAGCCGGGCCCTGAACGACCTCAGCCGGACCCTGGGCGGCCTCAGTAGGGCTCCAGATGTCCTCAGCCTGGGTCCGGGCACTCCCGGCGGCTGCAGCAGTAGTATGCTCCGAGCCTTTGGCCTGTTCCTGCAACGGAGTCGGGCCGATCCGCCGCAGCAAGGATTTGAACTCCAATCGTCTGAAAAGCTCCGCCAACCGGGTCGAGTCCGGCGTGCCAATCTTGCAGGCAGATAAGTCTACCTTAATTGGGACCTCGCGGTCGATTGTAGCCAGCTGTTTGGAGAGAATCGCTGAATCACTACCCTGCTCAAGCAATTCCCTGACCCTTTTCTTCGAGACCTTATCCAGGTTGGAAAGCAGATTCTCCAGAGAACCGAATGTCGCTATAAGCTCATGGGCTGTCTTCTCGCCGATTCCATGAACTCCCGGAATATTGTCAGAAGCATCCCCAGCCAGTGATTTGATATCTACCACCTGGGATGGGGCGATGCCATATTTCTCCTTTACCTGATCCTCATCGAATACCTCGATGTCTTTTATGCCTTTCCTGGTGATCATAACTTTGACATGGGGGGAAATGAGCTGAAAGGCATCGCGATCGCCTGTTACTATCATCACATCATAGCCCTGCTCCTCGGCAAGCTTACTGATGGTCCCAATTACATCGTCAGCCTCGTATCCATCGATTTCGAATATGGGGACGCCGAGGGCCTCTACTACTTGCTTTGCGAGGGGCACCTGGGAAGCCAGCTCGTCAGGCATCTTCTTGCGATTGGCTTTATAATCCTCATAGGCGACATGGCGGAATGTGGGTGCTGGTCTATCAAAGGCAACCGCCAGAAGATCCGGCCTTTCCTCGTCCAGCAACCGGAAGAGCATATTGGTAAAGCCAAATACTGCGTTTGTATGCTCTCCGGAGGAAGTTGTCAATGGGGGAAGAGCGTAAAAGGCCCGATGAAGAAGAGAATTCCCATCGATTATGATAACCTTGCCTCTGTGTTCATGATCTCCCAACAAAATCGCCCCCGTACTATTGCCGGATTTCCACATCGTGCAGCGCCATGCCACATTATATGGACATCCATCACCTGTATTTACTATACCAAATCCATAGCATCGCGTCCAATGCCAGGGCAATTCTGGGCCAACGGCAATTCCGAGCCCGGGGCAATTCTAGGCCGCAGCCGATTCTGGGTCCCAGGCGATTCTGGGCGCATAACTTCTTTGTGACCGAGAAGATGAATTCACTAGTAAAATATTTCTTTGCGCCGCGCTGCTAGCCGCCTGGTGCGACAAGATTATCACAGAAGCTAGTTTAAAAACATCGAGATAGATGACGAATATGGCGTCACCCCTGAACGCAGACTGGCAAATGGCGAAACCATCGCCAGCTCTGCCCTCATCCTGGCCAGAATATCGCCAGTCTTGCCTTCAGCCTGATCGAAATATCGTCACCCTGGCCCAATATATACCATAAACTGTATTATACTGGATAATCACCTCCTTGAATCTTCCAATTTGGACATGAGGTGGCGAAGATTTCGCCATCCGGGAACGAAGACTGGCGGCATTGCCGCCACCTCTCGACAAGACCTGACGAGATTTCAGCCACCTGTAGGTAAAATCTACCCAAGATCTCCCAGAATCGCCCCGACCTGACGACTATTTCGCCACCTCTGAGAGGAGGCTGCCGAAATCCTCGCCATCTTCACACAGATCCTGCCTAAAAACACGCCACCCCTGATTTGAGCTGGCGAGGATTTCGCCATGTTTGCCCAGAAAGTGATGGAATTTTCGCCAGCCCATACTTTTGGATAGACTTCCATGCTGCCATGGCGGCATGGGGGACTACCCCGAACTCCCTGCCCAGCATGAAACCGATCTGAGATGCTCAATTTTCGTGATCTAGAAATCAGGCCTTGCAGCGTCCTTGAAATCATCGCATCCAGATTCCTCAGGTCTCGTGGAAGACTACCCTTCAGTTGCCATTCTAACTAGCACGAACCATGCCAACCACACATTACATAAAGGAGATATTTGGCTATCTGTAGAAAAAGACTAATAGCGCCGAAACGGGAGGTAATCTTTCACCATGAAGTTTTTTTTCTCAGCAAGGTATCACAAACTTATGATCGCAGCGCTTTCCACAGTTTTTGTCTTTATGTTCACGTCGGTTGTCCCAGCCGCTAGTAAGGGTTTTAAAGACACTGAATATAGCTGGGCAAGAGATGCCATAGAATCCCTTGCATCAGAAGGAATCATCGGGGGCTATCCTGATGGGTTATTCAGGCCGGAAGCAAATATAACCCGGGCGGAATTTGCCAAGGTTATCGCGCGTGCCTTTGCCATAAGGCCTTCCGGCGAACCTCGCTTCAAGGATGTAAAAAAGGATAGCTGGGCAAGGGGTTATATTGCTGCAGTGGATGATAGAGGCATCATGTCGGGCTATCCAGGCGGGAATTTCGGACCATCTAGGGTGGTCACCAGAGCAGAAGCCGCCGTGGCCCTCGCCAGGTGCATCAACCTCGCCGGAAAATTGCAGCCCAGGACCCCATGGCAACCTTCCTTTTCTGATGTAGCTCCTGGGCACTGGGCATTCGAGCCAATCGAGATCCTAAACAGGCTGGAAGTGATCCCGGTTCACTTTGGCGCGGTGTTCCAACCAGCTATCCCCGCCACCCGGGCAGAAGTAGCGTCGATGGTCAAGTCAATCACCGACCTCAAGATCAGCGACGGAAAGCTTTCGGATTTTGATTCTATGTACCGGACGGTCACCGTGAAGCTGCTGGGCGGGCGCGAGGAAACCATGAGTCTCGGTCCTGATACTGAGATATTCCGGAATTCCGTGGCGGCAGATCTTGATAACTTGCGCAAGGGGGATGACGTCAACATCGTCGCCACCGCATATGGTGAGCCTAAGTTCATCTCTGCCAAAGGGATCGTCACAAGGGAGGACCTGATGAACAAGGTGAGCGCCATATCAAAGGGGGCTCTGACACCGCAGCAGGTCAAAGCCCTTGCAGAGGGTCGCTGGAATTCCGTGAGGGATGATCTCAAACCAGCTCTGGAAGATAGGCTGCTGTCCTACGGTCTGACAGCGGAGGAGGCCGAGAGCCTCTTGAATCAGGATTGGACTCACCTAGGCACTTTGGCCAAAGAGAGGCTGGCAAGCGCGCTCTCCCAGGAGTTGGGAGTCTCTACTGACCTTGTAACAGCGGTAATGAGCAAGGATTGGCAAAAGGCTAAGACTTATGGAGAAATTGAGCTCGCAGGGCTCTTGCTCTCGAAATTCCTGAATATGTAGGACCTGGGGAGATGAATCTCCAGGATCTATATAGGACTTAAGGCTAATATGTGGCGCTACTTCTTGAAGTCACCCCTCCAAATCAGGGTATGGTTTCGGGCCCAAGTCCGGGTCTGAGTCTGGGTTTGAGTCCGAGGCCTGCCCTGATTCCATTTCACTATTCCATTTCACTCTCCGGTTCCAATACCCCCGGTTCCAATACACTCTGCGGTTCCAGCGCACCCTGCGGTTCTGATTTATTCTGCAGTCCTGGTTCATCCTGCAGTTCTGGCTCATTCTGTAGCCTCGGCTCATCCTGCAACTCTGGCTTATTTTGTAGTCCCGATTTATCTTCCGGTTTTGGCCCCATGATAGACGCCGGTGGCTGAGCGCCGGTTCCCTGCGGAGGCCCAGCGCCAGCAGCCGCATGAGGATTTTCAGGCGGATTCACCGGCAAATTCGCGGGTAGATCCAGATAAACCACAACCTTTGATCCCTGTCGTTCCATCTTATAGGTAGCGCCGGCGAAACCAGGGAGTTTGGCACACGCTTTCAGAGGAATATATGACCTCCCGTAGAGAGATGCTACCTGCGCTGGCAGAGCCCCTTCCTGCGCCTTCTTGCCGGCGTCTCCCCCGGCGGGTTCCTGAGCCAGCGCTATTCCTCCACTTGTCGGGATAGATGCTTCCCCTGAGCCACCTGGCTGTTTAGGGGCCTCGGGAATTTTCAGGGCACCGGTGATTTTCGAGGCGCCGGCGATTTTTGAAACGCCGATGGCTTTGGACATAGCCAAAAGATCCGCCACCGGCAGCATCGGTTCTCCTCTCTGCTGAAATCCTGTAGATTTGAGCTTCAACCCGTTGATCGCGATTTCTACCCGCTTCGGAAACACAGATGGCTTCCCCGATGCTTGTTTCAAGAGGTTAGACAAGATGAATTCATCGGGCTCCAAATTGATCCAGCCGGACAACGCCTTTATGGCGTTCAAAGCTTGAGTGAGAGTATTCGTCCCCATCTGGTAGATATCTGGAAAGACGGTTATATATGTCTCCTTGAGCATGGGATCTGTTGTCACCACTATTGTCTCATATATGAACTTCACCCTCGTGCCAATTGGGGCTATATCATAGAGTTCCTTGACATCTTCTTCATACATCCTGATACAGCCCAATGATACAGCTTTGCCAATTGATGATGGCGCATTCGTCCCATGGATGCCATAACCGCTTTTGTTCAGGCCAAGCCACCTGGACCCCACCGGATTATTGGGTCCGGGAGGAACCGGGGGCGAACCATCGGGCGGGTACCATGTGGGGTTCTTTGCCTTCCGGACGATTGTATATTCCCCCAGCATAGTCTTGGAAACCGTCTTGCCCACTGCAATAGGGTAATCCTTCACAAGCTGGTTCTGGCGATAGAAATAAAGTCTGTATGCCGGTATGTTTATGATTATCTTGGGCCCGGGGTCCGTGTCAAAGTCATAGGGTGATCCTGTCTCTGCACAGACTTGGCAGGGCATCAAAAAGCAAGGGACAAGAACCATAAGAAGTATGACCAAAAGAAGCTGAATAGCCGCAAATCGAACGGCGAGAAATCGGATAGTCATAGGTCTCATAGAATAAGGAAACACCGGAATCCCCACTCCTGTCTCGAAGTTACAGGTTACCTATATGCAGGGATCCCGGCGTGTATGACTCACCATTCATGACGCTCCGCTAGAGCCGCAAAGCGGATCTAGCCAATTCATAGGACCTTTTCCACAGGCCTCTTCAGCGCTTCCACCAGCAGCTTCACAGAATTTTCAACATCCTGATAGTCCACAATCTCATTTGGCGTGTGTATATACCTTGCGGGTATCGAGATGACGCCACTTGGGACGCCTTCTTTGGTGGTATGTATCGAACCTGCGTCTGTCCCGCCATACTCCAGTATCTCAATCTGATAAGGGATGTTCGCCTGCTTCGCCACATCCACGAGGAAATCCTTCACTTTTGGATGGACCATGATCGAACGATCCATGGCCTTTATGGCTGCGCCTCCCCCAAGCTTGACAGCCATCTTCAAAGATTCAGGGGTATCCCCGGTCCCGGTCACGTCGAGGGCGATGCCCATATCAGGGGAAACGCCATATGCAACAGTCCTTGCCCCGCGGGCCCCCACCTCTTCCTGGGCGGTAAAGGCGAAATAGACATCATTGGGCAGCTTGACGCCTTTGAGACGGCGCATCGCCTCGACGGCTACGGCACATCCGATCCTGTCGTCCATAGATTTCGACAGGAGCCTATCACCCAAGTCAGTGAACTCACGGTGATAGCCAGCAGTATCTCCGATGCTAACCTTTGCCTCAGCGCTCTTCCGATCCTTGGCGCCGATATCGATGAACATTTTGTCAAACCTGAGGTCCTTGATGTCATCTAATCTCTCCGTTCCAAAGGTGCCGATGGTTCCGTTCTTGAAGATCACCCTTGAGCCTAACAGGACATGCGGCCTCACACCGCCAACATTGGAAAACCTCAAGAAGCCGTTGTCATCGATGAAAGTCACGATGACCCCGATCTCGTCCATGTGGGCGGCTATCAAGACCCTGGCACCTGAACCTGTTTTATGCGCGATTAAATTGCCGAGTGGATCCACCCTCACCTCATCTACTAATCCCTCTATCTCACTCTTAATGGTATCCCTGATCCGTTCCTCTGAACCAGAAGGCCCATAAGTTTCCACGAGCTTCCGAATCAATTCCTTCAAAGTGGCAACCCCCTATCTTGAATGCTCCTCAGAAATTCATTGGTGAGCTTCACCGTGTTGTCAACATCGCTCAGGTCTACTACCGAGACCGGTGAATGTATATATCGAGTTGGAACTGACACCACCTCTGATGGAATGCCTTCCCTTTGGAGGTAGATCCGGCCCGCATCAGTTCCACCTGCGGTCGTTCGTCTAAATTGAACGGGAATCTCCTTTTTTTCGGCGACCTCGAGCAACCTCCTGGTTATATCCTTCTTCACCAGCACAGACCTGTCCATGAAGGTAAGCGCCGGTCCCTTGCCTAAAGTGGTGCAATATGCATGTTCTTTAGCTTCAGGAACATCAGATGCGGTGGTCCCCTCGAAGACCACGGCGAGGTCTGGATTTATGGCATAGGCCGCCACCGTGGCCCCCCGCCCTCCCACCTCTTCTTGGGCGGTGAACACTCCATAAATGGTGAAATCCCACCTCTCCTTGAGAACCTCCACCAGGACGGCGCATCCTACACGGTCATCGAATGCCTTGCCCTTGGCCCTGTTGTTTCCAATCTGCTGGTATCGCGTGGCGAACACCACAGCATCGCCAAGTTTCACGAGTTTTTCGGCTTCTTCCTTGTCTTTGGCGCCGATATCGACCAATAACTGGTCCAATTTGAAAGGCGTCTCCCTTTCCTCACGTTCCTGTAAATGAATGGCCTTGGCGCCAATAACCCCGGGAATCTTATCCTTGCCGACGAATACCGCCTTAGAAACCAGCACTCTCGGGTCGACAGAGCCAACAGGATGAATGCGAAGCATACCTGATTTATCGATATATGTAACCATCAGGCCCACTTCATCCATGTGGGCAGCGAGCATCACCCGAGTGTTGTTGTTTGCCTTGCTGCCCTTTTTCATGGCAATTAAATTGCCCAGGGCATCTACTTTAATCTCATCAACATAGTCCTTGATCTCATCCTTTATGGCATTCCGCACCTCAGACTCCCGGCCAGAGATCCCGGCGCATTCACTGAGCCTCGCTAGGACCATTTCAATCCCTCCATGAAAGAAGTGTCGATACTGGCAATAAAGGAGGCCAGTAATTGTCCACCCCTCTTGATGTCGTCCAGGGAAACGGTTTCTACCGAAGTGTGCATGTATCGCAGAGGGATGGAAATGAGCGCCGAAGGGACACCTTCCCGCGTTGTCTGAATAGACCATGCGTCGGTGCCGCCAGGGTGCGGCGATGATTCAACTTGATATGGTATTCCATCATCCTTGGCAACTTGAACAAGTCTATCATAGATTCCCGGGTGCACCTGAGGGCCAAACGCTATCGCCGGTCCCTTGCCAAGCCCCAAAGTCAAATATTCAGGCACATTTGGCGAATCTCCATGACCTACATCAATGGCTATGCCTATGTCAGGGGCCACACCATATGTGCTCACCATAGCGCCCCGGATACCGACTTCCTCCTGGACCGTGGCGACGCAGTAGACATCTGCCACATGCTTAATATAAGCAAGTCGCTTGAGGCACTCAAACAACATGCCGACCCCTGCTCGGTCGTCAAGCGCCTTCGCTGCTAGCAAGCCATTTTTCAGTAAGACTGGTTCCCGCTGAAATGTGATCAAATCTCCCACAGATACCAGCTTTTCCAGTTCATCCTTTGGCAAACCCACATCAATATAGAGGTTCTCCATTTTAACGGCCTTTTTCTGCTCGTCGGGATCTTGGATGTGTGGGGGCTTAGCGCCAATTACGCCTGGAAGATCCCGGCGGCCATGTACGATGACTTCCTGCGCCACCAGGACGCGTTGGTCTATCCCGCCCACCGTCGCGAACCTCAGCGCCCCTTCTTTTTCGATCATGGTAACCATCATGCCGATCTCATCCATATGGGCGGCTAACATGATCTTCGGGGCCGTGCCGCCACCTTGACCGCGCTTTAGGGCTATAAGGTTTCCGAGCTTATCATGTCTTATCTCATCTACGAGACCTTTCCAGAATCCATCTATGGCATCGGCAACCTTGAACTCATGGCCCGAAACACCCGTTTCAGTTAGTATTGTCCGCAAGAATTCGCTCAGTTCCACCCAGTCTGGCGCAGAGCACCTCCCAATTCTCATTGAGAGGGGAAATGCGCCTTTTCACTCCCTTCACCCTTGATTTTGTATTCCGCTGATAACGACGCCCCCTGGCGACATGAGCACCTACCATGGAACGGTTTGCCATTCCGCCCGCGAATGCTATAATTCGCGGACCATTCTTGATTTCCTGCCATCCTGTTATAAGGTTTCCAAGCCGGGGCAATCTAACACAGGGGGAACCTACATGGATACAAAAGCTTCTATAAGAGGAAAAGGCCATGCGCGATTACAAAGACCTCATAGTCAAAATCGGGGACAACCGCGAATTATCTGACCTCCTCTGGGCAAATCTCATCGACGAGGATCTTCATACCGCCTGGTTCGCCAATAAACTCAAATAGCTCGAGGAGACCGGCGCCGGGGAATAGCCGCCCTATGGGCAGTTTCCTCCCGGCGGCATTTCACCGATGTCAGATGCCAGTCATTGGTGTCATTGGTTCTGGCGGTCTATGACCTCGACATGAACCTTATCTTAAGCAACTCAGTACCTGCAAGAGGAATGAGGCTCATAAGCATGATTTCCTCCCATTCATGTCCAGTCAATGGGCTCATCTCAAACAATTCGGCGAGACCGCCAATAGTGATGGTCATTAGGATAAGGAGCGCGGAAAGCCCAATGGCTACCACTAGCTGTGGATTAGATAGAGGAGATAGAGTAAATACGAATCTCCTCTCCGACCTGCTCCCCAAGGCTCGCCATAGCTCTGCAAATCCCATTGTGGCAAAGGCCATGGTCCGCGCCCTCTCTACCGGGATGCCCCATCTTTCCGCAAAGAATAGTGGCGTTAACGTGGCGATGGCAATCAAGGCGCCAATGAAAACCAGGCGCGCGATCACAGGGCCATTAAGTATACCTTCCTTAGGATCCCTCGGCGGGACGTTCATGATCCCGGGCTCAGCCGGCTCAACACCTAGCGCCAGTGCAGGAAGTCCATCAGTCACCAAGTTTATCATCAAGATCTGGACCGGCACAAGAGGCCTTGGAAGGCCGGCCAAGATCGCGATGAGAAATATCAGGAGTTCCCCAATATTACAGGAGAGAAGGTAGATTATGAACTTGCGTATGTTTTCAAAGATGGTCCTCCCCTGCTCCACGGCGGCAACAATGCTGGCAAAATTGTCATCAGTCAGGATCATATCAGATGCGCCTTTTGCCACATCCGTGCCAGTTATGCCCATGGCGACGCCAATATCGGCCTTTCTCAGGGCCGGAGCATCATTAACCCCGTCACCTGTCATGGCTACCACTTGGCCTCGCCTCTTGAGAGATTCAACTATTCTCAATTTATGTTCAGGTGAAACCCTGGCATAAACCCTCACCTGTTCCACCAATTCATCCAACTCATCGTCGGAGATGGCCTCTAATTCTGGCCCAGAGAGCACCCTTCCGGATTCGCCAAGCATCCCAAGCTCTTTCGCAATCGCCCTGGCTGTAAGCGGATAGTCACCGGTGATCATGACTGGACGAATACCGGCTTGCTGGCACACCCTGACGGCAGGAGCAACATCCTGCCTTACGGGATCCATCATTCCTACTGCGCCGACAAATACCAGATCAATTTCGATCTCCTCAGGTTTTAATTCTTGCGGCACCTTATCAAGTTTACGATAAGCCATCCCCAGAGTTCTGAGGCCGGATGCCGCCATTTCCTCAAGATTCCGGGCAAAATCCTGTCGCTTAGTGTCATCTAGGCGCGCTATCCCGGTACGGGTCAAATAATGAGTCGACAATGACAGCAAGATGTCCGGAGCGCCCTTCACAAAGGCATATGTGGTCCCAGAATAATTGTGGATCGTGGTCATCCGCTTGCGGTGTGAGTCAAATGGGATCTCCTGGAGCCTTTGCGCCTTCTTCCTCAACTGATCAACTGAAATACCGCCCTTTTCAGCCAAGACCACAAGGGCTCCCTCCGTGGGATCTCCCACAATATCATAGGTGCCATCAGCTTTTTTCTGAATGGACGCGTCATTACAGGCCGCGCCGATCGTCAAAAGAAGCTTTAGCTCCTCATCCTCAAGGGGATTCACCGATTCCCGCCGCTTACCAGCCAGCTCTCCCTGACCATCAGACAGGCTCGGCTGGTCGTTAGCCACATTACCTGAAGCCTCGCGCAGGCGGGATTCACCAACTGCACCGCCGTCGGCCCCGCCGCCAGATGAGCGAGATAATCGAAATTCCCCGACCGGCTCATACCCCTTCCCTGTAACATCGAAAACCTCCCCAGACGCCAGATAAGCCTTAACAACCATCATCTTGTTTTCCGTAAGGGTTCCAGTCTTGTCGGAACATATGTAAGTCGCGCACCCCAGGGTTTCTACGGCCGGGAGACGCCTTATAATGGCATTTCTGGCTATCATCTTTTGAACTCCCAGGGCAAGGACCACCGTGACTATTGCCGGCAGTCCCTCTGGAATAGCGGCTACCGCGAGGCTTACGGCTGTCATGAACATCTCAAAAGGCGCCTCGCCCCTGAGGAGCCCAAGGCTAAACACCAGCGCGCAGATGGCAAGACAGGCTACCCCAAGCCACTTGCCGAAGGCCCCGAGTTTTCGCTGGAGAGGAGTTTCTTCCTGCTCATAGGTTGAAATAAGCTTTGCTATCTTGCCGATCTCAGTGGCCATACCTATGGAGGTGACAATCCCACTGCCACGGCCGTAGGTTACTACAGTCCCCATATACGCCATGTTGATCCTATCGCCCAGCGGGCTCTTAGGCTCGAGCAACGCCCTTGCGTCTTTTTCAACCGGCACCGATTCCCCTGTCAATGGCGCTTCGTCGACTTTCAAGTTGACTGCCTCAAAAAGACGAATATCTGCGGGGATCAAATCACCGGCCTGCAACACCACCACATCGCCCGGCGTGAGATCCGCCGCGGGGACCTTCAGCGTTTTCCCATCCCTAATCACTGTGGCTATGGGGGCGGCCATCTTCTTAAGGGCGCTCAAAGCCCTCTCTGCCCTTCTCTCCTGCACGAGTCCCATTATGGCATTTAGTATAACTATCACCAGAATGACCCCGGCATCCAGGATCTCCCCGAGCAGGGCGGCAATAAAAGTGGAAGCTATAAGGATCAAAACTAAAAAATCCTTGAACTGCTCAAAAAGCATTTCAAGGATGCTTCTGGGCTTTTCCTCCTGAAGAGCATTCGGCCCATACCTGGCCAGTCTCTTGGCAGCTTCTTCGGAGGGAAGCCCATGCTCGAGATTCACCCCCATAATTCGCGCAACTTCCTCAAACTCCATTGTATGCGCCTCAGCCAGAGATCGCTCCCTATCTCTTGCGTCATATGGTTCGACCTCGGCGCCGATGCCTGATATAGCCCTGACACCTGACAACAAAGACACCCTCCTGATCTTGAAGATAGGCCCTCTGAATGGTTACTAGACCAATCAATCAAAGTATTCACCAAGTCGCCAGAATTCTTCCGCGCCCCACACTTCTGCCCATATTGCTGCCTGGCATGGGATTCAGCGAAATAAACTCTAGCAGGGCAAAACCCTGTGGCAACAAAACCCTGTGGCAAAAGATTGGCCCGGCTAGCCAGGAGATCCTATCTGGCAAAAATAGAATCCAATCCCTAGACTACCCAAACTAGGGTGAATAGTCAAGGTTGCGCTTACTGGAATATCGGCAGATTTTACCCCTGAAATCCATCCCGTAATCACCTATTCACCCATACATAAGTGTCACCCTGTGACCATCCATGCGCAGCCTCAAGCTGTCACGCCATGACACTTTGCTCTTTGCGCACAATTGTCATTGTGTGACAATCCACCCATGATCTCAACCTATCATATTTTAACAATCTGCTTTCCGACCTCAGTTGTCACCCCGTGATAATATGTTCACAACCTGAACCCGTCACGCCGTGACAATCTGCCATCTGCAAACAGTTGTTACGTCGTGACCACTCACATAAAACTTTAACTTGTCGCACCATTGCAAGAGGAATCCTCGTCCCTTCGTAGAAAATCTGCTTCGGATAGAGAAATAGGAGGTGTTATCTGTGGAGGAGATCTTGTTGGCCCCTTTCCCCAGGAAAATCCAGCGTCTAGAAGGAACCGCAGACCTGAGCCCTGTGACGTTCATACTGATACCATACGAAATATCCAAGGAGATGCTTTTTATCGCAAACCGGTTGAAATGCGCTTTATCAGAATATACCAACGTGACAGGCAAGATCGTGATAAACGACTATGGGGCCGCAAATGGACCTCGGATCAGGCTTGTGCTGGATCCCGAGATCTCTTGCGGCAAAACGGGAAGCTACAGATTGGCTATCAAACCCGAAGAAATAGCCATAATATCAAATCTACCGGAAGGAATCTTCTATGGAGTTGCAACATTGAAGCAACTTCTCATGCAATTCAAAGCCACTCTGCCATGCCTCGATATTTCCGATGAGCCAGATTTCCCCAATCGCGGAGTCATGCTGGATATAAGCAGGGGCAAGGTCCCCAAGATGGATACATTGTTCGCCTTGGTTGACTGGTTCGCGGATCTGAAGATAAACCAGATCCAGCTATACACTGAACACACCTTTGAATACCTCCGGCATCCGATTCCCTGGCGCGGAGCCTCTCCCTTCACCGGCGAAGAAATACTCGCGCTGGATGCATTCTGCAAGGAAAGGTTCATTGAATTGGTACCGAACCAGAACTCCTTCGCTCACCTCACCCCATGGCTCAAACATCCAGAATACATTCACATGGCCGAATGCCCTGAGGGTTTTGATACCCCATGGGGAGGCAGGCACGATGAGCCATTCTCATTGAGCCCCGCGGTTCCCGATAGTCTAGAATTCCTAGACAGCTTGTATGACGAATTCCTTCCCTATTTCTCAAGCAAGCAGTTCAATGTTGGCTGTGATGAAACATTTGAGTTGGGACAAGGGAGGAGCAAAGCACTGGTTGAATCCAAAGGCAAGCATCGGGTATATTTCGACTTCCTGATGAAAATCCATGAACTGGTGGTAAAGCATAATCGCATAATGATGTTCTGGGGCGATATCATAATGGAAGCGCCAGAGCTTATCCCAGAGCTTCCGAAGGATGTCATCGCCCTCGAATGGGGATATGAGGCCGGACATCCTTTCGATGCGCATGGCGAGAAATTCGCCAAATCTGGCCTCCCCTTCTATGTTTGTCCCGGAACGTCTGCATGGAACACAATTGGAGGGCGCACTGAAAACGCCCTGGGAAATCTGAGAAATGCCGCGGAGAATGGGAAAAAACATGGGGCTATGGGATATCTGAATACTGATTGGGGAGATAATGGGCATATCAATTACCAGCCGGTCAGCTATCTCGGCTTCCTTTACGGCGCTGCTGTATCCTGGAATTACGAAAACAATAAGGACCTGGATGTCGCAAAGGCCCTCTCGCGCTTCGCTTTCCAGGATGATACTGGACTTTCTGGCAAGGCGTTCTATGATCTGGGAAATGTCTACAAGGCTGTCGGGCTAACCACAGCCAATGCCAGCGTCCTGGCGAGGATTCTCATGGAGGATCTTGACAAGACGCGGTTTGTCGAAGGAATCGAACCGGAGGGATTCGATGCGGCCGTGGCGGCTATAAGAAGCGCAGTGGACACTTTCAGAAACAGCCAGCCGTTGTGCAAGGATGCAGATATCATAAGACGAGAATTCTATAATGCAGCGAGGTTGCTCCTTCATGCATGCAAACTGGGCAAGATAAAGCTTCATCTCTCCTCAGAGCATGGGGGCCCGACCCCCGAAGTCAGGCGCAAGATGAGGGAGCTATCTTTGGATCTCGCAGAGATCATTGACGAACATCGAGAGCTCTGGCTTGCGCGCAATCGCGTCGGCGGACTGGAGGACGTGAGCCTCAGGAACTTGAACAAGCTTTACGCCGCTTATCGGAAATTATCCTGATACCGGCGGGACGGCGGCGCGCAAAAAAAAGCTGTACGACAGAAGAAGGTTGCGCGGTATAAGGGGATCGGATTTCCGGCAGAGACCATTGACATTGGAGTATACTATTTGGTATACTAAATTGTAGAATTCGCAAGACAAGGAGGGTATTTTTGTGCCGGGCACAACAGTCAGAATCAATTATGAAACCTGGAAGGCCCTCAAAGAGCTTGCAACTCGCACTGGGGAATCAATGCAATCCCTTCTTGATAAGGCGATTGAGGAGTATAGGACCAAATGCTTCCTGGAAGAAGCTAACAGGGCTTTTGCTGCGCTAAAGGAAGATTCGGAAGCTTGGAAGGCTGAGATTGAGGAACGCAAGGCATGGGATATTGCCTCAACCGACGGACTGGAGAGATGGTAGTCATGCCTGAGCCTTCCCGGGGCGATATATGGCTCGTTGACCTAGATCCTGCTCGAGGTCACGAGCAGGCAGGCAAGAGGCCGGGCCTCGTTGTCTCTGTAGATCCTTTCAATTATGGTCCGGCGGAGCTTGTCGTTGTCTTGCCAATAACCACAAGAAAAAAGGACATCCCTTTCCACGTTGAGGTCAACCCTCCAGAAGGGGGCCTGAAGGAAAAGAGCTTTGTAAAATGTGAAGATATCCGATCTATGGCGAAGGAAAGGCTCACAGCGCGACTAGGCGCAGTATCTCCATCCACTATGGCGGCAGTAGAATATAGACTTCGCATTCTTTTAGGGTTAAGGTAGGGATCGAGACATCAAAGAAGCCCGTCTTATCCTCTCGGGCCAGGGCCTGGAGGCTTACGGCGGCCATTGATGGGCAGATGCGAAGATTCGAAAAAGGCTATTGACACCGCGCGCTCGCCCTGATATATTAGATTTCAAACATACGGCATATGGCTAGATAAACCGGTGATGGGGAGAAGTAGCCACCCTGCCGCCTGCAAGAGAGCCGGCGCCTGGTGTGAGTCCGGTCAGGACGCGGATGGTGAATGGGCCCCTGAGGGTGGATCTGAGGGCGATAGCGCCGGTAGGATTCAACGGATTTCTCCGCCGTTAACAGGAGAGGGTATCGGCAGAAATATAGCCTCACTGCCTGTACCTTATGACGAGTGGAGGATTGTATCCTCTAGTTGGGTGGCACCACGGAAGTTTACCTTTCGTCCCAGTTGGGATGAAAGGTTTTTTGTTTCATGATGGTGTGGCTGAGGATATGAGGATATTGATCCTCAAATTGGGTGGCACCGCGGAATACTCCCGTCCCATGTGGGGCGGGTTTTTTGTTATGTAGATATGGTCTCTCGCGGTCAAACAAAGCAGAGCATCCTGTAAAGGGTAATACAGGGAGGAAACCCCAATGGAAATAGTGACAGTTCAACGTAGATTCTTGGCCGATTATGAAACCCCTACGAGCGCATTTCAAAAGCTGAAGGCTGAGGGGGCCTGTTACCTCCTGGAAAGCGCTGAGGATCCCAGGGGCTCGGGAAGGTATTCGTTCCTCGGCGTGGGTCCTAGAGTGATAGTATCATCCAGCAACGAGGGGATTTTCCTCTATAGAAAGGGCCCATCCCCACATCCTCTAAAGGGCGACGATAGATCCTCTGGGCATCGCGGGCTGGCTCTTGCCGAGTCGCCATGCGCGGCATCATCGTGGCCCTGGGACATGTCAACTCTCTGGTCCAGGACGCGGCTTGACGCCAGGTCTCCTCTCCAGGCTCTAAGCCAGATCATGGGCGGCTATCGCATTGCCGGGCTCCAGGCATCTGATGCCCCGAGATTCACCGGCGGGGCTGTTGGTTATCTCTCATATGATGTCGTACGATACATAGAAAGGCTCCCATCGCGCCCCCCTGATGCCTTAGGTCTGCCTGAAATGCTCTTTGTCATCACTGATGTGGTGGTGATCTTCGACCATTTGAGACATACCATCACCATTATATCTTTCGGCCTCGATGAGGTCGATGTGAAGGCGGCCAGGTCCAGATGTCATGAACAGGTGGAGCGCATCGCATCAATACTGGCCCGTCCACTGGATGATGGTCTCACTTCGCCGCGATTCATTCCCGGGGGTGAATTCAATCCCGCGCAGTCTCCAGGAAGGAAGGAATCCGCAGGTCCAGCGCAATACGCAGATGTAACGCAATCCGCAGGCGCAGCGCAATCCGCAGGTAAGGTGCGACACGCAGCTAAGACGCAGGGCGCAGATGTGCCACAACTTCCAAGAGATGAGCAAAACTGCGAGACCGCAAGCCTTGATGAAGCACAGTTCTGTCGTGCCGTAGAAATCGCCAAATCGTACATTGAGAAGGGGGACATCTTCCAGGTAGTCTTATCCCGCCGGGTTACATGCCCGCTAGATGTTGAACCCTTTGAAGTCTATCGAGCTCTGAGAAGTCTAAACCCATCCCCATACCTTTATTACCTGGACTTCGGATGTCTGCAAGTCATCGGTTCCTCTCCTGAGACGCTGGTGCGCGCGGAAAATGGCATTGTGGAAACACGACCGATCGCCGGGACACGCCCGCGCGGGCATAGTGAATCCGAAGATAAGAGACTAGCGCAGGATCTTCTTTCTGATGAAAAGGAGCGCGCTGAACATGTTATGCTCGTAGATCTTGCCAGAAATGACATAGGGCGCGTCGCCGCTCCAGGCACTGTCACTGTCCCCACATTCATGGAGATTCAATGCTATAGCGATGTGATGCACATCGTCTCTACTGTGCGGGGGAAATTGCGAGACGGGTATGACGCTTTTGACGTGCTAGCCGCATGTTTCCCTGCAGGCACCGTAAGTGGCGCTCCCAAGGTGAGGGCAATGGAGATAATCGACGAGCTAGAGCCTGTTGCCCGCGGGATTTACGCAGGAGCTGTAGGCTACTTTGGCTTCAATGGCAATATGGACATGGCCATCGCGATTCGCACCCTAGTGACGGCAAACGGCCAGGCCCATGTGCAGGCGGGCGCCGGAATAGTGGCCGATTCGGTGCCCGAGCGTGAATTCCTGGAAAGCCAGCATAAGGCCCGTGCCATATTCAGAGCCATGAAGCTGGCGAGAGGAAGGGAGGAATGCGACTTTGTGGCTGCTGCTCGATAATTACGATTCCTTTACTTACAATCTAGCCCAATATCTTGAAGAGCTTGACCTCGATGTGAAAGTGGTCAGGAACGACGCAATAACCATATCCGACATATACGACATGGCTCCTGAGGCGATAGTCATCTCCCCGGGGCCTGGAAGGCCCGAGCAGTCTGGGATCTCGCTTCCAACGATCGACGAATTTGGGGCCAGGATACCCATTCTGGGGGTATGTTTGGGCCACCAAGCCATCGCCGCCGCTTACGGGGGCAAGATCATCCAGGCGCCCATGCTCATGCATGGCAAAGTATCTTCCATATACCATGAGGGACATCCGCTGTTCCATGGTGTGCCAAATCCATTCTCAGCCACCAGGTACCATTCCCTTATCGTAAGAAGAGAATCTATGCCAAAATGCCTGAATGTCATAGCTCAGACCTCGGATGGTCTAATCATGGCTATAGCCCATTCCGTCTATCCAGTCTTTGGAGTTCAGTTCCATCCGGAATCAGCGCTCACACGTGACGGAAAGACGATCTTGAGCAATTTCAAGAGCCTTGTAGAAGAGATACAAGAGAAAAGAGCCGGAAGGCCGAGACAGGAGGTTACCAAACAATGACAACAGTGGCACATGAAACCGGTCCTTTCTTCAAGGAGTTGATCGGAAGGATATTGAGCCGTGAAAATCTTATGCCGGAGCAGGCATATCAGGCCATGATCTCTATCATGACCGGCCAGGTCAGCGAAGTGCAAACAGCAGGTTTTTTGATAGCCTTGAGGGCAAAAGGTGAAACGCCCCATGAAATCGAAGGTTGCGCCCGGGCCATGAGAGACCTAGCAACTCCTGTAAAATCACGATATTCACTTCTGGTTGACACATGCGGCACAGGAGGGGATGGCAAGTCTACTTTCAACATCTCCACTACAGCCGCCTTCGTAGTCGCCGGGGCCGGGGTTCCGGTGGCGAAACACGGCAATCGTTCGGTATCCAGTCGATGCGGCAGCGCCGATGTTCTTGAGGCGCTCGGCGTGAAGGTGGATCTTGGCCCTGCGGAGGTAGAAAGGTGCCTTGATACTGTAGGAATTGCATTCCTGTTCGCGCCTCGCTTCCATCCATCCATGAGAAACGCCGCAAAGGTTCGCAAGGATCTGGGGGTCAGGACGATATTCAATATCTTGGGTCCCCTAACGAATCCAGCATTCACAAAAGCTCAGGTCGTAGGCGTATACCAACCGGAGCTCACCCCCATCCTGGCACAAGTATTATCAGCTTTGGGCACGAAAAGATCCCTGGTTGTGCATGGGCATGGAGGAGTGGATGAATTCTCGATAACTGGGCCGACTCAGGTGACTGAGGTAGAAGATGGGATAATAAGGAATTACCAAGTCCACCCGCAAGACCTGGGGTTCGCCCTTGGGAAGCCAGAGGATGTAGCCGGGAGCACGCCTGAGGAAAACGCGATGATAACAAGGTCGATCCTTTCAGGCGAAAAGGGCCCAAGGCGTGATGTGGTATTACTCAATGCCGCGGCAGCTCTCCTTGCGGCGGGGGCTGTAAGGGATCTAAAGGACGGAGTAAGGCTTGCGGCAGAGTCAATCGACTCGCGGAAGGCCCTTGCGACACTGGACGCCTTGGTTGAGACCACATTGGCTCTGGCAAGCTAGGCGGAACCTCCCGGCGGCCAGCCATTATCATCAGGTTTTCCCCAGCTGCCGCCGGGGATGCGCCTGAAGTCACAGCATCTCTGGAAGGAGGGAGCGGCGGCGCAACAGCTGCTGCTGCCGCCGCAAGCATCGTTGATACTGGATGATATTGTAAAAAAGCGTAAAGTACGCATTGAAGAGAAGAAAAGCCATGTCTCGCTTGAGGAAATAATGGAGCGCGTGGCAAGAAGTGCTCCTCCCGCACGGGATTTTAAGGCCTCCCTGAGGCACAAAGGCCGGGTTTCCTTGATCGCCGAGATCAAGCCCGCCTCACCTGTCAAGGGAAAAATGCGGGAAAACTTTGATCCCATGGCTATCGCGGGGGCTTATGAGGAGGGTGGAGCTTCAGCATTGTCGGTGCTCACTGAGCCTGATTTCTTCCTGGGCAGCACGGCAACCCTGCAGGAACTCCGCCAAAAGTCATCGCTTCCCCTGCTCTGCAAAGATTTCTTCATAGATCCATATCAAGTCTACGAGGCTAGGGCTCTTGGCGCTGACGCAATTCTCCTGATCGCGGCCATCCTTGATGACAGATCGCTCAACGAGCTTCTGGAACTCAGTCACCAGCTCGGTATGACCGCCCTTGTGGAAGTACATAACCAGGATGAGCTTGCAAGAGCGATATCAGCCGGCGCCGGACTCATAGGGATAAACAACAGAAACCTCAGGACCTTTCATACTGACATCTCCACCACAATGGAACTCATGCCCATGGTCCCGCCGGGGGCGACCATCGTATCTGAAAGCGGCATAAAGTGCGGTCATGATATGAAGGTGTTGAGGGAATTGGGAGTTCATGCCGCCCTCGTAGGAGAAGCCCTGGTAACGAGTCCTGATATCGTTGCCAAAACAAGGGAACTGGTCGCCGGAGGCAATGCCGGAGTTATAGATCAAAGAATTATTGCTCAGGGATGAAGCGACGATTTTTCATGTAACCCCCCATGCTGCTGTCGCAGCGCCATCAGATGGAATAAACTCCCACAAAGAGGGCGCTACTATTTTGGGGGTAGATGAGCGGGCATATGGATGGTGAATATTCATGTGGATCAAGATCTGTGGGATCAGAGACGTTGTCGCTCTGGAGGCTGCCCTTGAAGCCGGAGTGAATGCAATAGGATTTGTCATGGTTCCGAATAGCCGCCGCTATGTGACGCCTTCCAAAGTGAAAGAACTCTCGTCTGATATACCCACGGGAATATGGAAGGTGGGGGTTTTCCGCGGGCAACCGGAGGAGGAGATATTGGAAGCCCTTGAAGAGTCTCATCTAGATACCATTCAACTTCATGATTATGGGGATCTTGACCTATGCCGCAGGCTCCGGGCCTCGGGTTTCAGAGTGATCAGGTCATTTGGGATTCCCTCGGGGTCTGAGCCCTATAGTCAGATCGTATCTAACGGAGCCTTGGCGCGGGCCATCGAAGAATTCGCTGCGACGCCATGTTTTCTGCGCTCCCCAGGGACGCGAGCTTCCTGGGGCCGCGGATCTGGCTCAGGATCTAGTTCAGGATCTGGTGCGTCAGGATCTGGTGCGGATAACGAGGGAATTCTGATTCTCCTTGATACATGGAGCCCGGCTGGAAGCGGAGGGCTTGGCATTTCAGCCGATCACGACATAGCCGCTACAATCGTAAGAAGGTTTCATGACAAAAAGATCATCCTGGCAGGCGGCCTTAAACCTTCTAATGTAGCGGATGCTATAGCAAAGGTGAAGCCTTGGGGCGTGGATGTATCCTCGGGGGTGGAAATAGACGGGCGCAAAGATCCCGGCTTGATACGGGATTTTGTTGCGACGGCGAAAAAAGCGTTTAAAGATCTTGAAGGAGAGAATGAAAATGGCAATACCCAAGATGAAGACTGCTGTTCCCGATAGTTCGGGACGTTTTGGACCCTACGGGGGAAGATTTGTGCCGGAGACATTGATGGCGGCACTGGCGGAATTAGAGGCCGCCTATGAAAAGGCAATCAATGATCCTGATTTCCAGCAGCAACTCCGTGTGTATGAGCAGGATTATAGCGGCCGCCCGACTCCCCTCTATCATGCTCGCCGGCTAGGGGAACGTCTAGGGCTGAAAAACGTGTATCTCAAGAGAGAAGATCTGAATCATACCGGTGCTCATAAGATCAACAATGCCCTAGGTCAGGTGTTGCTTGCAGTGAGGATGGGAAAGAAGCGCATAATCGCAGAAACTGGCGCAGGACAACACGGAGTCGCAGTGGCAACGGTTGCCGCGGCCTTTGGGCTCAAATGCAGGGTATATATGGGAGAAGAAGATATGAAGCGTCAATCTCTCAATGTCTTCAGGATGCGCCTCCTGGGGGCTGAGGTGACGCCGGTCTCTTCAGGTTCGAAGACCCTCAAGGATGCCACCAACGAAGCGATCCGCGATTGGGTTACCAATGTGGAAACCACCCATTATGTAATAGGTTCAGTTGTAGGGCCGCACCCCTATCCACGTATGGTCAGGGATTTTCAATCGGTGATCGGAATAGAGGCGCGGGAACAGATCTTGAAAGAGAGAGGATGTCTGCCTGACTACCTCGTGGCTTGCGTTGGCGGAGGGTCCAATGCGATAGGCTTGTTCTACCCATTCTTGCATGACGAGGGCGTGCAGATGATCGGAGTGGAAGCAGCGGGTGAAGGAATAGACACAAAGAGACATGCTGCGAGCCTCACCGCCGGGACAAAGGGAATTCTCCATGGTTCCCTTTCATTTCTGCTGCAAGATGATGACGGCCAGGTACAGATTGCCCATTCGATTTCAGCAGGCCTGGACTATCCCGGGGTAGGGCCGGAACATGCATATCTCAAAGAGACAGGGCGCGCCCAATATGTAGCTGTCACCGATGAAGAGGCTCTCATGGCATTTCGCTTGCTTACAGAGACGGAGGGAATCATACCGGCTCTGGAGAGCGCGCATGCACTGGCCTACCTTCCCGGACTCGCAAGGTATATCGATAAGAACGCCATCATAATCGTCAACCTGTCAGGGCGCGGAGATAAGGATGTCGAGACAGTGGCTGCGATCCTGGAGAGAAAAGAAATGGACCGACTCGGGTCCTCCCAGGGGGCTTCGGGAGCTGTGGGGGCTTCGGGGGCTTCAGGGGCTTTCCAACTCTCCGGCGGAGCCGTCCCGACGGCATGGACGTCCGCCCCATATACCTCGATCTCTCGCATAACCAGTCCCCCTGCTTCACTCGAAAAGCCGGAAGAATCGCGGATTGCGACAGCCTCACATTCATCTGATCTTCCTGGGGCGAGGCTAGAAAGGCACCTGCGTAAACTCAGGGAAACCGGTGGCAAGGGAGTGATCCCATTCATCACAGCAGGAGATCCTGATCCTTCCACCACCATCGCGGTTGCGGTGGCCGTTGCAAATGCTGGTGCAGATGCCATCGAAATTGGCTTCCCATTCTCCGACCCCCTGGCAGATGGCCCTGTTATCCAAGCTGCGAGCCAGAGAGCCCTGGCAGGCGGGTTTCACATTGAACAAGCATGGGAGATAGGACGCGCAATACGGCAAAAAGCCGATGTTCCCCTTATAGCGTTCACCTACTATAATCCCGTATTCCACCGGGGAATTGCCAAATTCGCCAAGGAGGCGGCGGATTCAGGATATAATGGGATCTTGGTGCCCGATCTTCCGAGGGAAGAGGCGGGTGAACTCTTGGATATGTGCGAAATATACGGACTTGCCTGGATACCTCTTGTGGCGCCTACGACGCCGGAAATGCGGCTGGCCCTGGCTCTTTCCGGCGGAAGCGGTTTTGTTTACTGCATAAGCGTAACAGGGGTGACCGGCGCACGGGCTCAATTATCTGATGGATTGATCCCGCTGGTGGAGCGAGTGAGGAAACATACAGACCTTCCACTCGCGGTAGGGTTCGGGATCTCCAATCCTGACCAAGCTCGGGAAGTAGCCCGATTTGCAGATGCGGTCATAATGGGAAGCGCCCTCATCAGTCAACTGGCGAAGGCAAATGGTTCGGGTGAAGCTGCACAGAGAGCGGCAGAGATCATCTCCGAGTTGAAAGAAGCGGTAAACGCATATAAGTAACGCGTCATGACGCCTTATTGCGGGACGGCATACCTGGAATCAGGCCTGCATTGATGCATGGTGACGATGTTAGACCACCATGCAGGAAACTCCTCACCCGATAGGCCAGATAAAGGCTATCGCCGTCCCCAGCGCCATCCCGACAAATACCTCTAGCGGGGTATGGCCCAGGAGCTCCCGAAGTCTCTCTTCACTAAAGCTTCGCTTTTTATAAAAATCGTCTACAATCTTGTTTATCGCCCGGGCTTGCTTGCCAGCTGCGCGCCGGATGCCAGCCGCATCGTAAAGAACGATCATAGAAAGAATGGCCGCTACGGCAAAGATGTCTGAGTCCCAGCCGGCAGTCCTCCCTATAGCTACGGACATGCACGAAACCAGAGTCGAATGCGAGCTTGGCATGCCGCCAGGATTCACGAGGCGGGTAAAGTCGGGTCTGCCATGCTCCACGTAAGCTATGATAAACTTGATTAGTTGGGCGAAGACCCAGGCAACCATGGGTGCAATCAGAGGCTCATTATGCCAGACCAACTGTGTCACCTCTCAGGGATGTTTCCGAGATACCTGCATGAATTATACAGGTCCGGACCATAAAGCGCAATATCCATAATAGCCTGAGGGTCGAGGACCACTGAGCAGCCCCGCAGCAAGGCTGCGTCCGACGGGAGGAGTATCCATTCCCCTGGCTATGCTGCGCCCATCAGAGGGGGATCGCTGGCCTCTCATCAGGCCTGATGATGAGACTTATGGGTGATACATATGGCTTTAGCCATGAGAGGATGTCAGAATCAGTAGAAAATGTTAGAATCAGTACTTGGTGCGACTCGGTTATATCCACAGAATCTTTAATGTGGTGACTATAAAGAAGCGAGGCGGGATTGCATTGAATCGTACACAGGTCTCGATAGGTCCTAAGGATGTCAGGCGCAATTATCTGCTCATGATGATTGATTCCATCGGCTTTCCCCTGGGAATCAGCTTCCTTTCATTTACTACGATTCTGCCGATGTTCCTGAGGCAGCTCACTGCATCCGACGTATTAGTTGGACTGATCCCAGCGATAAACAACCTGGGAGTCTTTCTTCCCCAGATTATCATAGCGCCAATGATAAGCCGCCTGCGGGTAACCAAATACTACGTGGTGACAGTGGGTATGTTCGAAAGAGGACCCATCCTCCTGCTCGCCATCGCCGCATGGATCTGGGGCGGATCCAATAAGCCCCTGGTCCTGTGGCTATTTTTCCTGTTCTTTGCGATCCATAGCCTATCCATGGGGCTTAACATGCCCGCTTACTATTCGCTTCTGTCTAAGGCCCTTCCTTCAGAACGACGTGGAAGCCTCTTTGGAGTAGGCGGATGCATCGGAGGAATCCTCGGAGTCCTGGGCGCTACCATGGCAGGGAGGGTGCTCTCATCCTACCCTTTCCCCATTGGCTATGTTTTCTGTTTCACCATTGGCTTTATAATCCTGACGATAAGTGTCATGCCGCTGGCCATGGTAAGAGAATACGCGCAGGAGGTCCAAACTAACAAAACAACTCTCGAGGCCCTGCGGGAGCTCCCGTCCGTCCTCCGCAAGGACAAGATCTTCCTCAACTTCATTCTGAGCCAAATCCTGTGGGCCATCGGGGCAATGGCTCAGGCGTTCTTTACGGTATATGCCATCAACAGGTTGTCTGCCAGCGCGTCCGATGTAGCCGTCTTCACCGGCATCACCATGGGCGGTGGAGCGCTGGCAAACCTGGTCATCGGATATATCGCAGACCGCGACGGACACAAGATCATCCTTGAGGCAACTGCCATTCTCGGCGCACTTGCCTCATTTGCGCCCCTTATTTCCCCAACCATACCCGCAATGTGGCTCACCTTTGCCCTGACGGCCATATGGGCTGCGGGCTATGGGGTGAGCAGCGGGAATATAATCCTGGATTTCGCGCCAACAGAAGATGTCCCCAAATATGTAGGGCTTGTGAGCATTCTCACAGTTCCATTTCGCACCTTGACCCCAATCCTTGCCGGCCTCATGATAGCCAGGTGGGGTTACTACCCCGTTTTCGCTGCATCAGGAATCTCCATGCTCCTAGCTTGGGCTATTCTGAGGCGTGGGGTTCCCGAACCCCGGAGATTCCGCGCTACCGGCCTTCAACCACAGGCAAGATCGTGCTCTGAACGATCTCTTCCGTGATAGATCGGGAATCATCAGGCAGACCTATATCTTTGTGTAGGCTCCAGACTTCCACATGCTCTACCGTGTCGCCCGGGTCAAGGAGAACCATCGGGCTTAAAGTCTCGAGCTCGAGCATCCGGTCATTGGCGTACATCTCAACGGAAGCCCCACCATCAGGGTACAGGGCTTCGTCCATATATTCGAAGCTCTTCACGAAGAGATGCCCTTTGTTGGCATAGGCCGCCCAACCGTCAGTTACGGATGCGCCAATTTTGCAGGGCTGTGCGGCGGAGCTATCCTGCCTCAAGAAGATGAACCTCTTCCCAAGATATAGCCTTGAATCAGTGAGGTCTGTGTAAGGCCAAACCACCAGCCATCTATTGGGGAGCAGTCCCTCGGGATCAGCTTCCGTCGTCTGCGGAGCGATTCCCACGCCACCCGGAGCCATAACGCTAAGGCCCCACGCTGCAAGCTCCACCGGCCAGACCCCATCGTTGGTCATCTTATGAGTTACGATCACCTGTCCCCCGCTGCCATCAACCTCAGCATTCTCACCGGCAAAGACAATCTCGATACACTTGGCTATGTGCGTGGTAGGTTCTGTATATTGTCTGAGCCTGATGCCGCCCTCGATCTCTTCGATGTGTATCGGCCGGTTGTCAGGATAGTAGCTCCTCGCCCTCGATTCAGGACTATGCCAAAGCCTATGTCCACCATAGATCCTCCACTCATCTCCGCCAATTTTTCCCATCTGTTCGGTGAATTCGCAGAACTCATTAGGCCCCCCGACGAAACCGAAACGAATGATTCGAGGGCCAACATCGGTGGTGGCGATAAACTCAATTGTTCCATCAGATACCCTGTAACAATTAGGCCATCCTCCATAATTTACCTTTAATATGGAAACCTGAGCCATTTGCTCACCCCCATAGAGGAACTTCTAGATTCGCCCATATGCCCGTGATTACCCGGGCCTGCCCCAGACCACGAGATTATTCGCGCCTGACATAGGCAATTCTATCGCGCGACATGCTCCCTCTTTCTCTCCATTACATTTTTCACTGCCTGGTAAACATTATCGCTTGTAAGGCCGTACTTCTTCAGAAGGTCCGAATACTTTCCGGACTCAGCAAAGGTATCATTGATTCCCACCCTTTCCATTGGAACAGGGTAAGTCTTGCTCAAAGCTTCAGCTACGGCGCCGCCCAGGCCTCCATATATGTTGTGCTCTTCTACTGTCACAATGGCCCCCGTCTCCCTGGCAGCCCTTTCGATCATCTCTTCGTCCAGAGGCTTTATGGTATGCATGTTGATAACCCTTGCACCGATCCCTTCAGTGGATAGTCTCTCGGCAGCATCGAGGGCAGCGCTCAGCATGGTCCCGGTGGAGATGATAGAGACATCCTTGCCATCCCTCGCAATATTGGCACGTCCAAGAACAAAGGGGGTATCTTCGTCGGTCACGATTGGCACCTCGGCGCGGCTGAGCCGGAGATATACAGGTCCATCATGCCTGGCGACGGCAAACACGGCCTTCTTTGTCTCAACGGCATCTGCGGGCGCAACTACCATCATGTTGGGCATCGCGCGCATAACAGCTATATCCATGACATCCTGGTGCGTAGCTCCATCATATGAATCTGACAGCCCTGCGTAGGCCCCGCAGATCTTTACGTTGAGCTTTGGATACGCTATGCTGGTCCTCACCTGCTCACCGGCCCTGAGCGTGGCGAGAAAGCTAAAAGTCGTGGCAAATGGTATCTTGCCGGCAGTCGCCAGTCCGGCTGCAATGCACATCATATTTGCTTCAGCTATCCCCACATTGAAAAATCTATCAGGAAATTCTTTGCCGAATAATATGGTACGGGATGAATGAGCCACATCCGCATCCAGAACCACTACATCAGCGTTCTGGCGTCCTAATTCAGCCAATGCTTCGCCAAACGCATCCCTCAAGGCCTTTTTTGCTCTTATCTCAACTTGCGGCATCGTCATCTGACCCCCTCGAGTTCCTTCATGGCAGCTTCGTATTCAGCATCGTTGATATTCTTTCCATGCCACGCATAGTTGTTCTCCATGAAGGAGACGCCTTTGCCCTTTATCGTCCTTGCTATTATGATGGTAGGCCCTCCGGCATATGCTTTTGCCTGGTCAATTGCATCAGAAATCTGTTTTATGTCATGGCCATCTATCTCCAGTACATTCCAACCAAAAGCTCTCCACCTATCCGGAATTCCCTCCATGGGCATGATCTCTTCCGTAGGCCCATCCAGCTGCAACCTATTCCAATCGCATATGGCAGTCAGATTGGAAACCTTGAATTTCACGGCAGACATGGCAGCTTCCCATATCTGCCCTTCATTGAGCTCGCCGTCGCCCAAGAGAACATAAACATGATAGTCCTTACCTGAGAGACGCCCTGCCAGAGCCATTCCGATTCCTACAGAAAGCCCCTGGCCAAGAGAGCCTGAAGACATATCGATGCCAGGTGTTTTGATCCTATCAGGGTGTCCTTGGAGGATGCTATTTACTTGGCGCAACGTCCAGAGTTCCTCACGCGGGAAGTATCCGAGGCGCGCGAGGGCCGCATAGACAATGGGGGCGGCATGCCCCTTGGAAGCCACAAACCTGTCTCGATCTTCCCATTCTGGCCTTGAAGGATCTACCCGCATCTTTTCAAAATATAGCGTCGTCACAATATCAGCGGCTGAGAGCGAGCCTCCTGGGTGACCAGAAGTCGCCTTATGGATCATGGTAACAACGTCTTTCCTGAGATCATTGGCGATTTTGGAGAGTTCTTCGACCCTTTCCTGCGACATTCCCATGACTATTCCAATACCCCTTTCCAACTCGGGCTGCTCAATCTACCCTGATGGTCAAATTCAAATCTTACATGGCTATCCAGTATTTCAATGGGATAGTCAGCAGACAATTCTTCCATAAGTGGTTCAGAAACCCAAATCCTGGATATCTTGAGAGTGTTTTTGATGTACACGATGCGAGCGCGCGAAGGGTCCATGTCCCAGCATACAGAGAGAGCTGATATTATCGCGTCGCGATCATTGGCGCAGACGATGGGAAGCTTGCCTCGCTCAACAAACGTCGAGGTGATCACATTGACGTACATAGCTTCCCAATCGATCTGATCAGCAAGCCTTTTCGTGCAGAAGTCCGCGAGCCCGATCCCAATGGCGTTCCCATGGGCTCCCGGAGTAAGATCCAGGACGACTATCATTTGAAATACCGGGCGTTCAAGATCCGGCTCGCCTGCGATCTTGACCCTGCCAATGATATTCGTGTCCATCCCGCTCCCACTAATATCCTTCCCCATCTCCTGGACAATCAGAAGATCTGCCTTTTCAACAGGAAGCCTGGCCATTCTCCTCTTGGCCTCTATAAGGAGATCCGGTTCCACAACGAATAATTGGTCAGATGGAATGGCCCGGATCAAGGAGGTTTCATCATAGGCATTCTCAATGATCCCGATGCCGAATGCTACGGGGAGCTTATCCAGGATGACCCGCGCCGCTTGAGGAATTCCGTCTCGGAGCCCTGCTATTCCTTCGGAATGGATCATCGAAGCGCCCTTTTCATTCCCCAGGCCAATGACAAGCATCTTGATGATGCCGCTCTCGATCCTGCCGTGGAAATCGGTATGGGCCTTGATTCGATTGACAACTACGATCTTATCCGCCGATGCAGCCACCTTATCTACATATACCGGTTTATTTCCCGCCCTTACGCCGATTTGAACCACATCAGTGCCTGGTATTATTGGAACGCCCATTGACTCAGATGTGATGCCATATCCTGCGAGCACCTCCAGCTGGCCTTCCGGCGTAGAACCGCCATGACTCCCCATGGACGGGATGATAAAGGGTGAAGCGCCCAGGTCCTTCAAATATGAAACCACGGCTTTGACGATACGCGCAATGTTGGCGATCCCGCGGCTGCCTACTGTGATCGCGACCCTCTCACCGGGTGAGATGCGGTCCTTCGCGCTGATCCTTGCAAGCTCGGATGCTACCTCCCCTTCGATATCTGGGATAGTCTCTCTTGGGAATTGTTGTTCAACTAGAACCATCGCGGGCAACTCTGATATTAAGACTCCCACCATCATCCCCCCGATAGCATAAAACACAAAAAGAACAGAAAATGGCATAGTATACTGTGGCATGGCGAGGATTTCCGGTTCCTTGCCTGACCATACGCCATCGACCTTATGTCTAGGGTCTAAAGATGATTTTCAATCCTCTTTTCTCTTCGAACCGTTTAAATCCTTCCTGCCAATCTGTAAGAGAGAGAATGTCCCCGATAAGGGGTTTCAGCTGCACACCGCCATCTTCCATGAACTTGAGCGCTTTCTCCCATGAACTCCAAATCGAGCCAAGGCTTCCTGTAACTTTGAGTTCTTTGTAGCATATTCTCTCAAAATCTACCTCTATCCTCTTGCCATGGAGGCCGATCTGGGTGAATTGACCCATCCGCCTCACAAGATCAAGCCCAAGAGCGGTGCCGCCAGCTGATCCAGAACACTCGAGAACTACATCTGCTCCCAACCCGCCTGTGATCTTTCCCATGAAGCCAATAGCATCCACATCCTGGATGCTTGCAGTCTCCAGCGCGCCCAATTCCTTTGCCATCTTCAACCTTGCCTCATCTGTGGAGGTGCCAAAGACTATCACATCAGCTCCTTCAAGGCGGGAAAGCTGCAACGCCAAGAGTCCTATAGGCCCGGGGCCAACCACGGCCACAACATCGCCGGCCTTGATGCTGGTGAGTTCATTCACCGCGTGGACCACGCAGGCGAGGGGTTCAGTCATGGCGCCTTCTTCAAATGAGATATTCTCCGGGAGCCTGTGCAGCCTGGAAGCCGGGACCACAGTGTACGGAGCAAATGCGCCGTTCACCCAATAGCCCAGCGTCCTGCGTTCCGGACAAAGATTGTAGAATCCGGTGCGGCAATAAAGGCATTTGCCGCAATAGATAACAGCCGTCTCTGACGTCACTCTTTCGCCGATCTCCCAGCCCGAGACACCTTCGCCGACTGCGGCAATTACCCCGGAAAACTCATGCCCAGTGATAACCGGCGGTCTCAAAGGGATCTTGATATCGCTGTGATAGATGTGAATATCAGAGCCGCAGATACCAGCAGCCTTCACTTCAATGAGCACTTCACCCGGCCCGGGTGATGGGACAGAAACCTCCCTGATCTCCATATTTCCCGGAGCCATATCTAATTTCATGAGTCCTTTCATTGCATACGCCGTACCCGTAAACCTCTCGCGAACAAACGGCGCCTCCCTCCCTCCGTCCCGTTTTCACCTTATCAAAGGTCAACCCTCACCACATCACGATCCATCTTGTCCATGCATCTGTTGATCTTTTGTATCAGCTCCTCATCCTCTGGGCAAGCAAGTTTTACCTGCCGCAGGAGATCGATGGCCCTCCTGAGAGCCAGAACAATGTCTCCCTCGGCAGACATATCATTGATATAGACCCGTCTCAAGCTGTTGCGGTTCAAATTGAGGGATTTCTCCAGGCGAGAGGCAAGAGCCGATGGGATCGGCCCCGCTTTCGCCACAGCCATGAGATCAATGAATTCTATCCCTTTGCTCCACAGGTATGCCAGGGTAGAAAGGCTCGGGTCAAAGATCACGGTTGAGTGACCGAGAATCTCCATCTCGGTCCTGCGTATTCTGTTAACGATGTCCTGGATTGCATCCATATCAAATGGCGCGCGTTTTATTCCAAAACTCTCTCTGCGGGGTTCATAGTCTATGGCGACTGCAAGGGCATTTATCTGATCCTCGTCCAGCCTATGAAAAAAACCTCCCCACAAGAGCTCCGTCACCAGAAGCTCCTGCACGTTTATACGCGAGGCCATCAGCCCCTTGAGGGTGAGCTCGGGGCTCGCGGGTTCGCCCTTGCGATGTCGCTTGGATCGTATGGACGCTATGCCCCCTCCGACTATATAATCAAGATATCTCAAAACCTGTACCTTTCTTTCGAATTCATCCATCAAGAAAGCTGCAGAATAACTTCCCGCAAGCTCCCGTGACAGGAAATCAATCCTGTTGTTCAGGCGACGCAATCTCCTTGCGTCAGATCTGGGGAGTCTCCTGTTTTCGTCGAGCCCCAGCTCCGAGGCCAGGTCATCCCTCTTTTCCTTGAGCCTCTCTATTTCTTCTGCGATATTAGTGATTTTCCTGCGCCTTTGATAGGCTGCAAAGCTCTTATCAAGGAGGACTCTGATTTCATTTTCATCATATTTCGTTATCAGATTCAGGCAAGTATTGTAGGATAGCTTGAACTGGCTTTCGAGATCCTCCACCCTCTTCTCCTCGTAGATTGGGTATTGCTCTTTGCGGAAAAAGTTAAGATCCACTAGAGTGAAAACATATCCCTGAGAATCAATGCCGCGGCGCCCCGCCCGTCCCGCCATCTGGAAATATTCCTGGTGAGTCATCGGCCGGTATCCGATACCGTCGAATTTCTCTGGAGAATCAAAGCATACAGTCTTGACGGGAAGGTTTACCCCCAAAGCAAAGGTTTCTGTGCAATAAAGCACATAAATCTTCCTTTGCGCGAACAGATCCTCTACAATCCCTTTCAGAACCGGTAGCAGGCCCGCATGGTGGAATCCTATCCCCCGTGTCAATACCCGACGCAGCGCCTGTGTCGTCGGGAGGTCTGACACCGAGAATCCCTCGATCCTTTCATCGAAGAATCTGCCGACTTCCTCTATTTCGGGACCAGACAGGAAAGAATGGTGCCTGGCCAATTCCGCTGCCCTAACCTCACATTGCTGCCGGCTGAAAAGGAAATATAGACATGGAAGGAAATCTGGATTGAGATAGTCAATGAGGTCGATATGGGTAGTCGCGGGAAAAATGTCATGGCCATCAGCACCATGATCATCATCGTAATCGCAGTCTCTGAAAGGATCATCAGAACCAAGGTCAAAATCCTGATTCGACCTTCGCCTATTCCCTCCAAATCGCCTCAACCCACGGTGCATGGCCTTCCGCCTTTGCTTATTGTAATACTTTACAACATCATGAAGCGTGCACGGGCCCAGATTCTTTTCAAACAAGGAATGAACAAGAGGAACGGGCCGCTCCAGATGCCAGACCACATCAACCTTCTCTCCTCGCGCTTCGCTCATCCAATCAGCGAGTTCGCGCGCATTTGGTATAGTTGCAGAAAGCCCTAATATTTTAATGGTCCCCGGAAGGAAGATTATGGCTTCTTCCCATACACTCCCCCGTTCTTTATCACCCAGGTAGTGGATTTCATCGAAAACCACATGGGATACCCCTTCAAGACGGTTGATGTCGGTATGCAGGATATTCCTCAATATCTCCGTCGTCATTACCAGGATAGGAGCAGTATCGTTAATCACAACATCCCCGGTCACTATGCCTACATTCTCAGCCCCATGCACAGCCTTGAAATCTTTATATTTCTGGTTGCTGAGCGCCTTGATGGGAGCAGTATATATTGCCTTACCCATTCTCGCGAGGACCTCGTCTATCAGAAAATCCGCTATCAGAGTCTTCCCTGCGCCCGTTGGCGCCGAGACCAGGACCGATCTGCCTTTGAGAATGCTGTCGATTGCTTCGCGCTGGAATCTGTCTAGAATAATCCCTTTGTATTGATAGATCTCTGATGCTTCAATCAACTAACTACTTCCTTCCCCGGTGCCTGATGGTATGTTTTGCATCCCCATATGTGCTGATTATAACACTATAAGGAAGAACTGCCAAGGCAAGGATAGAGAATTCACCCTCTCATGAAAGCTCGCTTCTCTTCGTGAAAAAACCTGTTCCCCTTTAGGATAAGAGATTTATCCCTATCCTACTATCACCCAAAAGAATGAATTTAAGTATTATTTTGTAATATATGGTTGAAATTTGATTAAAAGGCAGGTAGAATTATCCATGATTCCATGACGAACCAAAATAGGGTGTGTGGAGGTGGAAATCATGCCTCGTCAATTTCTCATCAGTATTGGTCTTCTTTGCCTTTTGCTCGGTTTCATGGCTGGATGCTCCATGGGAGGGGTGACGCCTAGAGTACAGCAGGGCACCGGGTCAGTGAGGGTTGTTATCTCAACACCGGAGTCTCAGACCACAAGGTCACCTGGTTCGAAGCATGGCGATATGCTACATCCAAACCGCCAGTTGAACCTGTCTCAAGTAGAGGTCACTCTCACCAATGGCACCATAGTCCTCTCCCAAAATGCTGCCCTGCAGAATGGCGCGGCTGAGGTGATCTTCACCGGGGTGCTCGTAGGTCCGTGGACTGTCACTGTGTCCATGAAAGATGAGGCGGGCAACATAATGTATCAAGGAACTTCGCGCGTCGCAGTGCTGAAGGGCCAGGAAGCTCGCTCCAACATAGTCCTCAAGCCTGCTACCGGAACCCTGGAGCTTCATGCAGACCTCAGAGCTATACCAAACCAGCAAAATGTTCATAAATTGCGCCTGTATAAGGATTCCACCAACCTCCGCAGTCAGGTGGATATCGAACGTGAACCGGGAACGGATACGATTCACGCCACAATACCTGGCATATTACCCAAAACTTATGATATGATGATCAAGCTTTACGACGCAGAGGGAGTCATGATCTATGAAAGCCTTTGGACAAGTATTGATATAAACCCGGGTAAAACAACAACAGTCAACTGGGACTTCTCATCCGGCGGCATTACAGTGGGAACCGAATATAATGAGGCGCCAGCCCCTCCTTCCGGGCTTATGGTGACCGCGGGACCGGACGCTATGGAATTGTCCTGGCAAGCTCCACCTACCCCTGAAAATGATCTTGCCAATTACAAAGTCTACAGGCGCGATCTGCCATTTGGCGGCTATAAGGTCATCGCGACGATAGGAACAGATACAGCATTCCAGGATGCCCGGGTCGAGGAGGGCTGCACATATTCGTATGTGGTAACAGCGGTTGACGCAGCTGGCAACGAGAGCACTAGAAGCAATGAGGTTACAGTAATCTATCAAGGGCAGTCAACAGGGGTATAGCTAGCTGCCCCGAAAATAGCGGCGCCCTCCTCGGGAGATTTTCATCCCCCTGATGGTGCCGCCGGAGCGGCATGGGGGTCTACTTTGAGAACAGCCAAGAGGTCCGGTGATCTCGACGCAATCATGGAAATCTATAGCAGGCTTTTTACCACCAGTTGATCTATCCGCAAGAATTCCTTAAAGATGAAATCTTAAAATGAAAAGGAGGGAAAATGGGATCCGAGTATAAAAATAGAGTCGGATCCCATATAGACATGCAGAAGGAGTTGATATCCAGGTGTTAAGGAGAAAAACTGGTGGTTTTCTGGCTGCGGTGTTATTGGTATTGATATGTGCCAGCTTCTCTATTACCGGGCCGTCCCTTGCTGATGATGGGACCCTTGAAGTCCAGATCTTGAGCATCAACGATTTTCATGGCAGTCTAACTCAAACCTCCAATGTGTCAAACCGGCCGGCTGGCGGGGTAGCTTATCTTGCCTCGTATCTGCTGGAGCGAGAGGCGTCAAATCCTCTTACTCTTATGGTTCATGCTGGGGATATGGTCGGAGGAAGCCCACCGATCTCTGCCCTGTTTCAGGACGAGCCTACTCTGGAAGTCTTGCAACTCCTGGGGTTTGATGTGGGTGTCCCTGGCAACCACGAGTTCGATGAGGGTGTGTCAGAACTCTTGAGATTGCAATATGGGGGTCGCCACCAGGCAACAGGTTACTGGCCCGGGACATCTTTCCCCTTAGTGCTTGCTAACGTGGTGAGCAAGGATACTGGCGATCCGATTTTGCCGCCATATGTAATAAAGACTGTAGGTGGCATTCCTATAGGTTTCATTGGAGTCGTGACAACGGAGACCCCAACCATCGTCATGCCGACAGGTGTTGCTGGTGTGGAATTCCTCGATCCTGTCGAGAGCATAAATAAGTATGTTCCCGAACTCCGTGCCAAAGGAGTCGAGGCCATAGTGGTCTTGGCCCATGAGGGCGGGATCCAGGATAGCAAAACAGGCGAAATAACGGGGCCGATCAGGATGATCGCGGAGAATATCGATGATGCCGTAGATGTGATAATAAGTGGACATACACATACTTATCTGAATGGCGAGGTGGACGGAAAGCTTGTAGTCCAAGCCTACAGCAAGGGCACAGCTTTCGCTGATGTGGATCTAATCATCAACCGGCGGACAGGCGATGTGACACGGGCAACTGGCGAAATCGTCACAGTATGGGCAGACGAAAAGAAGCCAGAACCGCGATTTGAACAACTAATAGCAAAGTATGCGGCTGATATAAAGCCGCGCATCGAGGCCGTCATTGGCACGGCTGCCGGAGATATAACGCGGGAGCAGACCCCTGCCGGGGAATCCGCCCTGGGCAATCTGATAGCAGACGCGCAACGCTGGAAGGCCGGGACCCAAATGGCATTCATGAACCCGGGCGGCATCCGGGCAGACATCCAGCAAGGCCCTGTCACCTGGGGGAGACTTTATGAGATTCAGCCTTTCGGAAATAACCTGGTGACCATGAAGATGACCGGAGAGCAGATCTATACCCTGCTCAACCAGCAATGGCAGAAGCAGGGAGATCAAATACGGACTCGCTTCCTCCAGATCTCAGGCCTCAAGTACAGCTGGGACGACCGCCGTCCTTTCGGCGACAAAGTTGTCGAGATATGGCTGGAGAACGATGAACCCATTGATAAAGCCGCAACATATACAGTCGTGGCCAACTCGTTCCTCGCAGCAGGAGGAGATAACTTCATAGTCTTCAAAGAGGCGAAAGATCAAGAGACCGGGCCGATTGACCTGGATGCCCTAGTAGACTACATAAAAACGCTACCTCAGCGGTTCAAATGCGAACTATCTGATCGAGTGATACGTCTCGACAAGCAATAAGATCACCATAATAAGATCATCCATAGGATCACCCCTTGACAAGACTTAGAACATCATCCATCCGCAGTATCCGATTCGCCGGGCGCATAATGGCGCCGCTCAGCGGCATGGGGATCTGCCATATTATCATGCACAGTTTCTCGGTAGACCCCCATGCTACCTCGGCACCACCAGCAGAAGGATGAAAATCCCCCGAAGCGGCCCCCGCTATTTTCAGTGGCAGACCCTCATGCTGCCATGGCGGCACCATCAGGAGCGTAAAAACAGCGGCAGCTCATTTTAAGCCCATATTTTGCATGTAGAATATTCCAGTCTACAATTACCGATGCTACCTAGGTTCGAAAGTTTGCATAAAATTTCGACTTAACCCTTTCACAATTTTCTGATCGGCCATAAACCGCGCTACGACGCCATTTGGTAAACTATACATGCGGAAAGTGGGTTTAAGGGTAGCTCATTTTAAGGGTAGACCCCCATGCCGCCACGGCGGCACCAACGAAAAATGAAAATGGCGCTCAGCTATTTTCAAAGTAGACCCCCATGCCGCTGCGGCGGCACCATCGGACGGATGAAAATGGCCACCATCGATTTTCAGGGTAGAGAACGGGACCTGGGTCAGCCGGCGATATTTCGGCCAGTTCCTCGAAACATGTGGCGATTTTCCGGTCACATCAAATCGCCGATGATGAGTCTCTAGCCAGGTCCCGCGCGCAGTTAGCTGAAGATTCGTCAGCTTAAACCGGGGGTGGCAAGCTTTTAGGCAGGTTGCGCGCGGGAGTGACTGAGAATTCGTCAGCTTAAACCGGGGGTGGCAAGCTTTTAGGCAGGTTGCGCGCGGGAGTGACTAAAAATCCGTCAGCCTAGACCGAAGGTGACGAGACTGCAGGCAGGTCCCCCGCAGAAGTGGCTAAAAATCTGTCAGCTTCCTTATCGGGATGGTGATATTCTCGTCAGGTCGGGATGATTTTGGCAAAGTCTGGATCAAGTTCGTCTTGAGCTGGCTAGGATTTAGGCAGGTTTTGCTCAAGGGTGGCCAAGATTTCGCCAGCCCCTGGACCTGAGTGGCGAATTTCTAGCCACCCTGCCCTCGAATTGGAAGATTATAAGTTATGATTATCCATAAGAAGGAACTTTATGGTATATCTTAGCTGGAGGTGGCGAGATTTTAGCCGACTTGGATGCAGAGGTGGCTGGAATTTCGGCGGCCTCTACCCTCAGGTGCCGAAAATTATGCCACTCATCTTAATGTTTTAAGACTAACTCTCTCGATCTCGCCTTTTCTCTGTTTTTCAATAAATCAGATCGGCGTCGTCGGGGCTGTGGATATTGTGGATATGTAGTCAACGCGAAGCGTTGTCCAAGCATCTGTGGACCCTTTGAGTAACCCCGAAGGGGTTATCCATAAGTCCACAGATGCTTCATATCCACAGCCTTCCTTTTTCCCTCAAATTCAACACCCCCGTCTCAAATGGAGTATTCTGGAGGCAAGTATCCGGAATGAGAGATTTTATGGAATATGCTAGGTCTAAAGTGACGATATCTTCGCCAGTGTAATCCCTAATGCCGGCCCGACCGGCGCTCTCGCTTCAGAGTGCGTCATTGGCAGCCTGCCTGTTTTATAGACAGCAAACGCAGTAGATTGTCTATCTCGTAGACAGTCTCTTTACATGTACTTCCAGCGGCATCATCCCGGCAACGTTGATCTATAGCCGGTAGACTCGGGGTTGTGGTGCTCATCCCATCGGCATTGGTCTGAACGGTGGCGACTCGGATATAGGCGGTATCGTCCCAGCGGCTTTGATCCGAGGCCATATAGCCCGAGGGCCTCGGATCACAGAGCGACCTGCAGCAAGGTCGCGTCCGACGGGACGGCATCACCATCCCCGGCTATACTGCGTCCGCCGGGAGGAGTATCCATACCCCTGTCATGCTGCGTCCGCTGCCCCTAGCTCCGGCTCACCGAACTCTCCTTTTTCGCATGCCTTTCCAGGAGCCAGACGATCGATGGCACAAAGATCAGTTGTATCACGATTCCCGGCAAGCTGGACACTATACCCCCGGTAATTGGATAGAAAACCGGCACAGCCTTGAACCCGAAAAGCGGCAGCAAGTATGCTCCTAGGATTCCATATGCGATACGCCCGCCTAACATGGCGACTACGAGGGATGGTATCAGATTCCATTTCACAGTCCTATAGAGGAGTCCTGTAAGCATTCCATAGATGCCGAGTTCCACCATCATCATCTGGGCTTTCGGCGGCATAAGAGGTGGCATTCCCGTGAGGAACGCGCTCAGAATAGGCGTCAATATTCCTACCAAGGTTCCGGTCGCGGGCCCCGCAATGAATCCTGCCAACAGTACCGGCACATGCATCGGCAAGAAAACCGGACCAGCGCCGATGGAATGAAAGGCTATTGGAAGAACGATACCAAGGGCGATAAAAAGCCCGCCACGAATAAGGCTTCGCAATTCTGGTCGAACCATGATGAAATAACCCCCTTTGATATATTCAAGGAATTATTCTGCTCGCGGTGGTCGGCCTCGCCTGATTTCATATGCCGTAAAGGGCACCTTTTGAAGATCAGGCAATAAAAAAGACCGCGAAGTAGTCTCTGCCTTCAGACTGAGACTCAAAGACCTTCGTGGTCTGAAATCCATTCTTCGATATTTGGCGACATTTGGCGACGCGGACTGCTAGATCGTCGCGCTACAGCATTGCCTTCACTTTCTCAACTAGGATCTCCAGCTGCCTGGGCATGGACTCGGTCTGAATACCCACGACTTCCACCCCACACCGGTTCATAGGGATGAGCAGCTTTCGGGCTCTGCTGGTGGTGATGGCCTTGGCCATCCTGGGAGTAAGCTCACCGAGCATCGAATTTGCCAGGACAATACCGAGAGGCCCCAATATGAGATCAACGGTTTCAACCGTATGAACCACAGCGTTCTCGCCGGTAGCCCCCTCATCAGCTCCTGCCTTCAGCATCGCCCCGGTGGCGAGGGCATTTGTCCCTAGCGCTATAATTCTCACCCGAGCTAACTCCTCCGGAGTGAGATCGCGTCTCAGACGCTCAATGATGCTCCTGCCTATTCCCCCTCCCTGACCATCAACTACAGCAATCTTCACCCGAAAATAAATCCCCCTGCCCTATCCTTTGGAGGCCCCATACTTCCAGGATATGCCTCCTCGAATTCCTTCGCAGATCTCCCATTCCGCATTATTCTAGCCTCATTATAAAAATCCTTCCACGGATAAACAAGATATAGGCAAACTCAGATTTAAAACATACAACGTGCGGGGTCTGCCGATAATAGGGCCTTGCCACAGGTCTTGGCATGAAAAGATCTTGCTGGGATACATATAACTTTCATAGGTAAACGAAGCCGGGAATCTTAGCAGTGCTTTATGATAAGGGCTAGATAGATGACCACTTGCCGCCGGGTGGTAAGTGTTTTATCATCCTGGCTGGCGAGTGATTGACATCAAGGATTGGGCCGGATGCATAAATCGGCCTCCATATATCGACATTGACCTCCGCATGTCATTGCGATAAAATTGGCACGAAAAAACCCCCAGTGCGTATGAGGCGCGGGATAAACAAGATGGCACAAAAAACCGCCTGGGCCATGCAGGGCCATAGCATTTCCTTAAACCACGAAAGGAGAGAAGCCGCGACAGATCTATATCCCATCATGCACATTCCCTTGCGGCGATAATATGGCAGAAATCATACCGTTTGAGGGCATTCATTATAACCAAGAGCGCATCGCGGATTTGTCCAAGGTCATAGCTCCGCCCTATGATGTCATCAGCCCTGAAATGCAAAACATCTTATATGAGAGGCACCCCCAGAACGTTATAAGGCTGATCCTAGGGAAGGATAGGCCAGGGGATGGGGCGCACGAAAATAAATACATACGCGCGGGCGAGGCGTTCCGTCGGTGGCTGACCGAAGGGATTCTCGTGGCGGATTCAGAACCTTCTTTATACATTTATGAAGAAGAATATTCCCTTGAGGCCTTCCCTACATATGGCAAGAAACAAACATCGGGCAGAGCTCAGTTTTCTGACAGCTCCGCTTCCGATGATGAACATTCGGGGAGAAGGTCAGGGCCTTCAAGTGTGAAAAGTGCGCCAAAGTCTTCCCTCATCCAGCGCGGTATAATTGCAGCTGTCAAGATAGAGGAATACGAGAAGGGGATCATCCTGCCTCATGAGGATACTATGCCAGGCCCCAAGCAGGATAGACTGGCCCTTATGCGGTCCTGCAAGGCAAATCTCAGCCCGATTTTCGGTATGTATACAGACCCCTCTGGAGGGGCTGACAGTATTGTTTCAGAGATCATTTCTTCAAATAGACCGGCTATGGAACTCACCGATGACAATGGCATTTCCCATAGAGTATGGTCATTTTGCGATAAAGACCTTGTGAGATCATTGGAGCGATATTTTCTAGACAAGCAGATCTACATAGCAGATGGCCATCATCGTTATGAAACAGCAATGGTCTACCGGGATGAAATAAGATCAGCCAAGGTGGCCAGTGAGGGCATGGCGCCCAATTATGTTGCTGGAAATAATATACCAGCCGATTATGTCATGATGTGGCTGGTTAATATGGATACCCAAGACCTTACGGTCTTCCCTACCCACCGCATGCTAGAGAACTTCAAAGCCCTTGATAAATCTCGATTTCTCCAGGCCGCCGAAAGATTCTTCACGATAGAAGAAATGGGGGACCTTATGCCAGAATCATTGCCTGGAGAGGAACACTCATTTCTTGTTCTCATCGATAAGGCGGGGTACTTCAGTCTCATCATGAAGGACGACCCTGCTACCAGGACCCAAGTCGAGAAGCTATTAGGCAAAGAAGCATCATCTCCGCGGGGGAACCTGGATGTCACCCTGCTTCATGAAATCTTGATAAATCACATCATGATGCGAGAATTGGGCGAAACAGATCTAAATCTATCATATACGCGAGACCCCGGCGAAGCGCAAGCTAGGGTAATGAACGGCAGGTGTCAGATGGCCTTTTTCCTCAGCCCTACCCGGCTCGATGATATTCGCAGTGTAGTGAAGGCAGGCCAGAGAATGCCACAAAAGTCTACATACTTTTATCCTAAACCATTGAGTGGCTTGATATTCCGCGATCTTTCTCTCTAATTTCGTTCTGAGCGACCCGATATTCCGCGACCTTTCGCCCTAAATGGTTTGATATTCTGCGATTTTTCGCTCTGAGCAGCATGACGTTCCATGATCTTTTTCTTTTATTCTGAGCGGCCTGATATTCCATGACCTTTCACTCTGAGCGGCCTCATATCCGCGATCTCCCACTTGCGGTGGACTGGGGCAAATCCAGGCGCCGGACATATCTATCATTTCTCCAGATACAAGGTAATCCGAAATTGACGAATCAGCGGATCAGAGTGTCATGCTTTCATAGACTTTAATAATGTGATATAAGCAGGCCCAGAAGCGTATTCATAGGACCAGATGAGGTATTCAGATTGCTGAAGGAAGAAAGCCTCTTCCTGAGGAGGTAAATGGCCATGATCAGCTATGTTGTTCAGGCCGGGGATACTATCTGGCGCATAGCCCAACAATATGGTGTTACGCCAGAGGCGATCATCAGAGCAAATGATCTTCCCGACCCGAACCTGATCTTTCCTGGACAAGTTTTAATGATACCCGTCGCCGGCGTCCCTCCAGGACCACCGGCGCCAAGACCCACCCCACCCAGACCGCCCGGGCCGCCGGCACCAGTGCCCCCCGTAACCGTCGTCCCAGGATTCAGGGTCTACATTGTCCAGCCCGGCGACACATTGGCGGAGATCGCCGCCAGGTACGGAACAACAATTGAAGCGATTGCAGCAGCCAATAACATCACCAACCCCGACCTCATTTACGCTGGCCAAATGATCTTGATCCCTGTAACCGGTCCCCCGCCGGCACCCCCAACACCGCCGCCAGCACCGCCAGTGCCACCACCGCGACCGCCCGTTGTACCCCCCACGGTGCCACCAGTTGTCCCTCCAGGACGACGTGGGAACTACGCGACTCGCCTGGAAGGCGGCATCCTCTATATGCTTTATACAAATCAGCGTATTTATAACCCGGGCGAACCTGTGCGAATCATATTCTCCAAGACTAACGTCTCGGGGGCTCCAATTTCGCTGCAATATGGCACAGGCCAGCAATTTGACATCCTCATCATGAGCGGGGGCGAGGAGATTTGGCGCTGGTCACACGGAAAGGTGTTCATAATGATGATCACCGAGGTGACGCTTTCTCCCGGTGAATCCCAGGTGTTCAGAGAGGTCTGGAATCAGGTGGACAATCAGGGAAGAAGGGTTCCTCAAGGGAGACGCTATACTATCACCGCCTGGAATACTTCCACGAATGTAGAGGTATCCTTAGACATTGAGATCAGCTCATCTTGAGATATTCTTGGCACAGCTATTGGGCGTCAACTTTTGCGGTGGCGGGGGTTGATCGGTTGATCCAACTATATAGACCCAAAAAGGATGAAACTATATAATTGAGATGGCGACAAAATAATGCTGCATGGGGAAATAAACCGCCCTGCTCCTCATGGATATGGGTTCTCACGGGCGGGGAAACGAGGGTGAAGGACTTGTTAAAAGAAAAAGTCGAAGAAGTGCTGAATCAGATCAAGGTTGCTCTGCAAGCCCATGGCGGAGACGTCGAGCTTGTAGGTATCGACGGTGGGATTGTAAAAGTTAGACTGACCGGAGCATGCGTGGGTTGTCCTATGTCCAGGCTTACCCTGAAAAATGGGGTAGAGCGGGCTTTAAAGGCTGAAATACCTGAGGTAGAGAGCGTGGAAGCCGTGGACTAACCGGACGGGATACGACCGCGCGTCGCACCAACCGCCGGTATGGGCGCTGATGCTGCCACATGGGCACAGACGCCACAACAATGGCCGGAATAATATCGGGGAAGCACAGGGCATACTTTAAAAGAACCAGCTCTCTTGAGACGGTGATGCGGGACGGAGACGGAGCTGGCAAATTCAGACATGATCTAATGATATGGAAATGGGGAATAATTGATGACATTGAAAAGCCTATATGTAGGGAATCTGCCCTACCACACTACTGAATCAGAGCTCCGCGGCTTGTTCGCGGATTATGACCCGGCTGAAGTGCGCGTTATCCCTGATAAGGGTTTCGGCTTCGTCGAAGTGGCCGAGGATAGAGCTGCCGATGCGATTGCAGCCCTGAACGGAATCGATTTCCAGGGACGGAGCCTTACTGTAAATGAAGCCCGTCCGCGGCCCGAGCGAACAGGCGGAGGCGGCCACCATTACAGACGGTAGCGTATATAGTATCCTGACCGGGCAGGAGGGGGAAAATCACCCCCTCCTTATCTTATCCCCCCATAGATCTGGAGCGTGCGGTCGAGAGTGTGCTGACCCCGCTCCGCTAGTCCGCATTTTTTATTATGATTGAAGAAGGATTTTGGACAGGCATGTCGAAAAATATAGCAATGTGGAGAATGTCACTTAGCAGCTCCACAGGCTGACGCCGCAACGGATTTAATGAGCCATATTTGTTGATTCTTTTCCGCAGCAGGTGACATGGTTTATATAGATTCAACAGTCTATCACGGCGCTATCTTGAACAAAAGATAAGTAATATTTGAGGTTACAGAATCTGGACAACCGAATATCACTTTCCCCAAATCTGGTATGATCTGTTGCAGCTATACAACACGATAACACGCAAGTTTCGCAGCAATATTCGCAGCAAGAGAGGTATCAACTGTAGCAATGCACAACGACACCCTTACCATCGCTCTTATTCTTGCTCTCGTTGTGGCAGTAGCCACAGGGATTGGAGGAAATGCCCACGGAGTGCCTCCCTCGGGGGCAATCTCTCCCCCCGAAGGCACTCCACCTCCAGTATCCCCTGGAACCCCTGGTGACGGTTACGACGTCCCACCAAGCGAACCTCCAATCAATGAGCCCGGGATCTCCCAGGAAGATAAACTGCTTCTTGCGCGCCTTATCAGGGCTGAAGCTGAAGGAGAGCCTTTTTTATGCCAGGTGGCAGTGGGAGCCACTGTGCTTAATAGAGTGAAGAGCCCGCTCTATCCTGATACTATTCCTGAGGTCATATACCAGGTTGAAAGTGGTTACTGGCAGTATGAGGTGGTTCAGAATGGGCGGATCAATATTCCCCCTGACAGCACTTCGCTCGCGGCCGCAGATGAAGCTATTCGAGGAGAAGATCCTTCGTATGGCGCCATAGGGTTCTATAACCCATCGCAGACATCGAATGCATGGGTGCTGAGCCGCCCGGTGACTACGGCCATTGGAAATCTTGTCTTTTACAGATGAAAGATAAGATGATATGTTCTGCTCATCTCGAATTGAGAGGAATTGATCCTTTGATTTCGTGAAGGGGAATCGCCGATTACGTTGAAACCACTAATTATGACCGATCCTCTCTATCACAAGATATGAGGTGGTTATCAATGCCTTCCAGCGAGAAACTGATGGACGACCGTACTACCCTTCTATTCAAGGCGATGATGTCCCTCAGGACCGTAGACGAATGCTATAAGTTCTTCGAGGATCTATGTACTGTGGCCGAAATAAAGTCGCTAGCGGAGAGATTTCAGGTAGCCTTGATGCTGGACGAAGGGCGCACCTATACAGAAATCGCCGAAAAGACGGGCGCAAGCACTGCCACTATAAGCCGCGTAAAGAGATTTCTCCAATATGGAGCGGATGGCTACCGGCTTATCATCGACAGGATGCGTGAAGAAGGGATTCTGCCGCCAAAATCCAGTCCGCCCAAATCAGGGTCTTGACAGGGTGTATATCAGGTGGTAGACTCTTCTTGATCTTTTAATTTAACACTTTACCTTATTAACGCGGTAACAAACCAATGATAGATTTCAAGATTAAGGCGATGGCAAATCAACAACAAATCTCATGATTAACGCGATAACAAACCGGAGAAAGATTTCGTGATTAGCGCGATGACAAACCAATGATAGATTTCGCGATTAAAGCGGTAATAGACCGATGACGGATTTCGTGGGAGAGGTTGGAGTGCATTGAATTCCTTTTCTGAAGGCCGCAGTTATCTTTTGCCGCCTGAAAGCGTCTCAAAGCGAGAGATTGAAGCTCGTCTCGCAGGGATATTATCAGCCTCCGGTTACCAGGAAGTAGTCATACCTCTTGTGCAAGAATATGCTTCTAATGGGCCACGGCCACTGAAAAAGCTCATGGATTCGGCTTACAAATTCATTGACTACCGCGGCCGGGTCATGATCTTGAGGCCTGACATGACCGAAGTCGTAGCAAGTCTTGCCGCAAAGGAATTGCGAGAGCTCCCGAGGCCGCTCCGCCTTTTCTATTCAGGTAGCATCTTCAAAGCCCGCAGGCCCGGAGAGGCAGACGGCCTTGAATCGCACCAGATAGGGGCAGAGTTGGTGGGAGACGGCGAGCCAGAGGCGGACATAGAGATATTGACCCTTGCCTCGAGGTGTCTCGAAGAAGCTGGCATCTCGAGCTGCCAAATTCGGCTCGGCCATGTAGGCCTCATCGAGGCCGTCATGGAAATCGCCGGCATGGAAGAAGCTGAAAAGACCCGCGTAAGGGAAGCCCTGCTGGTCAGAGATCTCGTGTCCCTGGAGAGATTTATACAAGGGAGCCGGATTCCAGAGGGGTCAAGGGATTTCTTGATGGAGATCCTGGAGCTGCCAGATGGGGAAAAGCTGCTGGAAAGCGCAGAAGCGCTGGCGGCATATGATCCTTCTGGTCGAATCTCATGTGTCGTCTCAAGCCTGCGGAGGGTTATCAAGGAGGCAAAGATAAACAGGCCTTCCATCCAGATCCAACTGGATCTAGGCTTGGTCAGGGATTTGGAATACTATACAGGAATGGTTTTTGAAGCTTATGCCCCTGGCCATGGCGGCCCCGTCTGCGGTGGGGGACGATACGACGGCCTGCTCAGACTTCTCGGTCGTTCAGAAGGAGCTGTGGGCTTTGCCCTTCATATTGAGCACATATTGATGGCAGGGGGGCGCATTTAGGGTTGTTAGAAGAGAACCTCTTTACCATAGCGATTCCCAAGGGAAGACTCCTGCCTGACTGTCAGAGGGTGCTGAGCGGGGCGGGGTTCCAATGTGGTGAACTGCAGGAAGACACCAGGAAGCTTGTATTCGATGTGGATGATGCGCGATTCATCCTCGCTCGTCCCACAGATGTGCCTGTGTATGTAGAATATGGCGCGGCTGATGTAGGGATTGTCGGGAAAGACGTGCTTATGGAAGAGGCAAGGGACGTATATGAACTCGTCGACCTTGGGTTTGGTTTTTGTCGCTTTGTAGTGGCAGCTCCCAGCACTCTCGCGGCAGAAATGTCCCGTATCCTAGACACTCCCGGTGGAAGCAGCCATAGAGCCCTAAGGGTCGCTACCAAATTTCCCCGTGTCGCTGAGACATATTTCAATGCCAGGGGTATTAACGTAAAGATCATTCCCCTACATGGAGCGACGGAGCTCGCGCCGCAGGCGGGTCTATCAGATCTCATAGTGGACATAGTCTCGACCGGGAGGACTCTTGCTGAGAATGATCTCGTAGTTGTATCTGAAATCGCCACTGCGACTGCTAGGCTGATAGCGAACCGCGCGAGCTTCGGGCTCAAAATCGCGAGGATACGCGCTCTGCTTGACGCTATCCGGCCTCTGGCAAATGGAAATAAAAATGAAAGGAAACCTGCGGCAGATGATAGAGGGCGGATCTCACAGGACGGGAAGATAAGAGAGCCAGCGATGAAACAGGACAGGAAGATGAGAGAGCCCACGATGGAACAGGATGGAAAAACAGGAGAGCCCGAAATTGAAGCAGGTGATGGCGCATGATGATCCCCAGGCTTTCCGCCAGCGAACTCCTGTCACGAAGACAGAATCGCTTTGATCTGCAGGAAACTGTCGCCCGGCAGATAATAGATCGGGTCAGAACCTATAAGGACCGGGCTCTGATTGAGCTTTCCCATGAGATTGATGGCATCTCACTGGATATGGAAGGGCTCCAGGTATCAAGAGATGAGATCATGCGTGCCCGCGCCGTTGTCGACAGGGAATTCATGGATGCGGCGATGTTCGCTTTCGAAAACATCAAGGCTTTCCATGAACGCCAGCCCATCGCCTCCTGGACAATGGAACTTGATGGCGATGGATTCCTTGGACAGAGAATGGCGCCGCTGAAGCGGGTAGGCATCTATACACCTGGCGGCAAAGCCGCCTACCCTTCCACTGTTATGATGACGGCTATACCGGCTCGAGTCGCCGGGGTCGAGGAAATAATAATGTGCACCCCGCCCGGCAAAAATGGGGAAATCAATCCTTTCGTGTTGGTGGCCGCCGATATTTGCGGTGTAGATAAGATTTTCAAGGTGGGCGGGGCTCAGGCTATCGCGGCGATGGCATATGGGACTGACATCGTGCCGAGGGTCGACAAGATCGTAGGTCCAGGCAACGCGTTTGTAACCTCTGCCAAAAAGCTCGTATATGGAGACGTCGGAATCGATATGCTGGCCGGGCCGAGCGAGATTCTCATACTGGCCGACGATACCGCCGATCCAGCTTTTGTGGCGGCGGACATGCTCTCCCAGGCGGAGCATGACGAACTCGCTTCAGCTGTTCTTATCACTACTGCAGCCGGCCTTTCGGATCTCGTGGACGCGGAAGTCGAAAAGCAGACGCGGAATGCGCCAAGGCGTGAAGTCATCATCAAGGCTCTCACGCAAAATGGCGGGGCAGTTGAGGTCTCGTCGATGGGTGAGGCTATTGAGATTTCAAATGAATACGCCCCGGAGCATCTGGAGCTTTTGGTAGCCGACCCCATGGCACTTCTAGAGAAGATCAGGAACGCGGGGACGATATTCCTTGGACATTATAGTCCCGAACCTATTGGAGATTACGTCGCCGGTCCGAATCATGTGCTGCCGACGTTGGGCTGCGCCAGGTACCGGGGGACACTGGGGTGCCTGGACTTTTTGAAACCAATAAATGTGGTGAAGTATAGCCCCAGAAATCTAGCGAAGGCAAGCCCCTATGCCATAAAGCTTGCTGAAACCGAGGGCCTGTTTGCCCATGCGAATTCAATGAGAATACGGCTCGATTCCATAGGCGCGATTCAATGCCAGGACAATTCAGCGAAAGATACAAAGCAGGATCCACGCTCAGATGAGTCTATGATGCAGGGTTCACGCCCCGATGAGTCTATGACGCAAGATTCACACCCTGATGAATCTATGGCGGGCAGCAGAGGAAATGAGGCGAGTTAGCATGTCTTCCTATGCATTTGGCAAGGCTGCGGATGCGGCCCTTGAATATAGCCGGACACCTCTCATAAGGCTCAACGCCAATGAGAGTCCATACGACGTTCCATTACACATCAAACGCGAAATCGCCGAGGCGATCTTGAGGCTCCCATTCAACAGGTACCCGTCTGAGAACGCAGATGAACTCAGACGCGACCTGTCGCAAAGGCTCGGAGTCACTGAGAATATGGTAGTCGTCGGGGTAGGTTCTGATGAGCTGCTCCAGATGATCATACTCGCCTGGAGACAAAGAGCCAGGAAGGTGATCACACTTTATCCTTCCTTCACCATGTATCGCCGGATTGCGGAATCCGTTGGCATACCAGTGGTGGAGGTCCCGTTTGGCGAAGGCTTCACACTCGATATGAAAAGGCTCCAGGAGGAACTCTCTGATGATGCCTCGCTTGCGTTCCTCTGCAATCCCAATAACCCAAATGGCGGCGCCTACACCGAGGAATTCAGGACGCTTGCCCGCGAAGCCAAGGGACTCGTGGTGATCGATGAGGCATATTACGATTTTTGCGGTGAAACCCTCCTTGATGAGGTTGCGAGGCCAGGGGGTGAAGGCGGGGCCCTCCTCAATGAGGCTGCGAGGCCAGGAGACGAAGAAAATATATCGAGCGGCAATATCATCATTCTCCGCACCTTCTCAAAGGCTCTGAGGCTTGCTGGTCTACGGATGGGTTACGGGATCATGGCGCCAGCGGTGGCGGAACAGCTGGACCTGGTGAAATTGCCGTATAACTGCAGTTCTATTTCCATACTGGCAGCCCAGATGATCTTGCGTCACCAGGATGAGCTCTTGAGAGTCGTGGAAGAGATAAAGAAGGAAAGGCAACGATTATATGCCGGCCTTCTCCAGATTGGGATCGAGGTATTCCCTTCCTCCTCCAATTTCCTTCTCCTCCGGCCTCCCCTTCCGGCGGACGAGGCTTATAGGAGATTGCTCGATTCCGGAGTCTGGGTGCGAAAGTTTGCAAGGCCGCATGATCTGGCCCCTGGAGCTCTTGACATATCGCAGTACCTGAGGGTGACCATAGGGAGACCAGAGGACAATGATGTATTTCTCGAGGCTCTATCCAGATTGAGATAAGCGAAAGGTCTCTAATCCGATCACGAATCCCATATGTCCAAAAGCAATGACATTTGCTTGGCAAGAAGATGGCGAAAGGAGAGGTAGGGCGCGGCCTCCTTGAACAAACCGGAGGACATCTTGCGCCGAATGCCAATGGAAGCCATGGAAATCTGTCGTTCGGCAAAAGTACGACGTGAAACTTCCGAGACCAAGGTGGGAGTTGAGATCGACCTGGATGGATCAGGCGTGGTCTCAATTGATACCCAGTGCGGTTTTTTGAACCATATGCTGACTTTGATGGGCGCCCATGGCCTGTTTGATCTGTCTATTAAAGCGGAAGGAGATGTGGAGGTTGACTTCCATCATCTCGTCGAGGATGTCGGCATCTGTCTCGGACAGGCCGTTGATAAGGCTCTCTCAGATCGAGCTGGAATAAGGAGATTCAGCAGCGTCCAGATTCCCATGGACGAGGCCCTTGTAAGTGAGGCCATCGATATAAGTGGAAGGAGTCATCTTGTCTACAACGTTCCCCTGCAAAGAGAAAAGGTGGGCGACATGGATACAGAGGTCATCGAGGAATTTTTCATGGGTTTCGTCCGGAATGCAAGGGTTACGCTGCATATCAATCTAATATACGGAAAGAATACGCATCACATCATCGAGGCCATATTCAAGGGTTTTGGAAGGGCGCTGGCGGAGGCCGTATCTCTAGATACCCGCAGAACATCCATACCGTCAACTAAAGGCGTGCTTTGAGGTTGACCCCAATACCACGTTCTTGCCCATGCATGAAACAAGAGGGGCGTCTACGTGGAGGATCTCCACGCGTGGCCCTTACATGGGGCGCCTCCGCGCGGCAAAAGGATGGTGAGATGATCATGATAGCCATTTTAGATTACGGGATAGGGAATGTCACCAGCGTCAAGAAGGCGCTGCAAAGCCTTGGGGCTGAAGCTACCATCACCAGTGATCCGGAACAGGTGGCCGCGGCGGACGGGCTCATCCTCCCTGGCGTCGGAGCGTTCGGGGAAGCCATGGACTTCCTGCATAATAGCGGACTTAATGAAACAGTCAGATCATTTCTGGCGAGCGGCAAGCCTGTCCTTGGGATATGCCTTGGAATGCAGCTGCTGTTTGAAAGAAGCGAAGAGTCTCAATGGACTGAGGGTCTCGGAGTTATAAAGGGTTCGGTGAGGAGATTTGAATTCGATGATGCCATAACTCACATCTTGCCGGTAAAGGCGCCCAAAGTCCCCCATATGGGCTGGAATCAAGTAAAGATCCGGAGAGAATGTAAGCTATTGGATACAATCCCGGACGATTCCTATTTCTATTTCGCTCACTCATACTATGCTGTGCCGGATGAAGCCGATGTTGAAGTTGGGATGACTACATATGGATTTGAAATCTCTGGGGAAACACGCTGCTCACAGGATCTCTCCTCCACCAGTGTGGCGCTTCCAGCTGTGAATTTCCCTTCGGCGGTCTGCAAGGGGTCTGTATTCGGTGTCCAATTCCACCCAGAGAAAAGTGGCAGCGTGGGGCTATCTCTTTTGTCCAATTTCATCGGATTGTGCAAGGCCCCTGCCTCAATCGGATTGTGCAAAGCGCCTGTCTCAGTTAAATCGCCTCCCTCAGTTTCGGTACACTGCGCCGGGAGCGATTTCAAGAAAATCCATAAAGGCGCTCCTGAAGATGGATACCTTGAAGTCATCCCTGCCATTGATATCAGGCGGAGGAAATGTGTGCGCCTGTTTCAGGGGGATTTCTCCAAAGAGACGGTATTCTCGGAAGATCCTGTTGCAATAGCGTCATTCTGGGCCTCTCAAGGGGCGTCAAGAATTCATATAGTAGATCTAGACGGCGCAGCGGCCGGGGAGCCGGTCAACCTTCCGCTGATAAAAGAAATGGCCAGCGCTGTGCCGGGCGTCAAGATAGAATTAGGCGGCGGGTTGAGGACTTTTGAGAGTGTGGCGAAGGCATTTGAAGCAGGCGTTTCATGGGCCATCGTCGGCACCGCCGCTCTCAATTCGCCAGAATTGATAAGCCAGCTGGTCGACCGGTTCGACGGCAAGATCATCGCCGCAATAGATGTCAGAGATGGCCAAGTGGCGGTGGACGGATGGCAGCGTGACACAGGCCGGACCATCGAGGACGTTGTCAGGGCTCTAAAGCTTCTGGGTATACGGCAGACGATAGTGACGGATATACGGCGAGATGGGGCAATGCAGGGACCAAATCTCGATCATGCCATGGCTGTCGCGCGAATGGGCGTCGACACGATAGTATCTGGGGGTATAGCAAACCTTGCGCATGTAAAACAAATAGCATTGGCCGCAAGGGAATCAGAAGCGCTCCCCGGGAGGATCACTGGTATGATCATAGGGCGGGCACTCTATACGAAGGATCTGACCCTCCAGGATGTTCTTGCGGCTACCCAGAAAATAGTGGGGTCCGCTTCGGGGGATTTCCATCCTTCTGACGGCGCTGCGACAGCAGCATGGGGGTCTATCCAGTAAATAGCGGGCGTTATTTTGCGGCCCCGATGGTGCCGCCATGGCGGCACGGGTGTCCATCCAGCGATAGGGCCACATCCCAGCTGCTGTGCTGCAGCTTCCAATGCCCAGTGGCGGGGCGACATTCCAGCTGCTGCGTCTGCGGCTCCCGATGATGGTTTTCAGGGGTGAGAACATGCTTGCAAGGAGAATCATAGCCTGCCTGGATGTCCAAGATGGTAGAGTAGTAAAAGGCATACATTTCCAGAAATTGAGAGACGCAGGTTCGCCCACGGAACTTGCGAAATTTTACAATGATGAGTCCGTGGACGAGCTGGTCTTTTTAGATATTTCAGCCTCCTGGAGGGACCGGAGCACCATTGTAGATGTGGCAAGAGATGTCGCTTCCCAAGTCTTCATTCCATTCACTGTTGGAGGAGGTATCCGAAACACCGATGACATCGGAACTCTCCTCCGGGCTGGGGCAGACAAAGTCTCCATCAATACCGCGGCAGTGCGCGATCCCAGCCTTATTTCCGAGGGAGCCCGTAAATTCGGAAGCCAGTGCATTGTCGTAGCCATAGATGCCAAACGGGTGAATGACCATTGGGAAGTCTTCACACATGGGGGCCGGAACGCGACAGGAATAGATGCTGTGAAATGGGCTCGAAAAGTTGAAGAATTGGGCGCTGGTGAAATACTTCTCACCAGTATGGACACAGATGGAGTCAAGGAAGGTTATGACATTGCCATAACCAGGGAAGTGGCGGAAGCAGTGGATATTCCGGTTATTGCATCTGGAGGGGCCGGGAAGCTGGAAGATTTCTATCAGGTACTTACCCAAGGACTGGCAGACGCGGCCCTGGCTGCCTCGGTCTTTCACTACGGCATGTTTCGGGTCCGCCAGGTTAAGGAGTATTTGAGAGATAAGGGCATACCAGTGAGGCTCTGAGCGAAGGAAGGATGATATGCAGTGGAGAATTCGAAACCATTGCGCGATGAGATCTTGTCTCAGCTGGTCTTTTCGCCGGACGGGCTGATTCCGGCTGTGATTCAGGATCATAAGACCGGATGCGTGCTCATGGTAGCATATATGAACAAGGAGGCGCTGCGGAGAACTCTGGAGACCGGCAAGACGTGGTTTTGGAGCCGCAAACGCCAGAGCCTCTGGCTCAAAGGCGAGACCTCCGGGCATTACCAGCTGGTAAAAGAGATTCGCGCGGACTGCGATAGAGATACCCTGCTCATCAATGTCGAACAGGCCGGGGTGGCATGCCATGATGGCTTCTTTTCCTGCTTTTATAGGAGATTGAATGAACGTGGTGAATTCGAAATAGAGGAAAATGAGGCGGTCGGCGCCGCCGCACATCCTTTGGATTCACCTGCCCATTCGGATTCGCCTGTCTATCCGGATTCGCCTGCCCGGATACTCGATGAGCTTTACGACGTGATCAAGGACAGAAAAGAAAATCCGCTCGAGGGGTCCTACACCTCGCGGCTTATGGCATCTGGCCTCGACCGGATCCTGAGGAAGGTCGGGGAAGAATCCGGGGAGTTCATCATCGCAGCGAAAAACGGGATATCCAGCGACATCGTTGCCGAGCTGGCTGACCTTTGGTATCATTCCCTGGTGGCGCTGGCGTCCCAAGATATACCATTTTCCGCCCTTTGCGAAGAGCTAAAGAAAAGAAGAGCCGCGCATGGGGGACGTAAATAGCGCGATCGCTCTGCAAGGATTCTCGACCGCTCTGTAAGGATTCACAACAATCCGCGCGCGAAGTCTCCGTCAGGCTTGTTCAGACCTCACGACCAACGCCTGTTTTAACCGGGCCTAAATGATTCTGCCACTTCTGCCACGAGGAATTCTCCCTTCATGAATAGAATGTCGAAGTCTTCCATATCGCCCCGCTGGGGCGCTTCGTGCGATGCCCGATCCAATACTGAATTCTTGGCAAGGCTTCCAAATGATTCACCCAATATTCCATTTTCGGCAAGGCTTCCGAATGTCCTTCTCACCGCCTCCGTTCTTTCCCATTTCCTGCCCTCAACAGGCGCGTGAGGTAAATGAGAAAACCGGTGTTTAGCCCAACTGCCATGATGTCCACCACAAATTCGGCGGAGTTGGCCTCCAGATAAGGGATGCATATGAGACTCATCATAAGCAGGCATGCGCTCGAAGCAAAGAGCATTCGCCCTACCTCAGGGGTCATGATCCCCTCACCCTCCTCCAAAATCATGACATCAGCGATGCTCCGCATTTCTGATCTACGGGAAGCCGGGGTAGTCCGAATCCGCCGTGGCGGACGACTACCGCCGCCATCGCAGGATGAAAATGGGAGCGATTGCCTTTTTCAAAATAGATAACTACCCTATTTCATCAGCTCTAATACACGCTACGTGCCTTCCCGGCATAATCTCCCGGAGAACAGGAGCGCCTTCTTTGCAGGCATCCGTGGCATAGATGCACCTGGGCTCGAACCTGCATCTATTGGATGGCATGAAATGACCTGAAATCTCTGCTTCTTTCAGTGGAAGTGGTCTCTCGACGCGGGCTCTTCGCGGATCAGGGACAGGAACCGCGGTGAGAAGAGCTCTCGTATAAGGATGTATGGGAGAATTGATCACTTCCTCCGTGGGCCCGGCCTCCATGATGCTGCCAAGATACATTATGGCAATCCTGTTCCCTTGGGCGAAGTAGCGCGCAATTCCAAGATCATGAGTGATGAATAGATATGCTATGCCTAATTCTTCACGCAGCTTCATCATGAGATTGAGAATCCCGACTCTCAGTGAGACATCTATCATAGAAACAGCTTCATCAGCCACAATCGCCGATGGATTCAAAGAGATGGACCGGGCAATGACCACGCGTTGCCTCTGCCCACCACTCAACTGATGTGGATACTTACCCAGAATGTCACCAGGCGGTTCGAGCCCCACCACCCTCAAAAGCTCCTCGGCTTTATGAAGTACGCCGCTGCGTCCGGATGCCAGCTTGTATTGCTCTATGGGCGCGCTTAAGGTCTGAAGAATTGTCCGCATGGGATTCAATGCCGCGTACGGATCTTGATGGATCATCTGCACACTGCGACGATACTTCAGATACCTGGACTTCCTGAAACCATAGATACTTTCTCCCTCAAACAGGACATCTCCACCATCAGGGCGGACAAGATCCACCGCGATCTTCCCCAGAGTTGTCTTCCCACAGCCGCTTTCACCCACCAGCGCCAGGATTTCACCTTTATAGAGATCCAAAGAAACCCCATCCAGGGCCGTTATTATGCCCTTCCTATTCTCTTTGCTCTTTGGGGTCTGAAAACGCTTTGTAACCCGTCTAAATTGCAGCAAAGGCATGTTAGAATTCATCAGCGTCCCGCTCCCTTCCAGTTGAAACATGCTATTTGATGTGATTCATTTATACGAATCAGTTCTGGCTCGCCTTTCTTACAGGCTTTCGTGGCGAAATTGCATCGAGGCCTGAAACGACAACCCGGGGGCGGTTCGATGAGATCCGGGAGTGAGCCTGGAATAGGTTCAAGTTTGCGGAGATCGCCTACTGTAGAAGGTATCGCTTTCAAGAGGCCCATTGTATAAGGGTGCCTGGGGGAATAGAATACCTCCTCTGAGGTCCCTATCTCCACTATCTTTCCCGCATACATCACTGCGACCCTCTCCGCTACTCGCGCAACCAAAGAAAGATCATGGGTGATGAATATCATGGAGATGTTCATCTCACGGTGAATCCTGGTGAGAATCCTGAGGATGATCTCCTGGCTGATCACATCGAGAGCCGTGGTAGGTTCATCCAGGACTACCACTTTGGGATCCAGTATCAGGCTGAGAGCTATGGCAACCCTCTGCCGCATCCCACCGCTCAATTCATGAGGATATGCCCTCCAGACTCTGGTAGGATTCAAATATACCCATTCCAGAAGACGAGCGGCCTTATCATATATTTCGGCCTGGGAAAGGCGAAGGTGCGCCTGGACCACGTCCTGTATCTGCTCCCCTATTCTCATAACAGGATTGAGGGTGTTCAGTGCCGATTGAAACACCATTGAAATCTCCTGCCACCGGAATTTTCGCAGAGATGGGCCGTCCATCCCGGAGATGATGTCCTTGCCGCCATAGAATATCTGCCCTGATTCAATTCGGGCCGAGGAAGGCAGCAGCTTTATCAGCGCAAAAGCCAGCGATGATTTCCCGCACCCACTCTCGCCTACGATCCCCAGGACCTCCCCGGAATAAACATCAACGGCGACATGATCAACAGCGCGGAGAGCCCCCCTCGGAGTCATATATGCCAGCGTTAGATCCTTAACCTGAAGAACGACATCTTTCTTAGCCATAGGCCCGAACCTCCATATCGTCGGATTCCCCCACGTCATCGAACCCTAAGACGCGGGTTGAATAATATCTCCATTGCCCGGGCGAAAAGGACGGCACCGGTCTGCAAAAGGACGATACATACAATTGGCGCCAGCAGGTAATGTACGCTCCTCAATGTGTACAGGGCCCCGCCCTGAGATACGGCGAAATTCAGCATGACTCCCCAATTGAGAGAAGAAAATGGCACCACACCCAGGAAAAACAGCCCCACTTGGGCATACATGGCCCCCGTAAAGGCAAGTATGGCGTTGGTGGCTATATATGAACCCATATTGGGCAAGAGTTCCCTGAATATAATGTGGCTCTTGCGCAGCCCCAGGACCTTGGCGGCTTCTATGAATTCCCTTTCTTTCAGAGAAAGCACCTGTGCGCGGATCGCCCTTGAAAGTCCTGCCCATGCCGTTATGCTCAGAATCAAGGCCATGGTGGGGGCGCTATCCACTCTCACATAGGCTGCAAGCACTATCATGAGTGGAAGGCTCGGGATAGTCAGGAAAAAGTCTGCGATGCGCATCAGCAAGGTAGCGCCCCCCAGCTAACCATTCTCCGGGCCCGCTGTCTGCAAGGGCCTTTGTCGCATATATACCTGTGCTAAAATCTGGCAGCCCAAGCAGGCGAGGCAGACCGAACAATTGGCGTTTTATTAACCCAGACCTAGGAATCTGCTCGGAAACCCTACCAAAGAAGCTATATCCCACAATATATAGAGGTCGTCAGAGTTTTCGAGCAATCTCCTAGGTTCTGGCCATCGGAGAGTAGAGCCTGGTAGGATTTTCGCACTTGAGAGCAGATGCTGCCGAAATTCCAGCCACTTCCGCGTCCAAACTGGCCAAAATCTCGCCACTCCAGGCCAATATATGCTACAAAATCCCTTATTATGGATAATCATAACCTATAATCTTCCAATTTGAGGGCAAGGTGGCGAGAAATCTGCCGGCACGGACCAGAGGCCGACGAAATCTTGGCCACCTTTGAGAAAAACCTGCCTAAATTCTAGCTAGCTCAAGATGAGATAGACCCAGACTTTTCCAAAATCATCCCAACCTGACGGGAATGTCGCCACCTTGGCGGGGAAGCTGACGGATTTTTAGCCACTTCCGTGCGGGACCTGCCTACAGTCTCGTCACCCTCGGTCTAAGCTGACGAATTCTCAGTCACTTCCGCGCGCAACCTGCCCAGAGACTCGCCACCATCGGTCTAGGGTGACCGAAAACTCGTCACCAGCGGTTTGGGATGACCAATAACTCGCCACCCACCTTAGAGATCTGGCCAAGAGCTTGTCACCCGTGCTTTTAGTGGAGATAATGTAGTCGCCACATATATTTCTCGGTTTTTATCATCCAAGAAGAAGGATTTTGAGCCTCCCTGTAGAAATAGATCATCAACAACTTAATCAATCAGTTTTACAATCACTTTATAGCCTCTTTTACAGATAAATGTAAATTGAACGAGCCGAGTTTTCGAGTTTACTACTAGCTGCATTTTAAGCAGTACGCTATGTTAATCTGTCCGTCGCGTGATAGGTCATTTCAGATAGTACATTAGCAAATGATTAGCAAAACCCAACCCATCAATAGGGTGATTATCTACCATCTGGGCTATCTTTGATGATCCACTCAAAATCTTCCCCGGTAGATAAATGGCTTTTACGCCATACATCAACCCTACCAAAATTGGGACTTCAAGACACTCCAGAAACCGCTCTGGCCAAATGTACCGCCTCCTTAAGGATAATAGATGTACCCGGGATTTTTATTGCTATCCTACCTCGCTCAAGAAGGTCCTCATACATGGCAATTCGATGTTCCTCCTCCTGCCGAAGTTCTCCTTATTAAGCATCTTTGACATGTTGTCGTCCAGCTCACCGCTATGGCTCACGACGATATAAACCTATCTTGGTCTGGCATGCCTTAAAAACATGTGAGATTGCGCTTAATACCCCACAGAATAGCAGATTTTTCTCTGGGGCCCTACGTAATCCAGCCTTATTTCCAATATTCTCTCGGAGCCCCACCCCTTGCATATAAGAAGCTACATAGGCCTCAATCTTGTCACAGTTTATGTCTTGCCCCATGCGGCATGAGAGAGCCTGCATCAAAACGATTCGAAGAGAAGGGAGAGTTGTCTATGAAGCCTTGGCGTGAGCCCGACGTGTCCGGCCCGGGCGATTATGCCATATGGCATGGACCCGAGGGACGAGAGGGCGAGTGTGCCTTTGAGGTGGAAGGTCCATACGTCCGTCAGTACCAGTCCGTGATCGGCTACCTCGATAACCATGATGGGCCCTCGATAAGAGGAAGGAAATGAATTCGATTCGGATAGCCTTCTGACCACGACCAAAGCAATTCAATATGGTAGGGTAGGGCTAATTAGACGATTTTCTCACAAAACCCATCGATTGGAGTAAAGCTCTTACTATACGTCCAAAGCTCGTCATTTCAGTATGTGGGAACCCTTCTGTAGTGTGCCGCGAGGAGAGAGTGCATGCATTGATATATCATGCCTTCAAGCCTATCACCCTTATACCGAATAGGGAATTCTCATCGCTTTTTCCGGTATCATCTGCGCCTTGAGGATGCGAGGAAATTGGATTCACTGGCGGCAAAAGCCACACTCAGTTAAGATCCACTGATCAATCCTTCCCAACAAATAGGACGCCGACCAAAGTGATTATGTGCTTTCTCCAGACAGCATGGCAGCACTCTATTGGTCCGCCGCAATGGAGAAAAGAAGAAGGCGAACGCAGCCACAAGCGAGCCGCTGCGCGGTCCAAGCATCGCAAGGGAGTAGCTAACTGGGATGTACCAGAATGGGAGGAATCCTACTAATAACCCGGCAACGCCTAGGATCAGTACCATGGCTCGAGAGTCTGGTCGCCGGTCGGCAGCTTTTCCCCCCAGATAATAGCCAAGCGTAAGGGCTGTCATGACGACGGTGATCAGGGCACCCCATACATAAATGGATGTGCCGAAAGTAGGGGCTAGAAGCCTGCTCCCGATCATTTCCAAAGACATCAAAACCGCACCACTCATAAAGACGATTACATAGAGCATGCGTATTCCCCTCTCTGATGATTGGACCAAGGAGTTGTCGACATCCTCCCCGGAATTTGTTCCGGGGCTTTCGCCTTTGGTTTCCTGTAAGTCATGTTGAACACGCGAAGAATCGCTTTTTTACGTTATCCATCGCTTGGGTTACTCAGAGCCTCATATTTCCCCTGCAAGGCCACGAAAGAGGTCGGGTAATAGTTCCGCCCGGCCTTTCGTTCTGCAGGGCTTCTCGAAGCCCCTGCGGTTTTATGAGTTCCCTCCTCTCCGAATGGTATATTATAGGGGGTTTTGTCGCGAAACTAAAAGGGGGTGGCGGCCGGGTTTCGGTCAAGAAACTACGAATACAGGGAGAACCCAAACTGGGCGAAATGCTTGTCAAAAGCAAAGGCCCTCTTGATCTCCATTCGCTCCATTACAGCGAAGGTCGTTGCATCCGTGTAAGAAAAGGTTTTGTCTTCGTAGGTATAAATGATTTCCCTTGCCCGCTCCTCGTCCTCCGCCGTCACTCTTTCTACAGGCCAACATAATCCTTTGAGCCATGACCGCGCTAGGCCGTGTCCGAGCTTTGCCAGAATCAGGGCGTGCGCCTCGGCGACGATGAAATTGGTCAGGAGAACATTGCAGCCGGCGACCCTCATATTCTTCAGCAGCATAACAGCCCTGTTATGGTTAGCATCGGAGCGGTCGAGGAGAGCATAGACCGCGCTCGTATCGACCATCACGCGTTCCACTGCTTAATCTCCTCCGCGGCGAGATAGTGATTATGCCTCTCCGAGACATCACTATCCCCACTTTTCCCGGCTCCGATCAGTTTCCAGATTGGATCGGCGTCATCCAGCGGGCGAAAGGCTTCAATCTTCCGTAGGCGAATCTCGTTTCCTTCAAGGGTCACCACAAGGGGATCGCCCTTGCGGATACCGAGCGCACGTCGGATTTCAACCGGGATCGTCATCTGCCCTTTGCTTGTTACGCGCGTGATCTCGTAAGTCATGGTATACCTCCTGTAAGATGTTCCTACTTAAAGTATACCTCTGCCGCAGGCTATATTCAAGCATCGATAATGGCTGTCTTAATAAATAAAAAGGCCATGAGGTTTCCCCCCATGGCCACCTCACCTGACCACTCCCTCAGCTTTTTATAAGCCGCGGAATTTTTTATCTACTCTACGGGCCTCTTAGGGCCTCCCTAAGAGCCTGAGAGAAGAATGGCATTAACCAGACCGAACCTGTATTACCCGGGAAGCCGGTGTCACATCCAGGGACAAACCCTGGTCCAATGGCGCGTTCCCGGGCGGAAACCGCCGTGTGCTCCGCCCCAGCGGCCGAAAACGCCCTTGCGGAAGCCCCGGCGGATCTCCTGGGTCCCAGAATTGAGCTTATCGAGCTTTTTCTGCTGCTCTGGAGTAAGGATTTGCTTTACTTTGTCTAGCTGGGCCTTCCTCTCCTCGAGAAGCCTCGCACGGAGCCCTGCTACCTCTCCTGACTTCTGGGAGATGGCAGCCTCGTCCAATTTATCCTGGCTCCAAAGCTGGCGGAGTTCGAGCATCTTCTGCTGGAGCGCAAACCGCAGGTCCTGGGTCTTTGCGATGAAATCCTGCTGGAGCTGGAGCAGCTTCTGCTGCTGTTCAGCCGAAAGCCCCAGGTACCTGGCGAACCGCTCGAGCGTCCCGTTAAAACCAAGAAGAGTGTTTACGGTTGGCCCAGATGAAAGGAACGGGGCAGATCTCGGGACAGGACGTAGTTTGGGGATGGGTGCTGCGGATGCGATCCCCATGGTCCCAAGGAAGAGCGCCGCCACCAGGGTGATGCCCATAAGTCGTTTCATAGAGAACATCTCGAGAACACCTCCTCATATAGCATATCGTCCTGACAGCACAGGCTTGCTGCCAATGTGTGGTTCTAAATTCACAGCCTGCCTGTGCCGTCTTAATTCCCATTGTAACAGTGAGATTATGAAGAGAGTATGAAGCCAGAAGGAGTTACGATGAAGTTTTTGCGGTCAAAATAACGAAGGCCTTGAATCTCATTGGTTTTACCATCCCCTCCATCTTACTCCTTTACTTCCCCTCCATCTTACTTAAAACGTATTTCGTCCCGATTTTGTTCCGATCCCCCTTTAACTTTTCTGGAGGCCTTCCTAGCCGATGTCCCCCTCCTCTTTGAGCAAAAATGCAGCAACTACGGGCATTAGGGGGATTTTTTGCCTAAAGCCTAGTCTATAGAGATTTTTGATTTTCCTTGTCGACTTTGGAAATTCTCCCTCGGCACAGGCATAAGCGCCTCAAAGCCTCCTTCCCTATACATGGATAAATAGCACTGAATTGTCCTTTCCCCAACATTTATGCGGGCGCTGCCTGGAATCACATAATGCCTCGATGCTGCCTGCCGGATCAATGCCGTAGTCTCCCCTGGAGAGACATTCCCTCGCTATAGAAGCTATGGAAAGTTGAGAGAAACGTTGGCGAGAGTTTAGGTTTGTTTAGAAAGGCTTGATCTGAAGCTGCTATAATCAATGCCAGTGGATGTAGATCCATGGGGCCAGTTCTGTGCATCGTGGTAGGCAGTAAGTCCGATGCATCTGCCAGGTTTGTGTTAGGGTCAACGATACGGCTAGAGCTGCTCGTCAAAAGGAGAGGTCAGAATGGGTAGTTCTTGGTCTTAATTACGAGGCCCAGTATCGGCAGAATGAGGGTAATTCCTCGGGTCTATCTGCCACTGCCTTTACTCTAGGCAGTAGATATTATCTCAAGAAAGAGCATCCATTTGATGTGTTCTTATGGGGTAGCATCGGGTTTATTTCTGCCAGAGCTGCATCCGATGGAGCAGAACAAGTAACATACGCAAAATCACACAGAATTGGGCTGGGTTTGGCCCATAGTGTGACCAGGAATTGGGCTGTTATGGCTGTAACTGGCTATCGTTGGATAACCATGGAATATGACAGCCACAGGAAGACTATAGGAAAGACGTTCAATTCGCTCGGTGTGAGATTTGGCTGGTAGCAGTAACGCTGTAGGTGTAGCACACGTAGAAAATGGGGTGATGAGAAGGAATAGACATACGGATGCGGTAATGTACGGCAAATGGATGCGGAGGTGATAGCTATGGGTCGCCCCGTATTCTACCAGCGCATCCATAGTCAGGCAGCCTCAGTGCAGGCGAAATCACTTATTAGCCACCTCACGGCGGAGATTCGGAGCCGCCGGGAAGTGTCAGCTGAAGAAGCGCACCTTATCGCCCTGGATGCATATCGTTTCCTTGTGAGAGGTCTTATGGGCCGAGAGTCCGGGCAGGTGGAGATGCCTTGCATAGATGGGCAGGGAACCCATGCAGACGATTGTTGCAATCTTTCATGGACATTGACCCGATGGCCTCAAAAAAGGCTGAACTCACCGGCATAAAGGGGAGAAACCTAATGACAATAGGTGGCGCTCCAATTTGCATAGTCTGTAAGCATCTAGAAAAAGGTAAGCTCAAGTGCAAGGCTTTTCCCGATAAGGTCCCAGAAGATATCATCTGGGGAAGGTCACTTCATATGGAGCCCTATCCTGGCGATAATAGCATTCAGTTCGAGCCACGAAGTGAAGAAGACCTTGCGCGCTGGGCAGATGCATACCAGATTAGGCTATGATAGATGAAAAGCTGAAGACACCGACTTAATTATGGGGGTACCAAAAGATATTGGCTGCGACAAGATGCTACTGGTATGATCTGATTCCAATGATATGGAGAGGTTGCATGTAGGGTCCGAGATGAATAAATACGACTGGGATCGATTGAATCATCTGCAATTGGGGCGATATGCCGAGTATTATGCCAAGATGGAATTCACTCTATTTGGTTTTGATGTCTATTCCGCCGAGGTGGATGACCATGGGATTGATTTTGTTATCCGAAAAGGCGAGAACACCCATTATGATGTGCAGGTCAAGTCCGCCCGGGGGTTGAACTATATTTTCTTTCACAAGGACAAGTTCAAATTGTGGAAGACTCTCCGAGCTTGTCCCACTCTTCGTAGAATTTCGCTGACGCTCCCGGACGCGTTATTTCACGTCCTAGCGACGTCAGGCTCCACTGGCACCTCTATCTCCCCTGACATTCCCACCTCCTTGCGAATCGCAGCCTGAAGCATGCCCAGAAGCTTATACCCACGGATGCGATGGAATTTCCGCTCTGCCTCCAGTAGCCCCGCCCCAACCCACTGCAACGCCTGCTGGCCATTTTGCCAGCGCTTGACGTTGTGTGCCTTAGACGCAGCCACGGAGAATGCCGACTCAATCAGGTTAGTGGACGCCAGCGTCTCCTCCAAGCCCTCCCTGAGACTGCTCGCAGCGCCAGGGTACTCCACCTCCAACTAGTCAGCCAGAGCTTCCAGAGACTGCTTGGCAATGGCATAGTTTGGTTCCATGTATGCATTCTGGATCTTGCGACCTACCCAGTCCTTGGCGGATTCAGGCAGGTGATCGAGTACATTACGCTTCTTGTGCACCTGGCAGCGCTGCACTACGGCTTTGCCAAATACAGCCCTCACAGCAGCCCTAAGGGCCTTCGACCCATCGATGACTACCAAAAGCCCTTGGTCACACCGTAGACCTCGGGAGACTAGATCCTGCAGCAAGGCCTTACCAGCCGCCTCATTCTCGGTAGCGCCCTCTTGCAGACCCAGGACATGCTTGTGACCGTCCATGTCTATCCCAATGGCTACTAAAATCATGTGATCTCCAGCCCTGATGCCGTCCACCACCAAAACAACGATGTCCAGGCCGTCTAAGGGCTGGCTGAGCCGCTCTTGAAGCGCTATCTGCATCTGACGGATGAAACGGACGCTAACACGGCTCTTTGAAGTCCCATACCCTTCCAGGGACTCTCCATCCAAGGTTTCGGCATATCCCCGCATAGAGACCCCATTTAGAATCCGAGCTAGCATTGCCTCCGATATGCTGCCCTCTTCTTGAGCCCAGGCATAGGTGTCCAGCTGCACTTCCCCCTTGGGGCTCTTAGAACGCACCCGAGGCCGCTCAATGTGCACCTTTTGTCCCATCATCGCCACCCAGCCCGACTCGTAGCTGTGGCGGTAATACGCCCGCTCATCACTTGGGAGATGCTTACCTCTTGGCCCCACCAAATTCGTGACCTCTGCCTCCATTAGGGCTGCCACGACCGCAATCCCTACTTGCATTGTGAATTCATTTAGCCCCTTGGCGACATACTGGGCAATTCGTCGTAATGGTATCTCAATGTTCTCCGGGAGAAATGGCAGTTTGCGAATTTCCCCACGGCGAACTCTTTTTATCTCCCCATTCTGGGGGTTTGTATGATACAATTTCATTGGCGGCTCCCTCCTTTTGTTGTCTACCTCTGTTTTACCACAGAGGGCCGGGAGTCGCCAGTTCAATTTCTACAAAATTCGGGACATCCTCTGGAAGAGGTCCGGACTGAAGTAAAGGGCCGCATCTCTCAGCTGGGGCCGGGGTATGGGTATCTAATGTCGTCTTCAAATAGTGTAACTCGCTACTGTAAGCCGGAGAATGTGGCCGCGATGATCCAGACTCTACACGAGTTTGGCGCCTATCCTTTACCCGACTCAGAATATAAGACTAACAGATGAGCTATATAAGCTATACCCCGGACCAATGCCTGCTTGAGGGATACCGTTACCGCCCGCCGCATTTAAGTCCGGGGTAAATGCCGCCTAACGACCCCGGAACACTTTTTTGAGGTCATCGGGGTCGCATTTGGGCCTGCGATCGTATGTCATCAGGCCATTTACTTCCTGCTCTACATCGGTCAGCTGAGTATAGCAATAACCAGCGATTCCCTCCTCACCCAGGATAGCCTCAACGAGTCCTCGAATTCGCTCAATCATCTCCGAGTAAGTGGCGGCGTCTTCCCCATAGCCCCACCCGGTCGTTCCCTGTTCTGAGACTTTTACCCCGCCAAATTCAGTGATCATCATGGGCTGGCCATTATAGGGCCGGCCTGGCAACAAGATGGGAACTTTATGGGAAAATGGCGCAGAATATGGATCTTCCTTGAATTTTTGAAACCGGCGGGAAAGATCGTCATGATCCTGCGTGTATTCATGGATCGTGACAAGGTCAGTTGTCGCATGCTGCCATCCGTCATTGCTGATTACAAGGCGCGTAGGGTCCAGGGATTTCGTCAGATGATACAGCATATCCAGATGATTGGCTAGACGGGGATCGACCTTCTGATTCAACTTGAGTTGATCTACTCCCCAGCTCTCGTTGACAGGCACCCATGCCATGATGCATGGGTGATTGTAATCCCGGATTATGGCCCTTCGCCATTCTTCGGCGACGTTTCTGGCGCTCTCTTCGGTATAATAATAGGCTGCAGGCATTTCACTCCACACCAAAAGCCCGAGTTTGTCACAGTAATAATAGTAGTAGGGGTCTTCAATCTTCTGGTGCTTTCGCGCTCCATTGAAGCCGAAGGCCTTTGTCATCTCTATATCTTTCTTGAAATCTTCCGCACTTGATGGAGTATAGATGCCATCAGGCCAGAACCCCTGGTCAAGGATCATCCTGAGGTAATATGGCCGCCCATTGAGGTAGATACGGCCATTTTCCGCCTTGATCTCGCGCATCCCGAAATATGTCTTCACTTCATCTACTATGGTGCCATCCTGGGTTACCCTGATGGTGAGGTCGTAGAGATTTGGTTCCTCCGGGCTCCACAATTTCGGATCATTGATGGGAATAGATGTTGTGCCATCCCGCCTCGGAACCATATCCGTGAAATGGTTGAATCGTTCTGCAAAAGGGACCTCTACTTTTGCTATGCTACTCCCGTTGAAAGAGGCTTCAAAGAGAAGGGCCACATTACCTTCATATTTACTCAGCTCATACTCAAGTCTAAGAACTTGGCTATCAATTTCAGGCGTGAGTCTGACCTTTTTAAGATGGACCTCGGATACAGGCTCAAGCCAGACGGATTGCCAGATCCCACTCACCCTCGTATACCAGCATCCCCACGGATGATTTCTGGCGCTTTGCTTTCCCCTGGGTTGGTCGGTAGCCTCATCATCTACGACTCTTATCGTAATGACATTTGCGCCTTCCCTGGTCAACTCCGTGATATCAAGGGCGAATGGCACATATCCTCCACTATTAGAACCAGCATACCGGCCATTTATCCAGATTGTAGATGAGAAGTCCACTGCCCCAAAATTGAGGAGGATCCTTTTCCCAGCCCATTCAGAGGGAATGGTGAATTCCCTCTTATACCAGATCACTGGATGTGAGGAAGGATCCCCTATGCCACTCAGTTTGGACTGAAAAGGGAAAGGTACTATGATCTTTCGATCAAAAGGGTTGGCGCCAAGAGGCCAATTCTGGGCAAGGCCTTGATTCTCATCGTCAAATGCAAAATCCCATTCTCCGTTGAGGCTAATCCATTCATCACGAACGAAGTCCGGACGAGGGTATTCATCGCGCAAGATGATATTCATGAGTTATCCCTCCACATCTAGTCTATATCGGCCTAACTGCATAACAGGCGAAAACAGGCTAAAATGCGGCATTCAATGACCCTTTTGGACCAACTGCTCAAAGGCCTGGGCTCTTCTCTCCAGTGATATCCCCAGTGATTTGTAAAACTTAGTTAAGGCCACATTATAATCGAACATGGCTTGAAGATAAGCTGTCTCGGCTTGATATACCGCCCGTTGCGCATCTCTTAGTTCGATTGCCGTTATGACGCCGGCTTCGTATCGGGCCTTTGCTATACGCAGACTCTCCTTTGCGCGCAGGAGAGACTTCTCCTGCAGAGGCACCTGTCTTTTGGCATCTTCGAAGCTTTCGAGGTTTTGCCGCACTTCCAGCGCTATGCCAGTCTTAACGTCCTCCAGCCCAGCCTCGGCGTAGCTGAGGCCAGCTTTGGCCTTCTCAAGCACAAGAGGGGGAGTAAAATCATTCGTGTAGACTTCAACTTCCTTCTTCTTAAGGGCGACAGTGTCTTCAGCTCTCTTGATCTCCGGCCGGTTCGACAAGGCATACTGGATCGCCTTTTCACAATTAAATGAAATAGGCGCGTATTTGAATTGACTGGTTAACTTCCTGGTAGAATCCAGAGCTATTCCAATCAGGCGGTTGAGTCTCATCCTGTTTAACGCTAGATTCGATTCGGCCCTGCTCATCTCCGCCTCTGCGCTTGCAAACTCCGCATCCGCAGTGATGACATCGATTTGGGCGACCATACCTAACTTGAATTTGCTCTCCGCCACCTTGAGCTGGTCTTCGGCCTGTGTCAGATTCTCCCGCGCCAGAACCAGTCCCCTTTCAGCCTTGAGTACATCATAATAAGCTTGCTCAACCTGTGTCGCTATATCTGCCCTGGCGATCTCATAATCCCTTTGCGCAGTGACCCATGCCGCTTTGACCGATAATTCAGTGGTGACAGAGGGCCTGAGGATCAGATCAGCCATTGACTGTTTGTATGAGACCTCCGCTTCCTGGAGTTCGAAGAGGGCCAGCCGGGATGCACTACCTTGCTCAAGGGATAGCTTTATAGCTTCCTCCAGAGTCAAGGTATCCTTCTGTTCCTGGGCCAAAAGTTGGCCTGAGAATAAAATCGCGCTTACTAGAACCATAAGAATGCAGCAATACGACTTAAAACGAAACCCCGACACCATTCCAATCCCTCCTGATCATCTAAAGCTTAATTGTTTGCCTATTGCCTGATGCAGCCTCATTTCCGCCAATATGGAATCATATATGGCGAATTCGCGGTCGACTTTCGCCTTATGTAGAGCAAACTCCCCTTGTGTTATATCCCGCTCTGTAGCGGAACCCCTTTCAAGTCGCGCCTTTAGTATCCTCAGGTTTTCCTCCGCGGACCTCATGGAATTCTCGGCGTTCGATATGGAATGCCGCGCCGCTTGGAGTTCATTGAATGCTTGCCGCACAGAGACCTCTATTTGAGATTCGATAACGCGGACCTGCCGTTCAAGCTGGGAAATCGTCAGTCTGGCCTGCTTCTCTCTTTCGGCGCCTGTTCCACCATCCAGTGGGGTCCAGGATATATTGACCCCCGCGTACCAGCCAGCCGGCTTTCGCTGGTTTGCATCGACCGAGACCTGCGATCCCTTTATTGCCTTCTCTTCACCACATTGTCCAGTCAACTGCCAGCTGAGATTCCATTCAGGGTCCCCCGCGGAGAGACCGAATGACCAGTCTCTCTCAGCGTAACCTCCTGTGATAGTCATTATGGGACCTTTCGCCTGGATCAGCTTTTTGAGCTCCAGGTTTGCCTCCGTAAGCTTATCCCTTGCATCATATAGTTCCACGCGGTGCTTCAAGGCATGATCAAGCAACTGCTGAAGATCGTATTCCGCGGGAGCATAGTCCTGCTGGTCCACCAGGGCGATAATACCGGAACCCAATGGACATCCAGTCACTTGATTGAATTCCAGGTAGGCCAGCTCCAGGGCGGCGGCAGCCTTTGAGAGATTCTGCTTTGCTTCATCCATATCCTGCTGTGATTTGAGAACATCGGACGTCGACGCGATCCCCAGCTGTAACTTTAGCTTTGCATCGCGAAAAAGGGTCTGGGAAATCTCGAGGGACTTTTGGGCGAGCTCTAGAGATTTTTGTGCCTTGAGGACCGTAAAATATGCCGATGTAGTCTTATATATCACCTTCTCCCGGACGAGCGCAAGGTTCCTTTCCGCGCCCTTTACTTTCAGTTCTGCGAGAGCTTCCTGGATAGGCGGGCCCATCAACTTTCTCCCGGTAGGAAGAGAATCCTGCACACTCAGACTCAATGTCGCCGCATCATAGGTTCTTTTCATGCTCCTGTCCCAACCTGCGTTCGCGTTAGTTTCTATCTTGACTGTGGGGTTGAAAAGACTATCCCTGGACGCGAGTGAAAGATTGGAGCGTGCCATGATCACGGCATCTTCAGCATCAGCTATCTCGGGATTTGCCTCGAGAGCGATCTCAATCGCGTCATGTAAGGAGAGTTTTCCTTGGCCGTGTCCCCTAATCAGGTCGGACGATGAGTCCAAGACCCCTCCCTCAGCCTGGCTGGGACTCGAAGCGGATGATGGATTCGAGTTTCGTCCTTCAGCCTGGCCACCAGCAGATGCAGGTAATTGATTTGAACCTTGGTCTGCAAGGACACGGCCCATACTCGTGGAGAATATGAGGCATAGCGAGGCCACGACGAAAAATATTCGCATCGATCTGTTTCGCCACACAATGCGGTCACCTGCCAAAATGAAATAACATGATCCTGTGCCAGTTCCCCCCATCTCATGTTAGACGCATATACATGGCCAACCCTTCAAACCTTTTGAAAGTTTTTTCAAAGCAGACTCCCTATGTGGATACCCGTGCTAGGTGAAGGTTCGAAGATCTTCAGGCCTCTTGAACAAAATGGTTGCGGCGACCCTTCTCGACATGCGGCCTATGCTACGCTATGCAGAGGGGAGTCAATGTTCTCCTCGTACTATCACTTAATACTGAGGCTGTTGATGTTTCCCACATTTTGTCAACGCAGCCCGGTTGAATCGCGCAAAACCGTCGTCGTGCTCGGCCAAACTGGCAGCTGCTAGGGAAGTTCAACAGTCTCAGTACTACTCTGTTAGATAAGGATTAAGGGTGCAAGCCTCGAGAACGGAGCCTCTCAAGGTAGCGGTGCAAGACCATTCGGATCAGAGTAGTCTGGCCGATACCGGCCTTCTCGGCGACACGTCTGAATGTTTCCAGATCTTCACGTGGCAGTCGTAGAGAGAGGTGCACCAGTTCCTTTTCCGGAGCCCTCTTAGTTTCGACATTTACCTCCTCCAGACCCATCAAGTCCATGCTGTCGGTCTCGTCAAAGAATTTTGCAAGTTCATCGATATTATCGGTATCGGGAGGATACTTCCCGGCCATAAAGCTACCCCCTTTCATAATATCGTCGTTCGCGGTCGGTCATGTCCCGGGCGGTTATCGGGAGCGCGACTCCCTGTCCTTCGTCTAGAAGCACTATGTATATATACCGCCCATCGCTGGTCTTACCATAGAAATAGTAAATATAATGCTCCGGGTCCTTTTCAGACCTTGGCCCGCGTCGAATAATATGTCCTTCATCATCGAATACGACCTCTTCCACTTCATCGGTGTCGATGCCATGACGGGCTATGTGTGCAATGCGATCGAGCCTCCAGTTAAGCTTTTCGATCCGCATTTGATAACCTCCTATTGTACCACAATGTAGCACATTGATCAGGTAATGTCTATAAGGGAATGTTAGATCAGTCTAAAAATCTGATAGGGACCCGAGCATGAATAGTTATCTCTCCAGGTATTACTTCGATTTGATCCACCAGCATGCGAACAAAGCGTTTACGGCCCTCGAAGTCTAGGTTGTCCAGGGTGGCCTTTACTTCACCCAAAGCATCCCGGATATTCTGAGGAGCAGGCGCATGGCGTATGACTGTCAGGCGAGAGTTAATCTGCGATGTAGGCTCCAAATGAAACCCATAGCCTGATCCATGATCTGTGTGGCGGAGCATCAAGTGGATGAAACAAATAGAGTCACTTTCTGGCTTGGAGCCCAATATACTAGATTGTGGTTCATTAGAAATCATGGGGGTGATTTTCTTGCCTACAGACAAGATGCCGGAGGCGGCCTATGTGAGAGGTATATCGCAACGTCAGAGGGATGAGATACTGAGTGGTCTCAACGTGGATCTGATGTGGGAATACGCGGCCATGATCCAGTATATCCAACACGGCAGCATGCTTACGGGCCCAGAATATGTCGCGGTCATACAAGAGGAATTCGAGCATGCTCAGGATGAGCATCAACACGCTGTCATTCTCGCGGATCTCATTCAGTATCTCGGCGGCATCCCTACTGTTGATGTGGCTGAACGACTTACATCTCTTGACAATGAGGAAATGCTTCGTCAGGACCTCGAAGCCGAGTATGGGGCTATTGCACGCTACTTGACCCGGATCAGACAGCTTGAAAGTGTGGGCCTTTATGACTCTGCTCAGAAGATCCGCAATATCGTCCTAGTAGAACAGAATCACGCCATCGACCTCGAAAAGGCGCTCGGCATACGCAGAGCTACGTCCTTGGGACCATTCGGCAGTATAGACTGATGATGAATTTTCATCTTTGCCTTGAGACAAGCTATCATGGAGCATTCAAATTCAAATAGGTTATATAGGTCGATTCACAGGTGGCGTTTATGGCATATAGCAGATGGTGGAAAGGCTTTTCAGTTCGCGCCCGCCTTCTTGTCATTCTAGGGGCTTTCCTTTTGGTTGCCGGCGTGGCTACATATATGGATCATGGTGGCGGCAAGCCTCCGTCACCAGATGACCGGCAGAAGGAAGGCCCTCTTCCGGGGAAATCTGATGTGAATAGGACCACAGACGAGCTGTCCCAAGCACTACAAAGCCTTTTTGAAAGGCGGGCTGAGGCCGTCGTCAAGGGAGACATCGGCTTGCTGAACTCTATCTATAGTACAGATGCTTCATCTGCCCTCAAACACGAAAAGCGCCGGGTCAGATATGTCAAAGCATGGGCGAAAAAGAGGGGAGTTCGCCTCACAGGGCGCAAAGTATTTCTAGAGATTCAATATGCGGAGACCAGGGGAAACCTGGCATTTGTAAATGTATGGAGTAGCATGAATATATCATATATTCACACCAATCCCAGCACCAGTGCGACTCCCAGTGGCTCCATAACAAGGGCCGGGAGAACATCAGGGCACGATCAGGTTTCCCCTTTGGTCTTTGGCATCAGGACCAGACACAAGATGGTGCTTGTGTGTGATGACAAGGGCTGGCGCATCCGCAAGGACGACTATACTGATCCCCTCGGTGAAGACACTCTGGTTCCCGAAGTGGCACCAGCTGCGGCCCGGCCGGATGTCTCCCTTCTAACATTGCAGCCTGCCGTAAGTCACCGGCAAAAGGGCCTAGGCTATGACCGCGATGCAGCCGTGGCATATGCAAACAGATATTGTGGAGTCAAATTGAGCAGGGATGGAAGCTTTGGGTATAACCTGCGCTACAAAGATTATACTGACCTGGGTGGTGATTGCACAAACTTCATCTCCCAGGTCCTCGGAGATCGGGAGGCGGGCAAGCTTCCGATGAATGATACCTGGAACTATAATTACTCTGCCGGTGAGGCTGCTGGCGGGTCAAAGGCATGGACTCAGACTGAAGCATTCGCTGAGCATCTATTCTCCAGTGGCATCGCAAAATGCATCGCTCGGGGGGACTATTATTCGGTTACAGGCTCGACAAGGCAGTTCCCACGAGGCGCCATAAATGAGCTGAGGAAAGGCGATCTGATCGCATATGAGGAAAAGGGTGATATCCAACACTTCGCGGTCGTTGTTGGCCGCAATCCTGCAGGCTACGTCCTCGTGAACACCCACACCGCGGATAGATATAAGGTTCCATGGGATCTTGGATGGGATAGAAAGACGGTGTTCTGGCTGATAAAGGTACTGTAGATTCGGCATAGGGCTCTTTGCCAATTCTTTAGGCAGCCAGGCAAGTGTGCGGGGCATCGCACATTGCCGGATTACATGTTGACATGTGAAATATATAGGACTAAAATAGTCCTGTATAGAATATGATGCAGCATACATCAAAATCAGTTCCAGTAGCAGAAATATTGGGCGTTGGAATGCAGTAGCATTCTATAACGGTTAGCGGAATCTGGCAAAAGGTGAATCGGGTGGTACAGTATTGGAATTCATAAAAAGGAATACGGATTATGCGCTTCGCGCACTGGCATACATGGCCGCGCGATCTAACCGCGGAGTGTTCTCAATCTCGGAGATCGCCGCAGTTGAGCAAATCCCTGAGGATTTCCTTCGCAAGATCTTCCAAAAGCTTACTGGTGCGGGTCTGCTCGTTTCAAGCAGGGGACCTCGAGGTGGATTTTCCCTGGCTCGCGACCCACGCGAGATAACGGTACGCGAGATCGTAGAGGCAATTCAGGGACGAATCGCAATCAACCGCTGCCTTCTCGGGAGGGATGCATGTGAGCATTTTGATAAATGCAAACTGAGGGAAAGCTGGACGGGTATACAGATGGCTTTTGTCAATTTCCTTGAGGGCATCAGTCTTCAAGATCTGGCCAAACAACAGCACAACTCCGAATAGCATAAGGGGGCGGATAATCAGATCTGATTCTGAGGCTGGTCACCAATGCTTGTGTTCAGGACCACGACAATCTTCAGTATAGACGGAAATAGAATGGGAGGGGACGAAATGGCGGAGAAAGTAAGCCAGCACGAATCAATCCGGACAATGCACGACAAAATGAAGGAGGACGGGGTTGTCAGCGTAGTCGAGAGGTTTGAAGCCCAGGGAGCCAGGTGTACTTTCTGTGAGCAAGGAATAACCTGCCAGCTATGTTCGATGGGGCCTTGCAGAATCCTCAGAAAAGCGGATAAGGGAGCCTGCGGCATAGATGCAAATGGCATGGTGATGCGCAACATGGTGCACAGGGCAAATATGGGCATCGCAGCATACATCTTTCATGCCAAGGAAGTGGCCAAAACCTTGAAGGCGACCGCTAAAGGGAAAACTCCATTCCAAATAAAGGATAGAAGCAAATTGGACTTACTTGCAAATGTATTTGGGATTCCGGCCGGATGTGATGCCTTTGGGGAAAAGGTAGCAGACGCCATGGTCGCTGAGCTTAATAAAGATAGTCTGGAAGAATCAACCATTGTAAATGCCCTTGCTCCTGAATCAAGAAAGAGGCTGTGGCGTGACCTGGGTATCTTCCCAGGAGGGCCGGTAAGTGAACTTGTGGATTCTACCGCCCGCGCCATGACAAACATAGATGGCGATTATGTTTCATTAGCCAAGACAGCACTCAGGCTCGGAGTGGCGAGCTGCTATGGCGCCCTCGTTCCACTGGAGATCGCGCAAGACGCCCTCTTTGGCACGCCAGCTCCGCACGAAGCTTATGTGGATCTAGGCATCCTGGATCCAGAATATATCAACATTCTCCCCAATGGTCATGAACCTTTCGTAGGAATGGCCTTGATCGAGGCGGCGCGGTCTGAAGAGACACAGAGGAGGGCCCGCGAAGCCGGCGCGAAGGGGCTGAGGATTGTCGGTTCTATCGAGACTGGCCAGGAAATAATGCAGAGGGTTCCTTGCGATGATGTATTCGTAGGGCTTACGGGAAATTGGCTGAATCAGGAGTTTGTCCTTGCTACCGGGGCAGTGGATGTATTTGCCATGGATATGAATTGCTCCTTGCCTTCCCTCGCTCCAATAGCTGAAAAGTATCGAGTAAGCCTCGTTTCCGTATCCAGGCTTGTGGGCGTGCCGGGGGTGGATAGAAAGATCATCTATGATCCAGAGCGCGTTCATGAGCAGGCCATGGAGATCATCGATATAGCTATAGAGAATTTCAAGAGACGCAAATCAAATCTAAGCGCCAGGAATCTCAAGAAAACAAAGATCATGACGGGCTTTTCAATAGAGGCAGTCTTGGGCGCATTGGGTGGAAGACTGGATCCATTGCTGGACGCCATTAAGAGCGGCGCCGTAAAGGGCGTCGTGGCGCTTGTCAGCTGCACGTCTCTTAGAAATGGCGGCCAGGATACCATGACAACAGCTGTCGCCCGCGAGCTCATCAAGCGCAACATGCTGGTCCTTTCAGCGGGATGTGGCAATGCGGCATGCCAGGTGGCGGGTTTGAATTCCCTGGATGCCCAGGAGATCGCAGGCGATTCCCTGAGGGCCGTATGCAAGGCACTTGGGGTGCCCCCTGTCCTCAGCTTCGGGACATGCACCGATACGGGAAGGCTCGCGCTCCTGGTGGGAGCCGTCGCCAATGCGCTCGGAGTTGACACAGCTCAGCTACCTGTGGCAGTGACTGCGCCAGAGTATATGGAGCAGAAGGCTGTAATAGATGCCTTCTCAGCTGTGGCCCTGGGGCTCTATACTCATGTTTCCCCGGTGCCCCCTGTAACCGGCGCGCCTGATGTAGTGAATCTCCTCACGCACGATGTTGAAAAGCTCACTGGAGGAAGACTTGCTGTAGAGACAGATCCAGCCGCAGCGGTAGATGGCATCGAAAGACACATAGATGGCAAAAGAAAAGCATTAGGCATATAAGGCGAATAAAAAATCTACTGGTCAGGCAAGGGCGCTCGCGTGAGCGCCCTTGTTTTTGGCATTGCATGAATATCTCCATGCAGGTATGGCATCACCAATTGCCATGGTCCCCGCATATAATATAAGGTCCCAGATCTCCATCAATGATTTGGGGGGCGCGCCTGTATGCTGGCCTTTTATCCTCAAGATATCAATTCTGTGCTCTTAGGGGTGGAGGAGGGGAGGCTGAGCCCTCCCCAGGCCCTAGGGGTTCTAAGAGACCTACCACTCGATTATGAAGATCACCCGCAAGGGAACATGAAACCCCATTCCAGCAGCCTCCAGCCAGATCAGGAGAGGGCTCGTAGATTGCGGGAGGCCATGTCTGAGCTTGATAGCCTCGTAGGATTGGAAAAGGTCAAAGCCCTAGTCAGGGAAATCATCGCGTATGTGAAGGTCCAGCGGATAAGGGCCCAAAACATGTTGGCATCTGAACCCCTGGTTTTGCATATGATCTTCAGTGGCAACCCGGGAACAGGGAAGACTACCTGTGCACGTATACTTGGCAAAATCTTCAAAGAAATGGGCGTCCTCGAAAAAGGGCATCTAGTTGAAGTGGAAAGAGCAGATCTAGTCGGAGAATATATCGGGCATACCGCGCAAAAGACCAGGGAACAGATTAAAAAGGCCATGGGAGGCATATTGTTTATTGACGAGGCCTATTCCCTGGCCAGGGGCGGCGAAAAGGATTTCGGGAAGGAATCGATTGATGCCCTCGTAAAATCGATGGAGGATTACAAGGACAGGTTTGTCTTGATCCTCGCAGGTTACAGGAATGAAATGATCTCGTTCATTCAAACAAATCCCGGCCTCAGATCAAGGTTTCCCATTCATATGGAGTTTCCGGATTACACTATCGAGGAATTGATCAAGATCGCCCAGATGATGCTGAGGAAGCGGGAATATAAAATGGATTCTTCCGCTCTGTTCGAGCTCCGTTCCATCTTGATCTCCAAGATAGCAAATGATGGGGAAAACTCCGGAAATGCCAGGCTTGTGCGTAACATCATCGAGAGGGGCATCCGAAGGCAGGCCCTTCGCCTCATGAACAAGACGAACCCCACCAGGGAGGATCTAATGGTAATCAAGCGGGAGGACATAAGTGAGGGGCAATAGCCTGTGAAGCGGTGCATCATTGTGGGCAAGGCGAATGTTGGCAAGACCCTCTTCCTGATTGCCCTGGCAGAATCTTTGAGAGTCAAGGAGATCTCAATTATATTCGAGACGCCGGACGGCAAGAAGATGTCGTCAACGCTCAGGATCGAGGATGCAGTGAATAGACTTGTCGGGGTCAGACACCATCTGACCAGATGTCTCCAATCAGTTATACTAGATTTGCCCGCCGGGAAAGGACGGAAGGAGATAGAATTCATTGACACTACGGGCCTTTCTGATGGCATTCACCATGATTCTGATCTGAGGAAAAGCATGGCCCAGACCTTGGCTGCCCTACGTTCTGCCCACATGATCCTCCATATATTAGATGCAGCGGATATAGGCAGAGGTGAAAATCCCCTTGCGACAGGTGGGGTCGACAGGGAAATCTGCGACTTTGCGCGCTTCAGATGCAGTTATTGTATCATTGCCAATAAGATGGACCTGCCTGAAGCCGAAAAGGGGCTGGAAAAGATCATCCATTATGCTCCTCCCGGGGGAAAGGTTTTTCCAGTTTCAGCCTTAAAACGACAAGGGCTTACGGAGGTGAAACGATACGTCACAAGCCAGATTTGAACCTTATTATGGCTTTGCAGCCGTTATCTTGACCGGGTTTGCCGCCAAGTTGATGGACGACTTTCTGGACCGGGAAATCGATATGTCCGGGCAGAGGCCGTCGCTATTCACCCTCATGGGAGATGCCACTTTCCCTTATTCTATCCTATCTTTTGCGCTAGCCTGCGCGTTCGATGCCCGAATCGCATGTCCTTTGATGTTGGGCATCTATGCCACGGGCATGATCAGCGAAAATGGAGCGAGATATCCGTCCGGGCTCACGGCCTATCTCGAGGTGGCCTTGACCATCCTATTTTCCCTTTTATTCTTTGGCTTCAGGCTCACATTCGCCTCCGTTTTTCTCATGATAGCTTTACAGCTTGTCGACGATTTAGTAGACTACTCTAAAGAAAGAGATGTTGGATCAAGGAACCTTGTGAGGTTGCTGGGCAAAGGAGAGGCGTTCTTGCTTTCAATCTGCCTCCTCCTGGCCGGGTGGATAGCGGATAGGAAGATCACATGTCTGGTCGTAATCGGGGCGCCAATCGTCATGCTCTTGGTTTCCCTTCTCTGCCGTAGGGCTCGTTCTCGGGGAGCGATTGATCTATGACCCCGGAGGCCTGGATCCTATGCATTTTCATAGCCATGCTGGTGGGATTCATACTTGGGCGTAGATCGGGCATCATAGAGGGATATTGCCAGGGAGTCGTCTTTGCTCCTATCGAGTTTCGCAGGAGATCTCTCGAAAAAGGAAGATGCTCTATTTGCGGGACCAGAGTGAATGAGGACGATGGCTGGGCGTTTCCAGATTCATACGATATCGAAGATCTAGTTATCGAAAGAAGGGAAAGCCATTTGCAAAGCTGGTCAAGTTCTCTAGAATTTGTGAAGATGCACGGACTCGGCAACGATTTTGTGGTGCTGGATTGGGTAGATAACCGAGCTATGCCCAGCGGGGGACATCTTGAGGATGAGGAGCTTTCGCGTCTCGCCATTGAGGTCTGCGATCGCCATTTTGGCGTGGGGGCCGATGGCATGGTTTTGATACTGCCATCCGAGATAGCGGATCTAAAGATGAGAATTTTCAATCCAGATGGCAGCGAGGCTAGGATGTGCGGGAATGCCACCAGGTGCATCGCCAGGTATGCATACGAAACAGGACTAATCCATGAGCCCCAATTCCTGCTTGAAACGCTTTCTGGGATAGTAAGTCCCCGCGTGAATATCAGGGATGGAGAAGTCGTAGGAGTCACCGTCAACATGGGTGAGCCTGTTTTTAAAGCCAGCCGGATCCCGGTGATCTCTTCCACTGATACTGTCATAAATCAGCCAAAGGCGTTTGGGAATCAAAAAGTGAACATTACCTGCGTTTCTATGGGCAACCCTCACTGCGTCATATTCATCGATGACCTTGAGGCTATAGATCTCCATACCATGGGCCCGTTGATCGAAAATGATCCAATGTTTCCTGATAAGATCAATGTAGAATTTGTTCAGGTGCGCCGCAGGGATGATGTTAAGGCAGTAGTCTGGGAGAGAGGAGCCGGCCCGACGCTTGCATGTGGCACGGGCGCATGCGCCATAGTCGCCTCCGGCGTGATGAGGGACATCCTGGATAGGGAAGTATCGGTTGAGCTTCCCGGAGGCGTATTACAAATCCGCTGGGATCAGCAAGATAATCATATCTATATGACTGGCCCGGCTCAGAAAGTCTTTCGCGGCTTTATGGATATATCCGAGATAACAAATCGAGATCGAACTGGGAGGTCTGAATAGTGCAAGAGGCTGATAGAATCCGTAATCTTCCACCATACTTGTTTGCCGAAGTTGATAAGGCTATAGCTCGCGCAAAGCAGCAGGGTAAGGATGTCATCAGTTTTGGCATCGGGGATCCGGACCTGCCTACCCCTTCCCATATCATCGAGAGGTTGGAACACGAGGCCAGAGATCCCAAGAACCATCGGTACCCTTCTTATGAAGGCCTGCCGGATTTCAGGAAAGCCGTAGCGGATTGGTATGAGAAACGTTTTGGGGTCATCTTGGATCCCGAGACGGAGGTCGTGTCTTTAATAGGATCAAAGGAAGGTATTGCCCATATCTCATGGTGTTATGTGAATCCTGGCGACATAAACTTGGTGCCTGACCCTGGGTATCCAGTTTATTCTATTGGTACTTTGCTTGCCGGAGGTACAAGCTATATGGTGCCACTCCGCCCGGAAGAGGGGTTTACGCCGGATCTTGATGCCATCCCCGAGGAAATCTGCCGGAAGGCGAAGTTGATGTTCATAAATTATCCAAATAATCCTACCGCCGCTGTGGCGGACCTTGATTTCTTCGCAAAAGTTGTGGAATTCGCCAAAGCTTATGACATCATCGTCTGCCATGATGCCGCCTACAGCGAGATAACTTTTGATGGCTACAGGGCGCCCAGTTTTCTTCAGGCCCCAGGCGCAAAAGACGTAGGCATAGAGTTTCATTCACTATCTAAGACCTACAATATGACCGGTTGGCGTCTTGGGTGGGCTTGCGGCTCTCGAAGAATCATCGAGGCGTTGGGTAGGGTCAAGACAAATATTGACTCCGGAGTCTTCCAGGCCATTCAGTATGCCGGCGTCACCGCCCTTGAAGGGTCTGATGAATCGACCAGGCGGACATGCGAGATCTATCAGAGGAGACGCGACTTGGTGATATCGGGTCTTAATAATCTCGGATGGAACCTCGAGCCCCCAAAGGGAACCTTCTATATCTGGGCACCTGTTCCAAAAGGCTTCAAATCTATCGAATTCAGCAATTATGTCCTAGAGAAGACAGCAGTCTTCCTAACACCGGGGATCGGGTACGGATCCTGCGGGGAAGGATACTTCCGGATATCTATCACGACTCCTGAGCACCGCATCGAGGAAGCCATGGATCGTTTTGCGAAGGCAGGAATTCATTTTGAATAGCGTCGATGGGTTCTTTGATGAAGCCGGACAGGTATACGGCATCGATGAATCGCTCATAGCACTTGCTAAAAAGGCGGTAGGAGACACCGGACATGCCTGGGATGAAGTTGAGCTTACCTGCCGGCATAATTTCCTCAAAGTGATGAAGGCATATCAGAAGGTCGGGGTAGGGGACCATCATTTCGCCGGTACCACAGGATATGGCTATGGGGATTTGGGGCGCGAGGCGCTGGAAAGGGTCTTTGCTGATGCCTTTGGAGCCGAGAGGGCCATGGTAAGGAGTCAGATCTCCTCAGGGACTCAGGCTGTAGCATTAGGCCTGGCCGCTCTTCTATTGCCGGGCGATGAACTGCTCCTGTCAACCGGCGCCCCATATGATACTCTTCAAAAGGTGATCGGCCGCAGCCCTGGAGATGCCGGTTCTCTCATGGAAATGGGGATCAATGTAAAGCAGGTAGATCTCTTGCCGGATGGCTCGCCGGATTTGGATGCCATAGGGGAAAATATCAATTCGTGTACCAAAGTCGTATTTGTGCAGCGATCTAAAGGGTATTCCTGGCGTCCGGCCTTATCAGTGGATGAAATAGGACGTATCGTGGGGACCGTAAGGCAGGCTAACAGTAGGGCAAAGGTCTTAGTTGATAATTGTTACGGAGAATTTGTTGAAAGAGATGAACCTACCGCAAAGGGGGCTGATCTTATATGCGGTTCCCTCATAAAGAACCCAGGTGGAGGTATCGCGCCTTGCGGAGGTTATATCGCCGGCAAAGATGAATGTATGGAACGTGTTGCAATGAAATTCACCGCGCCGGGTCAGGGAGATGAGATCGGCCCGACTCTGGGCCTGAGTCGCCTATTCCTGCAAGGTTTTTTCCTGGCCCCATTCATGGTTTGCCAGGCTCTCAAAGGCGCCATATTCGCCTCTGGCCTATTTCGTCTCCTTGGGTTTGATACAATCCCCGGACCGAATGACCATAAGGGGGATATAGTCCTCGGGATATTATTTGGAAATCGGGAGAGGCTTGTGAGTTTTTGTAGGGGAATCCAAGAATCATCCCCGGTGAATGCGCAAGTCTTGCCAGAACCCGCCCCCATGCCGGGGTATGACCATGAGGTTTTGATGGGCGGCGGCACCTTTGTGCAGGGAGCGTCCTCCGAGCTTACAGTGGACGCCCCGCTTCGTGAACCCTATGCGGGATACCTACAGGGTGGATTTGCCTGGGAACAGGTCGCTCTTGGCGTTTTGAGGGCCATAGATCGCATGTGGAGGCAAGGTTTGGTCGACTAGAATATTGACTTTTGGGGGGGATCTGCTAGAATCGGTATTGACCGATGCCCCTGTATTCGGCGCGGCGGTCTGTACCTTGAAGGGAGGCGGGACTTTGGATGGAGAATACTTTGGGTCGTCATATCTTGTGCGAGGTGTACGGGTGTGACCCTGAGGTACTGAATGACGTGAAGACCATCGAGGAAGTCATGACCAACGCTGCTTTGCGGTCGGGTGCTGAAGTCCGCGAGGTGGCGTTTCATAAATTCAGCCCGCAGGGAGTCAGCGGCGTTGTTGTGATTTCTGAGTCCCACCTTACTATCCATACCTGGCCGGAGTATTCATATGCTGCAGTGGACGTATTCACCTGTGGGGAGCATGTAGACCCCGTCGTCGCATGTCAGTATATCTTCGAAAGGCTCAGGGCAAAGGATATGGTGGCGTCTGAGGTCAAGAGGGGGATCCTTAACCGTCATGAACTGGGAAGCATTTCCCCGGGGTAGAAAAAGAGGGTCGGTCGATACCTCGTGTGAGGACGACCGGCCCTCATGCTCTTCCATGAAGGAGGGGGAGGACCATATGAGGCGAGTGCGTGGTCTACTCTTGATGATAGTGATCGGTTTGTGGGCCGCATCTCTATCCATGAGCACAGGAATGGCAATAGCAGCGCAGGATACATCGTCCCCACCAGGTTGGCCCTCTGTTTCCGCTGGATCTGATCTGCGACTCACCATATATCAAAATGGATTCGGCCTAGCGCGAGAGACCAGGGAGTTCCGGCTTCTGAATGGAAGAAATTCTGTGTACCTGACCGATATTCCCGAGACCATTGATACCTCGACTATACAATTGGTTTTTGATTCATCGGGTCTTGCTCCTGTTGTCACTGATTATGAGTTGTGGCGTGAAGATATCACCAAGGCGGGACTACTCAGGGAGTACATTGGCAGAGAGATTGAGATCATAGATGAAAGCGGTACATATACTTGCACCCTAGTGTCAGCCGGCAATGATGGTATCATAGTTCAGAGAGGCGACCGCATCATCCTGAATCCTCCCGGGACGATCGTCATTCCTGCGGAGTCGCTCAAGTCATGTAAGGGTAGACGCCTGGTCCTGGGAATCAATTCAAACACGAATGGTAGTCTGAAAGGGGAAGTCAGTTATATCGCTTCAAAGCTTTTCTGGGATGCTTACTACACCGGGGTTCTAGATAAGAGCGAGTCAAGGCTCGATATTTCGGGTTGGGCGAGACTGACAAATCAGACTGGCCTTGAATACAGGAACGCCGCGATAAAGCTGGTGGCAGGGGACCTGAATATGTCATATGGCAGGGATGCCGGGCAATCGAATGCTGCAATGAGTATATCCGGGCCAACCGGCGGGGCGGGATATGAGCTGCCGGCAGAGTCACAATTCTTCGAATACTATGCTTTTGACATCCCAGGGCGTATTACCTTATCGCCGTCGATGACGAAGTATGTGCAGCTGATTCCCACCAGAAGCTTGCCTGTCAAGAAACTCTTTGTCTTTGAGGGGCCATCCTATGGTGGAGTAGAACCTTTTGTGGGTCTCAAGCGCACTCTGAACGCCAATATCATATTGGAATTCGTCAATGCCAGCGGCGGACCTCTTCCCGCGGGCAAGATCCGGATCTATCGGAGGGGAGAATCCCGATCCCTTGAATGGTTGGGTGAAAATTCGATAAAACAAACCCCCAAGGATGAACGGGTGGAGCTTGTCGTAGGAAAGGCCTTTGATGTAGTAGGAAATCTGACGGTTACTGACTATCGTCGAACGGGCGCGCGTTCCTATGAGGAGGCGTGTTCTATAAAACTACGGAATCACAAGAACGCCGATGTGGAAGTTGTTGTTTGGCAACATTTTACCGGGGACTGGTCACTCTCAAGCCCGGTTCCATACAAGAAGATAGATGCTTCCACTGCGGAGTTCAGGGTCAAGGTGCCAAAGGATAAGGAAGTTGAGATTCTGTATCGAGTCAAAGTCTCAGGATGATTTCAGAGTGGCAGCCGGCTATGCGGGTCCAACCGGCGCCACCGAAGGATGAAAATGTCGGCAGATCGTTTCGAATCAGGGTAGGGGAGGGCAGAAGCTTCAAGGTGTCCGACAGATGGGGTGGCGAAAGCCACGGATGGCCTGAATGTCTATGGATGTCCAATATTCGGGCGGAACTCTCTGCCGAGGGGCCATTTTGCGCTCTCTCGCGTCAATATGCCCCATCCTATGGAGCCTAGGGACATGCAAGGTCTTTGGCATCGCAAGGGTATATGTTGCTGTGCGATCATCACTTACAATGGCAGAGCCTTCGATGTTCCATTTATATTCAAGAGGGCCGAGGTCCTCGGTATCCAGTCCCAGTCTCGCCAAAGCTTCAACCAGATTGATCTCCTGCCATGTGCCAGGCGGTATTATCGACGTATGCTTCCGGACTGTAAGCTATCGACGATCGGGGCCTATATCCTCAATCTTCCCAGGGAGGATGACGTTCCTGGATGGATGATTCCGGATCTTTACTATCGGTTCATTAGCACGGGTGATAGTGAAATCATCACATCCATACTTGAACATAACGCCAGGGACCTTCTGACATTATATCTTTTATCCCAACATGTTCGGCAGTTATCGGAGGGCAATTATCGTGATAGATCAGGAAAAGGTGAAAGAAGCAGTCAGGATCGTCTTACAGGCCATTGGAGAGGATCTGTCTCGTGAAGGAATAAAGGATACGCCTGAACGGGTGGCGCATATGATGGGGGAGCTCTTCTGCGGGATTGGAAAGGATCCACGTGATGAGCTCCAGCCTATATTTACCGAGGAACATGAGGAACTGGTGCTGGTCAAGGATATTCCGTTCTATTCTATGTGTGAGCACCATTTGTTGCCATTTTTAGGCAAGGCTCATGTGGCCTATCTGCCCAAGGGCGGGCGTATCGTTGGTCTCAGCAAACTGGCACGTGTGGTGGAAATCCTTGCGCGACGCCCGCAGATGCAGGAGAGGCTCACTGCGGAAATAGCTGATATGATAATGGATGCTCTCAAACCCCATGGCGTTTTGGTAGTCATTGAAGCCGAGCATCTCTGCATGACCATGAGAGGAATCCAAAAGCCCGGAAGTCTCACAGTTACTTCGGCGGTAAGAGGGTTCTTCAGGAAAGACGCGGCCGCGCGGGCGGAAGCTTTTAGCCTTATTAACAGACGCTGAGTTATATTCCTCGACTCCCCTCATATATATTATGTGAAGGCCGGATAAGCCCGGCATGCCGGGTAGTAATTCCACTCCGGTTATGGTTGGTGGAGGGGAGTGAGAAGGTGGAAAAGTTTGACGTTTTAAGGGACATACAGGAGCGGACCGGCGGAGACGTATACATCGGTGTCGTAGGTCCCGTGAGGACAGGTAAGTCTACTTTTATCAGGCGGTTCATGGAACTCTTCGTGCTACCCAACATCAAAGATGCCTATGACAGGCAAAGATCAATCGATGAACTACCTCAAGGCGGCGCCGGGAAGACCATCATGACAACCGAACCGAAATTCATACCCAGCGAGGCTGTAGGGATAGATGTGGCAGAAGGAGTCCACCTCAATGTGAGGATCGTAGATTGTGTCGGATATACTGTAGAGGGGGCCCTTGGCTATAGGGAAAAGGATGGCCTGCGCATGGTCGCGACACCATGGTTTGATCATGAAATCCCATTTGAGGAGGCCGCTGAGGTAGGCACACGCAAGGTCATCTCCGAACACTCCACAATAGGTTTGGTGGTCACCACTGACGGTAGCATCGTGGAACTGCCAAGGGAAGCCTATGTATCCGCCGAACGAAGAGTCGTCCAGGAGCTAAGGGATCTGGGGAAGCCATTTGTTGTGATATTGAACTCGACCCATCCTGATGCCAGGGAAACCCGGTCTCTTGCGGCTGAACTGGAAGGTGAATATGGGGTCCGTGTAATGCCCCTCAATTGCGCAGAATTGGAGACCAAGGACGTTGCCGGGGTGCTGCAGGAGGTTCTCTATGAATTCCCTGTCAGAGAGATGCGGGTGACCTTGCCTATCTGGCTGAGAGAGCTTTCAGAGGATCATCAGGTGCGCCAGCAATTTGAACAGAGTGTTACCGAGGCGGTCAGAAAGGTTAGGAGAGTCAGGGATGTCTCGGGTGTCAGTGAAGAGCTCAAGAGCAAAGAGTTCATAGAACGAGTGGAACTGATTGGGCTTGATCTAGGGCACGGGAAGGCGGAGCTAAATCTCGTGGCTCCCAGGTCTCTCTTCTTTGCCGTGTTGAATGAAGCCAGTGGGCTGTCCATCGATGGAGATCACGATCTCCTGAGGATCATCAGGGATCTCGCCACTGCCAAGAGGGAATACGATAAGGTAGCTCAGGCGTTGGATGATGTGCGAAATGCCGGATATGGCATAGTAATGCCTCTTCTCGACGAGATAACATTCGAGGAGCCTGAGCTTATTCGTCAAGGCAATAGATTCGGTGTGAAATTGAAGGCTGTCGCGCCTTCGATTCATATGATCAGAGCAGATATTCGCACAGAAGTAACAACAATGGTGGGCACGGAGAAACAGGGTGAGGAAATGGTAAGACGTTTCTCCGAGGAATTTGAATCAGACCCGGGCCGTATCTGGCAGACTGATTTCCTTGGCAAGTCTCTATATGAAATTGTGCAGGATGGCCTTGAAAGCAAACTCGTGCGGATGCCTGAAAATGCCCAGCAAAAGCTTCAGGAGACATTGAGCAAGATCATCAATGAAGGCAGTGGAGGGCTTATTTGCATCATCCTATAAGCTTACGGCGGCGCAAAAGATTGAGGATGAACCCTCATTTGGGGGTATCATCCGCTGCGTCGCCGCAAGACCACATTTCATGCGTCTTTGCATAATAATCGCCCCGCCTTCTGGACAAGCTACTGGATAGGGAGGTGAGGGCGATGACTAAGGCCGAACTTGTCGACAAGATCGCCGCCAAAACCGGAATGACCAAAAAGGATTCTGCAGCGGCTCTTGACGCCGTGCTGGATTCTGTGGCCGAAAGTCTGAAAAACGGCGACAAGGTATCTCTTGTTGGGTTTGGTTCATTCGAGGTACGTAAGAGGGCCGCAAGGACAGGCAGAGATCCCAGAACGGGACAGGAGATCAAGATCGAGGCCCGTAAGGTGCCCGTGTTCCGGGCCGGGAAAGCCCTCAAGGACGCAGTTTCTTGAGGATGAGACAAATGGTACGTTTTGATCTGTGAATTTAGGGTTGATGAAGGCCATCAACGGGTGAGTTTCGACAAAAGGGGCGCGTAGCTTTTGCTACGCTCTTCCTGTTTCAGGGACATTTTTCTATTGGGAGGAAATACAGCATAAATGGGGAATAGATAATGTGACGGGCTTCACTAATCAGTGGGAGTGGAAATATAGTGCGAAGGCCTATTTATCGCAAACGCAAAAGCGTAGGACTTGCATGGTTTTTTTCTTTGATCTGGCCAGGGTTAGGTCAGATCTATCTGGGTCATCTCTGGAGGGGGCTGTTCTTCCTGATAATCCAGGGGGCTATTGTCGGTTTCTCAGGAATCCCGCAGGGAGTAGCCTATTTGATCATGCACAAGCAGGATTTAGTTACCCCGGACTATCGACTCATAACGGCTGCAGGGATCTTCTTGATCTACAATCTTTACGATGCAGTGAGGCTAGCGAGACGTATCAACCGGCCCCGGTATATTGAGCGGAGGATGTAGCGAGTGGGTCCCCGGGTTCCCGGGTTTCACGATCGGGCTTGCAACAGACCCTGGTCTCTGCTATAATCATTTTTGCATGGGGTTTATCCGGGCTCAAAGATGCCGGCTGTGTCTGGCATTGGGGGTCTATTCAAAATCAATGGGTAGTGCGTCTACCTATGCTTGTTTGTCGGGGCGTAGCTCAGGTTGGCTAGAGCGCTTGCTTGGGGTGCAAGAGGTCGCTGGTTCAAGTCCAGTCGCTCCGACCATTTCTTTTTTCCGTCCACAAGTGGGTGCCGTCGCGAAAGGGTGCCAACGCCGATGAAGGGACCTTCATTTTATCATGACTGAGGACAATAAAGGGCCGGCGGACCAGCCGGGAGGTTGGAGAAGCAATCTTGAATGAAATGGTGTTCTCCTTAAGAAGACGGGCGAACCGTCATCCCCTCTGTTTCGACTGTCATCCGTCGGCATTCATAGTATGCCCTTTTTAGCGCCGACCAAACACCTTATGGCTGGTTCAGATTCGAATTTCTTATTGGTTTTTAAGGAAGTTTTTTTCCGGAGGGACATTCCGTCATGGCTGCTCTTTCAAGGGCTCGCATCAGGGTACGAGGATATGTACAAGGAGTAGGGTTTAGAGCTTTCGCGCAGCGGAAGGCGCTCTCCCGCGGCCTTCGAGGATATGTCAAGAACCTCCCTGATGGCTCAGTAGAGGCTGTCGCTGAGGGTCCAAAGGATCTGATACAAGATTTCATCATCGATCTCAGGTCGGGGCCATCGCTATCAGAGGTTGAGGAGGTCAATGTCACCTGGGAACAATACGTAGGAGAATTCGTCAGCTTTCGAATCCATTAAGAGTGAGGGATGCGTAAAGGCCGGACATCCGAAACGATCCCCGAATATAATGATGGTAGCGCCGGGAGATCCCGGAAAGAATGCATAGCTTACATCATTGGACAAGGGGGAAATCTCATGGTTTCGGATTCTTTTGAGCCCAAGGGTGACATGAGGGGGCCCGGGCCCGGAGCAAGTGGGCATCCGCCTGGTCCGGAGAACAAATCTGCGGATCAACCGGAGCCTCTATATTATTTTGGAGAACTCGCTAGGGCATATGTGCCTCCCCAGGTTTATACGGAACGGTTCAACCCCGCTGAAGGATTGAGAAGGGGTACAATCTTTCCAGAACTTGTAAGCCCATACTGAGAAATATATGTGCCAGCATAAAATCAAAGCCGGGCAGGAGGGCCGTAGATGGAGGGTTCCGCGCCTGCCCGGCGCTTTAGCTGGGCTTTGTACACGATAGCGCCGGTTGCCAGGCTCAAGATGCCCGTTGTGATAAAAATCATTTCGAGCCCCAGGACATCCCCTATTACCCCAGAGATTGCCGGTCCCATGAACATGCCCAGCGAATATATGGCTTGGAAAAAGCCCATAGCCGTAGCTCTCTTTTGGACAGGTATGGATTCAACGGCCAGCCCCATTAGCACCGTAAACACCATACCACGCGCCCATCCCCCTACAGCCTGCGAAAGGCTGAGCGACCAAATGTCCCTCATGAGTGGCACCATGAGCGCGGAAATACCTGTTAATGTAAACCCGATGGATATGATCGTGCGCTTCCTGAAGTACCTGATAAGGTAGACTCCTGTCGCGAGATTGGCGATAGTCGTTGGGAGGATAGTGGCAAAGCCCAGAATCCCGAGATCAGTCTTAGACGCTCCCATTCTTGCTGCATAGACGGGAGTAAAACCATATACCGTCACGAAGGTCGCATATTGGATAATGGCCCCAAGGCTCGATACAATGAGGAGCATGGGAGTTCTGCCCATGGTGAGAAGCTCATGCATCTGGATACTGCCAGACCTCAGTTTAAAGGCCCTTTCCTTTATGGAGAGCATTAGACAGAGCCCAACAAGAGCAGTGATGGCAGAGAGGTGAAAGGGGGCCCTCCATCCATAGATTTCGGCTGCCAGCCCTCCAAAGAACGTCGCTGCCATCTGGCCGAGGGATGAACAAAAGTTCATGATCCCCATGGCAAAGATGGCCTTTTCAGGAGTGAAGTGGCCAGAAAACATTACGGTAAACGCAACCCATGTGGTTGCAGCAGCTCCGGCAATAGTCCGAAATATCAGCAAGACCCATGGATCATTTGCGAGCCCAAGGCCAAGGGCGCTCAAAAATGAAAAGATAAAGCCTGCTAATATGAAAGGTCTTCGCGAACCGAGTCTATCAGACCATATACCTGTCGGTATCCGCAACATAAGCTGTGTGAACCCATAGGAGCCGACGATGAGCCCAACCATGCCCAATGTAGCCCCTAGATGTTCGGAATAGGGGGAGAGGATTGGGACATAAAAATATAAAGACATCCAGAAGACCGTAGTAGCAGCACCAAAGGTAACAAGCGTGCGGGGTGATGGAGTATAGTCCGGCTGCGCCTGGGGTTGCAGCTGCGGTGACATGTCATTGGGCGAAATAACCTTCATCGGATGCAACCTCATTTCATCTCAGATCTTGGAGATATATGTGATATGTGCGGCCCTGACCGGATTTATGCGCAACGCTGGTCCTACGCGAAGCAGGACCAGCGTTGACGGGACTGATTGATCGAAACAGAATATCTGCTGGCTAATGGATTAGGCAAGACTTACAGCCTTTCCGGATTCTGAGGATTTGTATATCGCCTCTAGTATACGGGTTACCTGGGCGGCCTGTTCAGGCTGGACTATGGGTTCTTTATCATTCAGCAGGCAATCTACCCAGTGAGCGATCTCCCTGTCATAATTGCTGTCCTTGCTGGATGTCGATGTTGGGACGAGGTCCCACAGTCTGTTATGGCTCTGGCCGCTTATCTTGAGCTCACCGTTTACCAGGCTGGCCCCAGCCTGTGTGCCGCATAGGATTGAGCCAAACAAGTCTTTTTCTATATTGAGCGCCCAGGATGATTTCAAAATTACGGTAGCGCCGCTTTCCAACTTGATGAGGGCAAAGGCAGAATCTTCAACCTCAAAGGCCTTGGGATCCCAAGGTCCCCATGCATTGTAGCCGCCAAGTGGGCCGAGCTCCTGATATGTAGACCCAAGTACGGCCACTGGTTTGGAATAATCATTCATGAGCCAGAGGGTGAGATCAAGGCTGTGGGTTCCAATATCAATTAGAGGACCTCCTCCTTGCTTCTCCTTAGAAAGGAAAACTCCCCAGGTCGGCACCCCTCTTCTCCTCACCGATAGGGCTTCGGCATAGTAGATTCGACCGAGTTCGCCTGCCTCACTCATGCTTTTCAGGAATTTCGCGTCATCTCCAAACCTCGACTGGTATCCAACAGAGAGCTTCAGGCCATTCTTCCTTGCAGTCCTGACCATCTCATCAGCCTCTGCAGAGGTTACAGCCATGGGCTTTTCGCAGAACACATGCTTCCCGGCCTTTAGTGCAGCTATTGTCGTGACGGCATGGGTGTTGTTGGGGGTGCAGACGCTGACAGCGTCAAGATCCTTCATCTCGAGCATCTCTCTATAATCAGTGAATACTTTTGCGCCGGACGCTCCAAATGTCTCTGCAGCCTGCTGCGCCCTCTCCGGGATGGCATCGCAGAAAGCGACCATTTCGACTGTATCTAATTTCGAATACCCCCCCATATGAGCGCGAGCAATTCCACCGGTTCCTATGATCCCTACTCTGAGTTTTTTCATAAATCTTTTCAGCCCTCCGCATTATAGGGTAAGGGCCTTTCCTCCTCTCCACCGAAGTAGATGGGATTACAACCACATTGTAATTCGACCTAACTTGAAAAGATCCTTCAAGAATTCGGAATATCTTTTACAGGATTCCAGCACGAAAAGCACAAAGATATGCATGGTTCGAGCCTGAACAACTCGGCCCGGGACCATTTCGATCGAGGCATCTAGAATGAGCGATTGGACGTGGCAGTGTCCATGTATCGCGCTGGTGAATATACTGAAGACAGCCGTTATCTATTTGCCTTGCAGCTTGAGGCTCATGGTTTCGGCCTATCGTCTCTTTTGAGGAGGGTTGAATTATGGACCCAAGACGGCAAGCGCTCCTGAGGATCATGGAGCTTGAATTTACAGCCATTGAACTCAACCTTTATCTTGATACACATCCCGAGGATCAGCGAGCTCTTAGTGACTATAATGCGACGGTCCAGGAACTTATGGGAGCTAAGATGGCCTATGAAGCTCGATACGGTCCACTTCTAAATTACGGGTTCTCTCCCAGCCCACAGACATGGCGATGGATCGAAGAGCCTTGGCCATGGGAGATGACCTTTTCTCCGAGGGAGGTTTGATTGAGATGTGGGTTTATCAAAAGAGTCTAGAATACCCTGTCAGGGTGTCGGGTCCAAACCCGCGCCTTGCAAAGGATATAATCACCCAGTACGGCGGACCTGATGGCGAACTTGCAGCCTCGTTGCGTTACCTTACTCAACGATATACTATGCCGATATCGCAGGCGAAGGGCATCTTAACTGACATCGGGACTGAGGAACTGGCTCATATGGAAATAGTTGCTGCTTTGGTGTATAATCTGTTAAAGGATGCCTCCGTCGACCAGATCATCAGGGCCGGATTAGATCCATATTATGCAGATCATGATAAGGCGCTCTATTTTGTGAACGCTTCTGGAGCTCCGTGGATCGCAAGCTATATTCAGTCTAAGGGTGACCCCATAGCCGATATTCATGAAGATATGGCGGCAGAGCAGAAGGCCAGGGCGACATATGAATTCCTGATCCAACTGTCAGATGACCCTGAGGTAAGTGATGTTCTGAGGTTCCTGCGGGAAAGGGAGGTAGTGCACTTCCAGAGGTTTGGGGAAACCTTGAATCTATTGCATGAGTATATGGATCATAGGCATGTATTCTGATCGTTTGCCGCGCCCCGGATGGACCTCGCATGGGGCGCGGATTCATGCCAATTAGATCGTCGCGGGACGCGAACTCCCGTCAAGCGGGGCGCGGAGGTCATCAATTGGTAAGCGCACCCAGAGGAGCGGGAATCCTGCCGCCGCGGCGGCTGAATACCGTTGAAGAAAAACGGCTTACCTCGATGATGGGCGCACGTCCCAGGAGACCGCCAAATTCCGCCCATTCGCCTGCGGCTTTGCCCGGCACAGGAATGACCCTAACGGCTGTAGTTTTATTGTTTATCATTCCAATGGCCGCCTCATCAGCGATCAGGGCTGATATGGTCTCAGGAGGGGTATCACCTGGAATGGCGATCATATCGAGCCCGACGGAACAAACACTGGTCATAGCCTCTAATTTTGCGAGGCTCAATGCCCCTGCTGCCGCGGCTGCCATCATACCGCTATCTTCACTTAATGGGATGAAAGCTCCGCTCAATCCGCCAACATAGGATGATGCCATGGCACCACCTTTTTTCACCGCGTCATTCATGAGGGCTAGCGCGGCAGTTGAGCCTGGGGCGCCGCATTTTTCTATCCCCATTGTCTCGATGATCTCTGCAACGCTATCCCCTACGGCTGGAGTTGGTGCCAGGGATAGGTCCACTATTCCGAATGGCACACCGAGCCGCTGGGCTGCTATACGGCCTACGAGTTCTCCCATTCTGGTCACCTTGAACGCTGTACGTTTGATTATTTCCGCTAGAGATCCGAGATCGGCATCCTGATGATTTTTGATCGCGGTCAGGATCACGCCTGGACCGCTTACCCCCACATTTATTACACACTCCGGTTCTCCTGCTCCATGGAATGCTCCGGCCATGAAGGGATTGTCCTCCGGCGCATTGCAAAAGACCACTAGCTTGGCGCATGCGATGCCATCCCGATGAGAAGTGCGTTCTGCCGCCTCTTTTATGATGTTTCCCATCTCTCTCACAGCGTCCATGTTTATCCCGGCGCGGGTGGATCCGACATTGACGGAAGAGCAAACCCGCTCAGTTTCAGAAAGCGCTGACGGAATAGACCGAATGAGAGCCAGTTCCCCATGAGTGGCCCCTTTCTGGACCAGTGCCGAGAATCCCCCCAGGAAATCCACGCCGAGCTCCTTTGCCACCTGGTCAAGAGCATGAGCGATATCTATAAGGCCATCTACCCCTAGATGCCCGGCAATATCCGCTATTGGTGTCACAGAGATCCTTGTGTTTACTATGGGCACCCCATATTCCCGGTCTATCTCACGGCTTACTTTGACAAGATCCCGCGCGTAGCGGCGTATCTTATCACATATCTTGCCTTTCAGCTTTTTCAGGTCGTTGTCTATGCAATCATGCAGGTCGATCCCCATGGTTATTGTCCTTATATCCAGATTCTCCATCTGGACCATGCGTATGGTCTCTAGGATCTCTCCCGTGGAAAGGTTTGTAAACCCCATGTTTTGCCCCCCCTTTGTGGTTCCGCTCAAATACGGTGCATGAAATTGAAGACATCCTCCTGCTGCATCGTGATCTTGAGTCCCAACTCTTGACCTGCGGCGATGAGCTCATCTTGAACCCTGGAGAACCTCCCCCGGTCTCCCCCAAAATCCACCAGCATGATCATGGTGAAGAATTCCTGCATGATGGTCTGGGAGATATCCAAAATATTAACCTCATTCTCGGCAAGAATGGCTGCGACACGGGCTATGATTCCAATCCTGTCCTTGCCGACGATACTGACTACTGCTCTATTGCCCATATGATGTGATGCTCCCTCCGAGGTAGATAAATTGTGGACATGGCCTCCAAATCCAATTATAATCAAATAGTCCGATGATGTAATATCTGACGGCGCTATTCGGAAGATTTTTATGTGCTGTACTGGGGTAGATCTGGAAGCGATGCAGGCAAAGGTTCTAGAGATGTGTCCTTTCATGAACCTCGGAGGGACGGAGAGCCATCTCTTAAATCTGGTGACGGAACTCAAAGATGAATTCGAATTTGTTATTGCAGCCCCACATGGCCCTGCGCGCAGTAGATTTGAGGCCTGTGGATTTCACATTATTGACTATCCTGCGGCATTGTCGATCGCGCCCTCCAGCATCGCGGCTGTGGCCAGGCAGGTCAAGGGGCTGCTCGATATCACGGATCCAGATCTTGTGCATGTTCATGCGGCCCGGGAGATGGTGCTATTCATAAGACTAGCCGGTAGATCCACCCCGCTGATCTTTACCCCACACGTCTATACCTCTGTCCTTGATTTTATAAGCACCTCGCTATTTGCTAGGCTCGCAGACAAGGTAATCTGTGTCTCTGATTTTGAGAAGACGAGACTGGATAGATTTCTAGGGGGAAGGGCAGGGAGCCTGACGGTCAGGATATATAATGGAATTCCGGCGGCAGATGCGACCCCCACCCCGGATAGAGCTAATTTACATTTTGGAAGTCAGGGAGACCGCGGGGTTGAACCTGCTTCAGATCACATGACCCTTGGATGTGTAGCAAGACTTCACAGGGGAAAGGGCCTAAACATCCTGCTGAAAGGATTTTCCGAGCTTTCCTCGGTCTACCCGGGGCTCGAGCTAGTTATCGTGGGAGAAGGTGAGGAGCGAGCCGGGCTTGAGAAACTCGCATCTAGACTTGGAATACGTGAAAAGGTAAGGTTCACCGGGGGTCTCCTTCATCCCATGGAGGAGGTCAGGAACTGGGATATCTTCGTATTGCCTTCCTTCAATGAGACCCTGTCCATGGCCATAATAGAGGCCATGTGGCAAGGTAAGCCAGTGATATCCACGAAGGTCGGAGGTATCCCGGAAGTAGTACAGCACGGCCGGACAGGCCTTTTATGCAGGCCCAGGAGTGTCTCAGATCTTAAGAATGCTCTGGTGGAATTGATCGAATCACGGAAGAAAAGGGTCATATACGGGCAGAGAGCTCAAAAACGAGCCCATGAGCTATTCTCTGCCCGAAAAATGGCCATCGCGACCGCGGAGATATATAAGAAGCTATTGGAGCTTGATCTCCCTTCCCGATCTGGCTGATTCGTAGAGAGCATCTTGAAGCTTTGCTATGTAAAGAGCCTCTTTTCCCGAGCTTATGGGGATTGGTTTATCATTCATTACGGAATCGACGAAGCATTCCTGAGCTGTAGGATACTGCGCCGGGATATCAGGTTCGATTGCTATAGGTTCCTTGCCGCAATACCACACTGGCTTATATATTTTCAGAGGAGAGAGGCTGAGCCCACCTTCGGAGCCGAAGAAGAATGTCTCATTCTGCTGAGGTCCGTTTATGGCAAAGGCCGTCTCGAGCCATACAGTCACGCCTGTTACGGTCCGGATGAACCCCAGGGCGAGTTCCTCTACGGATACGCCCTTGGCAGCGGCTTTTTCCTTATCGATCTCTTGATAAGTTGAGCATGAGACAGCCCCAATAGCAGGGAAACCTATTAGCCCCAGTGTCACATCTAGGTCGTAGCCGCCTATATCCATGAGCGCCCCGCCGCCTGCCTTATCCTTGTCCATGAACCACCTGCCGAAATTCTGCATGGTCGCATCGAAACCTGGCCTGCCCCTAAAGCGGTAGCGTATGGTCTTGCAGTAATAAATGTTGCCCAATTCTCCGGAATCAATAATTTCCTTTGCTCGACGGACTTCAGGACTGAATCGTCTGCGCCAGTATACCATCAGCTTTTTTCCAGTCTTCTCCGCGGTGTCCACCATCTCCTGCGCTTCCTGGGCATTTAAAGCCATCGGTTTCTCGCATAGGACATGCTTTCCTGCCTCCAGGGCATCAATGGTGGCTGGCGCATGCATGAAGACTGGCAGACACACGCTCACCGCGTCGATATCAGTGGCCTCCAGTAGTTCTCGATAATCGCCATAGACCCTGGGTATGTTGTAGCGTCTAGCAAAATCCTGTGCCCTTTCAGTCAAGACATCCGAGACGGCTACTACCTTTACCGCAGGAATGATCTCATATCCCTTCATGTGCGCGTTAGCTATCATCCCTGCACCCAGGACGCCCACTCGCAACTCTTGGCTCATTTCATCAACACCCCCGCGTTATTTAGAGTCAACATAAGACCAGCAAAACGCAGACCTCATGAACATGACCAGACATTGATCGCCATGCCATTACGGGATCGCCTTGCTTCATCTTCTACATTCAGCGGGGTCTTTCTAAATCCTCCTAAGATCGCGACTATTTTTCACACCCACGATACGGACGATGGGGGTTGCCAGCATCCTCATAATGATAAATATCGCTGGCAGTAGATTCGGCAGTGGCATCACGCGTTGTTCCCGTCACCGCCGCGTATCCCATTGTTGCGGTCCTGCTCGGGTGGATGGTGCTCAAAGAAGGTCTTACTCCGCTAAAAGTATTGGGCAGCATCTTGATCATCGCAGGGATTCTGCTGATCAAGCGATAATGTCTGCGAGGCAGGCGCTGATCACATTGATCGCATAGTTGCGAGGCGGCGATCAAATATAGTCACACGCCTTTCTCTATAGAGAGTGATAAATTCTGTCAACATAGGATAGACCCTATATCGCTGTGTACGGCGGCATTATCATTTTATTGTGCCATTGGAACAGGATCATGATAAAATGGTGATGGGTTGGGTGTTTGAAGCCAATATAGTATATCACGCCGGGCAGGCTCTAAACCTGACCGGATGACCTTTCTGGCAACGGGCGGGCGTCCATGCTACCTATAGACTTCTACTTCTATGCCGCGTACCTGGGACAGGCATAAAGTTTGCACGAATCAAAACCTGGAATCCTATAACTTTGGTCAGGGGAGGTTCAAAATCATATGTCAACTTTGATAGAAACGGATGCTGTGGTGCTCTTCCAGGGAGATAGCATTACTGATGCCGGTCGCAGCCGGCTCAATGATGATGACCTGGGTTTGGGTTACCCGATGCTGACGGCGGCATGGTTCTCAGCGAAGTATCCTGATAAGAGGGTCCGCTTCATCAATCGCGGCGTAAGTGGAGATAGGGTCAGGGATCTACAAGCAAGATGGAAGAGAGATTGTATTAGCCTGAAGCCCACATGGGTGTCCATCCTCATTGGCATTAATGATTGCTGGCGCCGATATGACAATGATGACCCGACATCAGTGGAGGATTTTGAGGCTAGCTATCGGGATATCCTCACGCAAGTGAAGGAGAGACTGGATGCAAAGGTGATCTTGATGGAGCCTTTTGTTTTGCCTGTATTTGCAGAACAGGCGAGGTGGAGAGAAGACCTGGACCCTAAGATTCATGTCGTAAGGAAATTGGCTAGAGAATTCGAAACTCTCCTCCTCCCGCTTGACGGGCTTTTCGCGCAGGCTTGCACGCGGCGGGACCCCAGTTTCTGGTCGCCGGATGGAGTTCATCCTTCACCGGCCGGTCACGCGCTCATAGCTAGAGCTTGGCTTGATTTGCTGGAGCGCTAAACCCCTTACCTAAGTGCCGAGGGATTCTTGGAAGAGGGGATTATTTTGCGCGAATCTCCTGGGACCACCAATATAATCCGCATCCGTCCGGCCACCTCATCGGATGCTCCCACTGGGGCGCATCTTTCACATTTGGCTATGGGGAAGCTGGCGGATTTCCTTTCGGCTGCGAGGGTTTCTATAGGATGGTAAACTGCCTCCGAATCGAGCCGGAGGCATAACGTAGGCATTTTCGGTCATTCCATCGGAAGGGGGGTAATCTGCCATCCGCAAGTCATGTATTCCTCGGATGGCAGGCATGTATGTCTTCGGTAAAAGCGATCTGCCTCGGCGAACTCTTGATCGACTTCGTTGCCATGGAAAAAGACGTCTCTCTTGAAGAGACATTGAGTTTTGCCAAGGCGCCGGGTGGCGCTCCCGCTAATGTTGCTGTGGGGCTTCAGAAACTGGGCACTCCTGCGGGTTTCATTGGAAGGGTAGGTGATGATCCCTTTGGGAGGTTTCTCGCTGGCGTTTTGAGAAATCATGGAGTTGATATCTCTCGTATCAGCTACGACCCGTATGCGAGGACCACGCTCTCCTTCGTGGCAAGACGAAGCGATGGTAATCGCGACTGCATGTTTTACCGCAACCCAGGCGCTGACATGTTACTATCCGAAAAAGACATAGACGAAGCATATTTTCGCAGAGCGCGCATATTTCATTTCGGCTCCATAAGCCTGATAGCTGAAGAAAGCAAGAAAGCTACGCTTAGAGCCATCGAGCTTGCCCATTCCAATAGCCTCATTGTTTCATATGACCCTAATCTACGGCCTATGCTCTGGGATTCTATGGAGCGTGCGCGCAAGGAGATCCTAGAGGGCTTCAAATTTGCCGATATCGCAAAGGTGAGCGAAGAAGAATGGGAATTCATAACAGGAACTCGAGATCTCAGGGATGGCGCAAGGTTGCTCCTCGATCTTGGACCCAGGGTGATAGTAGTCTCGCGCGGCGAAAAGGGCTGTTATTTCAATGACGGACGGAGGGAGGGACAGCTTCCCGCGTTTAAGGTAGAGGTTCGGGATACCACGGGGGCCGGAGATGGTTTCGTGGCCGCCATCTTGAGCGAGGTTGCGCGTTTCGTAGAAGCTGGGGAGACTCTTGATGAGATCATTTCTGGCAGACTTGAGGAAATCCTCACCCTTGCCAATGCTGTCGGCGCCCTTACGGTTTCAAAAATAGGGGCAATACCGGGGCTCCCTACCCGTGAAGAAGCCATCGCCTTCATGAAGGCACAGTCCCATATGAAAGCTCAGTCGCATGGGAAGCAGAGTTCGCCGGAATACCTGGAGATCCCGCCAGAGGCTCTTGCTAGCATGATAGACCATACCCTCCTTAATCCCCAGGCAACACTTAAGGATTTTGAAAAGTTATGTGAAGAGGCCAGACATTATCATTTCGCCACGGTGGCAGTGAATTCATCGGTGGTAGAGTTCTGCGCCAGAAAACTGGCCGGAACTGGGGTTGGGGTTACTGCCGCCATCGGGTTCCCGCTCGGACAGGCCTCCACAGAGGCAAAGATCTTCGAGGCCAAAGAAGCCATAGCAAAGGGAGCGTCGGAAATAGACTTTGTCATAAATATCGGAAGGCTCAAATCCGGGGATTTTGACTATGTGGAAAATGAAATCAAACGAATTGTGGAGGCGTGCGATGGCCACATAACTAAGGTCATCCTTGAGACATGCTATCTCACTGATGAGGAAAAGGCGGCTGTAGTTGAAATGGCCCTCAGGGGAGGGGCGAGTTTTGTGAAGACGTCAACAGGTTTTGGCCCTGGCGGCGCCACTATTGAGGATATAGAATTGATGAAGCGTGTCGGCGGAGACAGGATAGGAATAAAGGCGTCCGGGGGTATAAGAACCTTTGAGGAGGCCAGGAGATTCATCAAGGCTGGGGCCACTCGTATCGGAACCAGCCGGGGGGTGGCGCTGGTCGAAGGAGCACGAAGTTGAAATGTCAGGAAATCTTACACAAGATTTGACAACCGGCGACTCCGCGCTTACCATTATGTGTTAGAGTTGAATGAAAATCATGAGTTTAACATGGGTAATGATCGGGGGAGATTACATGGCCTGCCTCCGTCTGGCCGCAGCTCAGATAAACCCAGTGGTAGGAGACATTTCTTTCAATAAGTCAAGGATTCTAGAAGTCATGGGAGAAGCACGAAAGTGGAAGGCAGATGTGATAATCTTCCCTGAGCTGGCTGTGACTGGCTATCCGCCGGAGGATCTGCTCCTCAAGCCTAAGTTCATCGAGGGGAACCAACGGTGTGTCTATGAGATCGCGGCTTCGACTACAGAACACGATGCTATTGTGATCATGGGTTTTGTAGACAAGCAGGATGACATCTTCAATTCGGCTTGCATAATTCATAGGGGTAGGGTATGTGGCGTCTACCATAAATCATATCTTCCCAACTATGGGGTGTTCGATGAAGAACGCTATTTCTGCGCTGGGACCAAACCCATGGTGGTCAAGACTGAAAAGGCTTCGCTTGGAATTTCCATATGCGAAGATATATGGTATCCAGGGGGACCCATAGCAGATGAGACTGTATTAGGTGGGGCTGAGATCATAATAAATATCTCTGCCTCACCCTACCATATCGGGAAAAGCGCGCAAAGGGAGAGAATGCTGAGAACCCGCGCCCAAGATCATGCGGCCATAGTGGCCTTTGTCAACATGGTAGGTGGACAGGATGAACTCGTCTTTGACGGTAACAGCCTGATAATTGATGAGCGCGGGGAAATCATTGCCAGAGGTAAACCATTTGAGGAAGATCTGATAATGGCGGATGTCTTCACGCAGAAGGTGTTTTCCAGGAGACTCCATGATCCCAGGCGTCGCAAGGCCAGGAAGAATGGCAATGGACTTCGAGATGATGGCGGTTTGGATATAGTGATCCTTGAGAGTCAGACAGCCGATGATGGGGTGAAGCCCGATCTTCCAAATGGCCCTGGTCTCGCCCGCTCAGATTTACCTGACCATCATCGTATTCCGAACCGCTCCGGCATTTCAGACCAACACCGTGCCCCGGACCGCGAAGCCATTTCATGCTTCGCAGAAAGCTCAGCTGTAAACCTTACGTCTGATGTGGTTCATGAGGCTTATCTTGCCCTCTCGCTGGGGCTAAGGGATTACGTGAGGAAAAACGGTTTCGAAAAAGTGGTGGTCGGACTTAGCGGCGGGATAGACTCAGCTCTTACAGCTACAATTGCGGCAGATGCCCTTGGCAATGAGAATGTGGTGGGCGTCTCCATGCCATCGCGATTCACGGAGGATAGAAGTATAAAGGATGCCAGCGAATTAGCAGCAAATCTCGGGATAGAATTCAAGGTAATTCCGATTGAGCCTATTTTCAACTCATATCTGGAGTCCCTTAAGAAAATCTTTAGAGATCTTCCCTTCGGTGTGACAGAGGAAAACCTACAGGCCAGGATTCGCGGCAACTTGCTCATGGCTCTTTCCAACAAATTCGGATGGCTCGTCGTCACTACAGGGAATAAGAGCGAGATGAGTGTCGGCTATGCAACCCTCTATGGAGATATGGCAGGAGGTTTCGCGCTTCTGAAAGATGTGCCAAAGACGCTGGTCTATAGCCTCGCAAATTATAGAAATTCGATGAAACCGGATCCAGTAATCCCAGGGAATATAATATCTCGACCGCCGACAGCGGAGTTGCGGCCAAATCAGAAAGATACTGATTCACTCCCGCCTTATGGACTGCTTGATCCAATAATTCAGGCTTATGTCGAGGAGGACATCGATGTCCCATCTCTGATAGATATGGGATATCCGCAAGACGCGGTGCGCAAGGTCGTAAATCTGGTTGCCAGAAGTGAATACAAACGTCGCCAGGCGCCTCCCGGGGTGAAAATCACCCCGCGGGCATTTGGGCGTGACAGGAGATTCCCAATAACGAATCATTTCCTCGAATAGCCTGGAATAGTGGGGAGCCGGGCCTTCCGCCCCAGGTCTGATCTGGCCAGGCAATAGGTAGGGCAAGACCTGAGGGAGGATTGGGGGAATCGGGCGAGGACGACTCGGTGCCTATCCTATCTCAAAAACAGATGGTTTCCGATCTGAGTGATGGGAGGCCTTGTCCAGATCCACCAATTTACAGGCTTTGAAGGGTTGAAGTAATAGAGAGCCCCACCAGTAGGATCCCAGCCGCTCAAGGCATCCTGGCTTGCCATGTAGGAATCACGGGTTGGCGCTACTCTCCATATGAGCCCATTGGATACTGACTCGAAGGCATCAGGTTCAAAGATCACCCCTGGTATGGTCTTAGGAAATAGAGGGCTATCCAGTCTATTCATTATCACTGCGCCAATGGCGACCTTGCCTAGATAAGGCTCAGTCGCAGCTTCCCCCTGTATTACCCTCGCCATCAGATTTATGTTATAGTCATATTCAGGGGCTGCCATGAGGCCCTGGCTAGCATGTGCGCCATTACGACCTTGAAGGGCGGCCCAGATACTCCTGGCATTCGGATAGAGAATGCAGAACGTGAGTAGTATCGCAGCTATATATAGCATAAGGTATCGTCGTCTCATGGGTTTTGAATATCCCTCCTGAGATAATCCTCACTCGCCGTCCGCGGGTATATTCCAGCGGTGGGAATAGAGGTCGTCTGGTCTATTTTGTCGCCTAGTCTATTTTCTTTCCTTTGCGGGCGGCATATTCATGATCACACGGTCTGAAACGTTTCTTTCAAGATCATATAGCATATACCCCAGGCTCGCTACCGGGCTCTTAAGACCATCCCCCGGGCTGAATGCGATATGCAATGGATGGGGAAGGCGCCCTCTCGAGAGAACGCCCTCCCCGTCTCATCATCCTACGGGATTATAACGAGCTTCATATCGGCCTTGCCATTCGCCACGATGTCAAGTGCTTTTGGAAACTCGGACAGCGGGAATGTGCCTCCGATGAGGGGGTCAACTTTGATGTATCCACTTTCCATCATCCGTAATGCGGCAAGATATGTCTTTCTTATGGCGAAGGAGCCAATTATCTCAATGTCCCGTTTATAGATCTCAAACGGACTTATGCTTATCTTCGCATCCGGAGGACATACCCCGAAGATCAGCAGCTTGCCGCTATTCTTGACATACTGGACGGCGTTTTCAACTACCTTGGGCGCACCAGTAGCGTCGATAACGAGATCATAGCCCCGGGGTTCTATATCATGCAATGCTCCCTTCAGGTTGGGGTCATCGCCAAGGATAGTCCTTCTTGCGCCTAAGGATTTCGCAATTTCTAACCTGCCAGGTTTCAAGTCTACAATATCTACTACAGAGGCCCCCGCCCTGAGGGCAACCTGCAGGTGCAGCAATCCTATGGGCCCGGCGCCAAATATTAGCACAGAATCTCCTATGGACATTCGGGCGCGCTCATGTCCGTAGATCACGCAGGCAAGAGGCTCAACAAAGGCGGCGTGCCTCAAATCCTTGAGAGTGGTCTTGAACACATTGGCCTCAGGGACAACGACGAATTCAGCGAAAGCGCCTGCCACCGTATTACCCAGCCCATTCCAATTTTCGCAATGGTTTTGCTTGTTCTGGACGCAGAAATAGCAGCTCTCACAGAAAAGCGACGGATCCACAGCTACGGCGTCGCCCGGTTTTACCGTTGTTACTTCAGATCCGATCTGTTCTACGACACCCGCTAGTTCATGCCCTGGGATGATGGGATATGGCGAAATGAATTCCCCCTTGAAGATATGCACGTCTGTGCCACATACCCCGCACGCTTTGACCCTCACAAGCACCTCATTCGACTTAGGCGCTGGGGTTGGGACTTCCTTCATCTCGAGATCGTTCGGCTTGTTTATGACCGCTGCTAGCATGTCTCTCCCTCCCATAGATCTTCGAGCACAATCTATCGCACGGGAGAATAATCAAAGGCCCCGCTGCGACACACCTTATGCCCGATATTTCCACTATATTATACTTCATCTTGTCCTTCCTGGATGCGGATGCGCGATTTTCGAAATCTGCGCGCCATCTCTTTGAAATACATTATGGGCCCTCGCGAATGAACCTCCGCCTGCGTCATTTACGCCTTTGAGATTCATTTTCTATGTGGTATATTTATAACAGCGAACAGCGTTCCTATGATGGTGATTTCTCTGATCGTCATTCGGGACCGGGAGCCATTCCCTTAAACCCACACATTGCATATATCCGGGGGGAGTGGGGTAATTGAGTTTTGGGCCAACAGATTTAGAGCCATCACAAAGGCAGTACCTTCCCAGGAATGGGAGCCGTCGCGGAAGACTGGCGTTGGTGCTAGTGATGGTAGTTTCTTTGATTGTTGTTGCGGGCGGCATCTCTTTTAAAAGGGTATCACAGACGGCAATAAAGAAGGCAGTGGATCTCAAGGAGACATTCAGTCTTGAAGAAGCATTCGATACGAAACGTAGACCTGTTAATATCCTCTTACTGGGAATCGATCGAACCTATGACCGTGATGGACATCCTGTGCCCGGAGCTCAGAGGGCGGATACTATTATGCTCTTGAGCATGAATTCCGCCTCGAAAAGGGCATCCCTTATCTCAATCCCTAGGGATACCAAAGTCGATATCCCCGGTTATGGCACGAATAAAATCAACGCCGCTCATGCGATAGGGGGCCCCGAGTTGATCATGAAAACTGTCGAGGGACTAATTGGGCTTCCTGTAGACGGGTATGTGGAGACGGATTTCCAGGGTTTTGTCAAATTGATTGATCTTGTTGGTGGAGTCACCATCAATGTGGACCGGGATATGAAATATCGCGATAGAGCCGGAGGCCTGAATATAAACATCAAGGCCGGCGTTCGCCACCTCAATGGTGTTCAGGCTTTGCAATTTGTTAGATTCCGACATGATGCCATGGGGGATATTTCTCGTGTCAAGAGGCAGCAAGAGCTGCTCAAAGCCGTGGTCACATCGATAGCTGTACCCAAGAATTTGATAAAGGCCAGGTCTTTGCTCAAAACCGCGATGGAGTGCATCAGGACTGATATGTCCCTGAGGCAGGTAAGTGTTGTTGGGTGGTTCCTTACCCATATGGAAAATGGTAGTGTAGAGACGGTCACGCTGCCTGGGAATTTCTCACCACTATATTGGCAGCCCGACCAGGCGGGTATTAGTGAACTCGTCCGCTCTCTGTCATATGCACATCCCTCAGATAGTGGAATGCCGGCTGCTGATATGTCGCGCTCCGTTCCTGACAGCCCTCCAGCCGGTGATTCAGGTAATTAGAGGAAACCGGGGCCCGGTGCCGGGTTCCTTCTTTATCCTATAAACCATTAGATAGTGCTTTTGCTTGACAATGCCGTGCGATGGGAATATTCTAGAGCCGTGAGGTGAACCGTCAATGTCAGAAGACGGAAACGGAAGTAGTAAGCGTAACATCATGAAACAATTCATTCCAAGACAGGGGGGAGCGTTATCGCCGAGACGCGATTAGCGTTGTCTTGCCTTTAACGCGCCTCCCTGACCGGAAGGGGGGCGCTTCCCATGTACTTTGCCGCTAAGAATGGATTAAGCCATCAACTGAACCAGCCAGCCCAGAACTACATGCTCAACCTGCCCATAGGGGAATTGCTGTCGCGTTTGGAGGCCACTCCTGACGGCCTAACAAGTGAAGATGCGTCGGTACGTTTGGAGAGGTATGGCTTCAATGAGTTCCCGCGTTCACGCGGAGTGCCGGCCTGGCTTGCCTATTTGAGGCTCTTCGCCCAGCCCCTTGTGGCCGTGTTGATCGCGGCAGGGGCGATCTCGACCTTATTCGGAGAACTCCATGGCGCCGTGATAATTGGAATCCTGGTCATACTTAGTGTCACGCTTCAGTTCTTCCAGGAATATCGGTCGGAGGAGTTCGCCAAAAAGCTCGCAAAACAGGTGGCAATTACAGCTACGGTAGTACGGGATGGCATCATCTCCGAAATGCCGATGCGGGAGCTTGTCCCAGGGGACGTAATACGACTTGGCGCAGGGGATATAGTCCCAGCTGACGCGAGGGTACTTTATGCAAGGGATTTCTTTGTTGATCAGGCTATACTCACGGGGGAGCCGTTTCCGGTCGAGAAGATGCCGTGCGATAACCCTGGTGCGTACCTGGCTGTGCCCGATATGAATCATGCCGTCTTTTCTGGCACAAATGTGGTGAGCGGGACAGCAACTGCTATAGTCGTGGGGACGAATGGGCAAACTGAGTTCGGCCGCATAGCGAGGAGCCTGTCTATAGAGCGGCCAGAGACCGAGTTTCAGCGAGGTATCAAGAAGTTTACCTCGTTCCTTATCAAAGTGATCGCTGCCCTCGTCGTATTGATTTTCTTGCTGAATGTCGGACTTCACCGGGGGGTCCTTCAAGCCTTGCTTTTTGCGGTGGCCGTATCAGTCGGAATCACTCCTGGACTTTTGCCAATGATAATGACCATCACTCTTTCTACCGGCGCGGCGGCGATGGCGAAACGAAAGGTGATCGTTAAACGCCTGCAATCCATACAGAACCTTGGAAGTATGGACGTATTGTGCACCGATAAGACCGGCACGTTAACCGAGAGTAAGTTGGTCTTGCATAGTCATATTGATATCAATGGGCAGAATTGTGAGCGAACCTTCAAATTGGCGTGGCTTAACAGCGCATTTCAGGCTAGCCTGCGTAGCCCAATGGATGCCGCAATAATAGCATACAAAGGAGGCGGTTCTGATGGGTATATCAAGGTGGATGAGATCCCTTTCGATTTCATCCGCAAGCGCATGTCTGTGGTAGTGGAGAACGACAAGGAACGGCTTCTGATAACCAAAGGGGCGCCGGAGGGTGTAATTGAGGCATGCAAATTCATAGAACTCAATGGACAAACTTTGGAACTCAGTCCCGAGCTTAAAAGGCTTGCTCTCGCTCGTTTCGTTCAGCTGAGCGGCGATGGGTACCGAGCTCTTGCGGTGGCCTACCGTCCTATTGGAAATGATCGGGCCGTTTATTCCGCGACTGATGAAAGTGAATTGATCTTCGTCGGTTACATCACTTTCACGGACCCGCCGAAGGAGAGTGCGGCGAGGGCAGTTGAGGAACTGAAAAACCTCGGCGTAAATGTGAAGATTCTGACGGGCGACAACGAGCTCGTCACCAGACGCATATGTGAGCGCGTCGGACTTGATGTGCATGGGATTGTCATGGGACAGGATATAGATGCCATGGACGATGAAAACCTTGTCTCAAGAGTTGAGGGCGCGACTATTTGCGCGCGATTGAGCCCAGAGCAGAAGAACCGGATCATCTCTGTGCTAAAAAAAGCGGGACATGTTGTTGGTTATATGGGGGATGGCGTCAATGACGCTCCCGCGCTCAGAACCGCGGATGTAGGCATCTCTGTCAACAATGCTGTGGATGTAGCCAAAGAGGCCGCGGACATCGTCCTTCTGGAGGAGGGGCTGCACATTCTTGAGATGGGGATTATAGAAGGCCGCAGAACATTCGCGAATACTATGAAATATATCATGATGGCCACAAGCTCAAATTTCGGGAATATGTTCAGTGTCCCGATAGCGTCTCTGCTGGTCCCATTTTTGCCCATGCTGCCTGTACAAATACTTCTAAATAACCTTCTCTATGATTTTTCTCAGGTGAGTATCCCGACTGACAGGGTAGACAGCGATTATATAAGGCAGCCTAGGCGTTGGAATATTGATTTTGTAAGGAATTTCATGGTCATATTCGGGCCGATCAGCTCTCTTTACGACATCGTGACTTATCTGGTTATGCTTCATGTATTCCATGCGGGCCCTTCTCTTTTCCAGACTGGGTGGTTTGTTGAATCCTTGGCTACTCAGACGCTGGTCATACACATAATTCGTTCGCGGTATAGCCTTTTCAAGAGCCGCGCCAGCGCCATGCTTTGGATTACTACGCTCATGGCTGTCGGATTAGGAACGATAATTCCATATACTCCGGTCGGCGCCTTCTTCTATTTCAGACCGCTGCCATTTCCATTACTCATGGTTTTGGGCGGAATGGTGGGGGCGTACCTTTTGACGGTGGAAAGTGTAAAGCGATGGTTTTACAGGCGATTTGGATGGTGAAAGGATTTGCGCCCGCATCCAAGCCAGCACGGCTAGGAACCAGATTCCTTCGATATTAAGACTCGCGCGGCTAAGATCAAGACCTGCGCGGGGAAGCCCGCAGGTTTCAACCGTGAGACTCAGCCACATAAAGGAATATCCAGCGTCATGTCAAAATATACTGCGTGGCCAATTCTGATTACCGGGGGAGATCTGGATGCGCAACATCAAATTCCTCCTGACAGTGGCGATTGCCTTAACGGCCATGACGGCCGGTTTCACTGTTTTCGCGGACGTGGATTTTTGTCTTGCCGAGGGCGGCATGGCCGTATCTGAGGATCTTCCCACCGGGATGATTCCGGGTGTGATCGAGATTCGCCTCATGGCAGGGGAGGGGGCGGGGATAGGCTCTCCCCATGCTGGGGCCGAGGTTCAGTTTCAGGCAGTTTCAGGCAGGCTCGGAATTGCCCTCGGATACGAAAGTGTAAGATGGGGCGCTGGCAGATATGATACGCTCATCCTCGATGACCGCGCACAATCCTATCCATTCATTCTGCTAAACTCAACCGCCCAGACCAAATTTGGCCGGGTTGAATATAGCAAGCTCACGGGCAAGCTCGGTCCCTATCCTGATACATACCTTTTAGGACAGCGTCTCGATCTATATCCCAGACCATGGCTGCGTTTCGGAATAAGCGAAGTCGCCATAGCTGACGGCAGGTTCGCGAGCATGGTGACCAATTGGATTCCCCTGTGGCCATTTTACCTGACCCAGCATATAGCTATTCACTCTGGCGTGCCAGAAATAAATGAATCAAGCAATGAAAATCTTGGTCTTGATGCGACAATTGTCTTGCGCCCGGGAACGACCGTCTATGGCGAGTTCTTCGTTGATGATATGCCCCAGAACCCCAAAAATGGCGGCGTCTATCAAATAGGTTTCCTAGTGGGAGGGACAACAGAGCTAAATAAAGACTTGCGTTTAGATGCTGAATACGCCCGAGCCAATAACTATACATATACCTTCCGAAATCCGGCGAGAAGTTATCTTAACCAGGGTGAGCCGCTAGGTTTTCAGCTCGGGCCCGATGCGGACAGGCTCATTATCATGTTGAGAAAGCAGTCTGAAAAGATCGAGACTAGAGCCGGGGTTGAATTGCGCCGCCGCGGAGAGGGACGCATCGGAGATAAATGGCAAGATATCGGGTGGCAGAAAGCCCGGAAGTATTCGTTTCTCTATGGGGTGGTGGAACAAACCTCTTTGGCTCGGGCCGAGGTTGATAGGGCCTTTGGTCCTGAGAGCCGGATCAAGAGCGGAATCGCAATTGGGCCGGTGAGGAATAAGGATAATGTCCCCGGGGCAACGGATATGAGGATGGAGTGGACTCTGGGACTAGAGCTTAAGCTCTAATACCTGCGCTAATGAAAATTTGTGGTTCTAGAAGGCTTTCGTGTATTCGCGTGGAATAAAGAAGTAATGCGCTCAAGGGGTGGAATGGCGGCCCCAGTGCTGTGTGGGTTCAGACCGCCCCATGCTTCCGGGCGATATATATTGGCTTCTAGGATCTAGAATAATGTAGTTGGACTGGTAGGTAATGATGAGCCGATGGCTTAGAACAGCTATCCTTGTGTTCCTTGATTTTATCTCTATAATCGTTGCAGGCATATTTGCCTTTCTCATCAGGTTTGATTTTGTTATTCCTGCGCAATATCTTCTTATACTCGAGAGGAATCTTCCTTTTCTGATCCCGATCCGCCTCATTAGCTATTCTCTTTTTGGATTTTATAATCGCTTGTGGCAATATGCCAGTGTGCGTGAGCTTTGGGTCATCGTCGAGGCTGCAACAGTCGCATCTCTTGGAGACTGGATCCTTTTGCATGTGGTACATAAAGCCGGATTCCCGCGAAGCATAACTCTTTTGATGTGGATCCTCAACATAATCCTGGCAGGCGGAATCAGGTTCCTGGTGCGCTTCCATCAAGAATGGGTGACTAGTAATGGCTATGCCGCTGTGGATGGAGTCGAGCATCTACCTTCGGAGGCCCGAAAACGCGAAAGAGTCCGCGTTCTAATAGTGGGGGCGGGGCAGGCCGGGAACATCGTTGCGAAGGAGCTACGTTCACATAGAGAATTACCGTATGATGTCGTTGGGTTTGTCGATGACGATCCGGCCAAGCATGGTTACAGAATGGCAGGCTTACCTGTTCTTGGTTCCCGTCATGACTTGCCCAAGATCATAAAAAATCAGTCAATAGAAGAAGTCATAATCGCCATGCCTTCCGCTCCAGGGAGCGTGGTCAAGGAGATAGTCGACATTTGCCATGGCCTGCGGGTCAATCTCAAGACCTTGCCTGGGATGTATGATCTAATCGACGGAAAAGTAAGCGTAAATCTAATACGCGATGTACAGATCGAAGATTTGCTGCGCAGAGAAGAGATAAAAGTAGATCTAAACAGCATCGCAGGTTACCTACGTGGTGAACGGGTCCTGGTGACTGGCGCAGGCGGCTCCATCGGATCAGAGCTTTCCAGACAGATAGCGAGATTCGGTCCGGCGAGCTTGATTCTTCTCGGTCATGGCGAGAATAGTATATATGAAATAGAAATGGAACTTCGGGCTGCCCATCCGAGGTTTGAGATAATTCCGATCATCGCAGACATAAGAGATGGGGGGAAAATCGATCAGATCTTCGAAAGATTCAAACCTGACGTGGTATTTCATGCGGCCGCGCATAAGCATGTGCCATTGATGGAGGCAAATCCTGATGAAGCCATTACCAATAATATCTTTGGGACATGGAATGTGGCCACGGCCGCGGATAGACACGGTGCCAAGCGCTTCGTCCTGATTTCCACTGACAAGGCCGTAAATCCAGTGAGTGTCATGGGATGTACGAAACGTGCCGCTGAGATCGTGATCCAGACGCTCAATAAAACGAGCAAGACCAAATTTGTGGCCGTGAGATTTGGCAATGTGCTGGGAAGCCGGGGAAGCGTGGTACCACTTTTCAAGAAACAGATAGCCCAGGGTGGCCCCGTTACCGTGACGCATCCTGATATGTTGAGATATTTCATGACCATCCCAGAAGCTGTCCAGCTAGTCATACAGGCGGCTGCCATGGGGGAGGGCGGGGAGATTTTCGTCCTCGATATGGGGCGTCCCGTGCGGATCCTGGATATGGCCAAAGATCTCATCAGGCTCTCGGGTCTCGAGCCCGGGCGGGATATCAAGATTGAATTTACCGGCATCCGCCCTGGGGAGAAGCTTTACGAGGAAACACTCACGGCCGAGGAAGGAACGACGGCTACGAGGCACGAACGTATTTTCATTGCTAGGGGCAATTCTGCGCTTCTTGATAGAGGACTCGAGGAATTTCTGGAAACCTGCCGCCAAATTGCGGCATCTCGCGAAGATGCAGGGAATTCATTAGTTAAGTTGATAAGACAATTGACAGCCATAGATAAGAACGAAGAGGAAACGGGGCAAAAGGTATAATGGATGTGGCTTCAGCCTTTCGTCGATTTTGGAAGGCTAACGGCGTAGAACCGAGAGGTTCGGACGTACGGAGTGAGATCCTGAGACTCATGTGGCCTGCAATGATTGAAATGATACTCCTGCAGGCTGTACAGGTCATCAATATGATGATGGTGGGCCGCCTCGGACCTGTGGCCGTGGCTGCCGTCGGCGTCACAAATCAACCCATCTTCATGGCCCTATCGGTCTTCGTGGCTCTCAATGTGGGCACCACTGCCCTGGTTGCGCGATATATAGGGGCGGGGGACTTCAAAGCGGCCAAAGAGGTAGCTCGCCAGTCGATGATCGTAACTGCTATCCTGGGCATCCTGGTTTCCTTACTGGGGTATCTTCTTGCAGGCTATGCCATGATAATGATGGGAGCCGGCCCCGACGTGGTCGAGACTGGAATAAGATATTTCAGGCTTATCAGTATAAGTCTTCTCTTTGGCACCCTTGCGACTTGCGCATCCTCCATATTCAGGGGAGCCGGAGACACCAGAATCCCAATGATAGTCAACATTGCCACCAATGTCATGGTGGTGATCTTGAACTCAATATTCATCTATGGAAGGCTTGGAATTCCGCCCATGGGTGTCATAGGTTCGGGCGTATCTACTATACTGGCCAGGGTCTTTGGGGCATGTTTGTTTATTCTCGCCCTTCATGACCGCAGAGCAATACTCCGTGTTCCGTTGAAACCGCCTTTCAGATTATCGCGTAAGGTCCTGGGACCCATGCTCTATATTGGCTTTCCCAGCGCCGCCGAGCAGTTTTTCCTGCAGACAGGTCTTATCCTATTCGCCAGAATAATAACCGGCCTCGGAACAGTCACCTTTGCCGCGCACCAGATCGCCGCCAATATCCATGGGATGTCTTTTACACCCGGGCAGGCATTCGCGATCGCCTGCGTGACGCTTGTTGGACAAAACCTGGGCGCCGGCCGTCCTGACAGGGCTGAGGCATCAGCCTGTGAAGCGAGAAGGCTGGGGCTATATTTCTCGAGTTTTATGGGGCTGGTCTTTTTCTTCGGCAGCGAGCCTCTGGCAACCCTTTACACCACAGATGATGAAGTTATAAAGCTGACGAGCCAAGTACTCAAGATAATCGCGTTTTTCCAGCCGATCCAATCATCGCAATTCATTATCGCGGGTGGATTACGTGGGGCGGGAGATACGAAGATTCCGTTGTATAGCACCGCCGTAAGTGTATGGCTCATTAGATTGACTGCAGCCTATGGCCTTGTCTATGGAGTGGGGCTCGGACTGGCTGGCGCATGGCTGGCATTTGGAATTGATCAAACCTTTCGCTGGTTATTCATTACATTGCGCTTCAAGACCGGTAAATGGAAGAATAGCGTGATGGTATGCAGGGAGGCAATTTGAAATTAGATCTTATTGGTGTATAATGTCAGCGGAGTAGGGGAGGGTGATGTTGATGCCGGTTTTTGAATTCATATGCAAATCCTGTGGTCATAAATTCGAAGAATTGGTCTTGGGCAGGGGCGAGGCCGCGCCCAAATGTCCTAGCTGCGGCTCATCCGATGCAAAGAAGCAGTTCTCAGTGTTTGGGTATAACGGCGGGGCCTCAGGCTCCTCATCTGCAAGGTCCGGCGGCGGCTGTGCCACTTGCGGCGGCGGGCACTGCAGCACCTGCCATTGACTTGCTTGCACACCTGGCATAAAAAGCCGGCCGGGGCGACACAACTAAGATTGGCCGAGTTCGTCCATAACATTTGATGGAGTTTTTCGTCGGATATTTGTCGAATGTTTGATGGATATCCAGCAGGATTTTCGCCGAGCGTGGCGAATGTGTATCTCGGTCTAGGGGTTTGTCCAAGCGTTAGAGATGCATCTATATCATGGCAACTGGTCCTCAGGTAGGACCTGTTGCTTTGTGTACAGGCTTGGATCGCCTTGACATATTTATTTGCTTCTGGTTCCAAGAGATAACCGAAGAGGTGATTTAAAAATATGGCTGATCTTACATCGTTATTCCGTCCGCGTTCCGTCGCTGTAATTGGCGCATCTAGGTCCCCGGGAAAGGTAGGAAATTCGATACTCAGAAACATCCTCAAAAGCGGATACAAGGGTCAAATCTACCCAATAAATCCTAAGGAAACCGAAATCGAGGGACTGAAATGTTACCCAAGTGTATCCGAGGTCAAGGCAGAGCTAGCAGTTATCGTGATCCCCGCCGGGGGAGTCCTGTCAGTTGCAGAGGAATGCGGCAAGCAGGGAATTCACAATCTGATCGTGATTACCGCGGGTTTCAAAGAGGTAGGTAAGGAAGGCGCAGAGTTAGAAAAGAAGCTCGTCGACATTTGCAAGCAGTATTCCATCAACCTCGTCGGCCCCAATTGCCTCGGAATCATGGATACCCATTCACCATTGGATGCTAGCTTTGCCCCCAAATTCGCTCTTCCTGGCCAAATCGCATTCATATCCCAGAGCGGCGCTCTTGGCGCAGCTATCCTTGACTGGAGCGTAGGCCGCGGCCTGGGCTTCAGCAAATTCATAAGCCTCGGCAACAAGGCAGGCCTCGATGAGGCCGATTTCATTGAAGGCCTTGCAGATGACCCGGATACCAAGGTCATCCTTTGCTATCTAGAGAGCATCAACAGGGGACAGCATTTCATGGATGTGGCCCAGAAGGTGTGTATGAAGAAGCCGGTCATTGTATACAAGTCCGGTGTCAGCGCTGCAGGCGCGAAGGCTGCGTCATCACACACTGGTTCTCTGGCGGGCAACGACCGAAGCTATGAAGCGGCATTCAAGCAGTGCGGCGTTCTGAGGGTCAAGAAGCTCGAAGAGCTATTCTCTCTGGCGACTGCGCTCACCACTCAGCCCCTTCCGAAGGGCAATACGGTTGCAGTGGTCACAAATGCAGGTGGCGCGGGCATCATAACCACTGATAATATCGAAGCATCGAGTCTCAAAATGGCACAGCCTGCAGAGTCTACAGTCGAGGAACTCAAAAAAGTACTTCCTGCCGCAGCCAATTTCCATAACCCATTTGATGTACTGGGCGATGCCAGGGCTGACCGGTATGAATATGCTCTTGAGCGGGTGCTAGATGACCCGAACGTGAACAATGTCATCGTGCTTCTTACTCCCCAGGCGGTCACTGAGCCTGATCCTACCGCAGATGCCATCATAAGATGCTGGAAGAAGAACCCCAAGAAGCCTCTTGTCACATCGTTTATAGGCGGCGAGGCCGTGGAGAATGGCCGCAGGAAGTTTGAGGAGGCCGGGATTCCAACATATAGCTTCCCTGAGGCTGCAGTTGATGTGCTTGATGGGCTTTCACGCTATGCTGCATGGAGAGAGCGTGCCGAGAAGCTTACGGCAGAGGAATTGACTCTCACTCCGCGGCCAAACCGCGACAAAGTGACAAAGATCATAGCAGCAGTGCGTGCGGATGGGCGCAACACTCTGTTGGGAAGCGAGGCAGCACAGGTAGCTGAAGCATATGGCATTCCTGCTGCCCCATCTATTTTGGCAAAAAATGGAGATGAAGCCGTGGCTGCCGCTAAAAGTATGGGATTCCCTGTGGTGATGAAGCTGGCCGCGCCCAAGATCACACATAAGACAGATCTGGGGGGAGTCGCGCTAAACATAAAGACTGAAGAAGATGTGAGGAACACCTTTGACAGGATATTGCGCAATCTTCGCGACAAAATGCCTGATGCAGTGGCATATGGAGTCGAGGTCCAGAAAATGATGCCGGCTGGGCGTGAGTTGATCATAGGAATGTCCAGAGACCCTCAGTTTGGCCCGATGATCATGTTCGGCCTTGGCGGGATTTATGTAAACTTGATGCAAGACGTTTCCTTTAGAATGGCGTACAAGCTCACAAAATCGGAGATCGAGGATATGCTCCAGGAGACAAAGGCATACAAGCTTTTGAAGGGCTACAGAGGCGAAGCTCCTGCTGATATCCCGGCGTTAATCGATGCGATAGCGCGCATCGCCCAACTTACCATCGATTTTTCAGATATAGCTGAGCTTGACATCAACCCTGTATTTGCGTATGAGAAAGGACTTTCAGCCCTTGACGTAAAGATCATCTTGACGAAAGAATAAACATCGCCAGGGGGAAATCATGGCCAATGGCGATGCACCCAATTGTTATTATCATGATCGTCATGACCATGGGATCAACGATAATGGGCCGGTTGAGAAATCAGCCGGTCCATTTTATTTGATTTCCACCATAGGGCGCTAAATGATCTTTAGTTTACATAAGATCTATTATACGACGTTATATCAATTGCAGTTCTAAGGGAAATGGCATACATTTGTTTGTGGGTTGGCAATCCTGTGCTATAATCCAATTAGGAATTATGGTAGGGAGTGCATTATCGAAATGGGCAGACGACCGTCCAGGGATATATCCCCCAAGCAGAGCAAGATTTTGGGTTTCATTCAGGCCCGGATAGCTCAGAATGGCTATCCTCCGTCGCTCAGGGAGATTGCGCAGGCATGTGGCCTAAGGTCAGCATCAACCGTCCATGGCCATCTTTTAAGACTAGAGCGGAAAGGATATATAAGACGTGATCCAACAAAATCTAGAGCTATCGAGATAATCCAGGCAAGCCCTGATTCGCCCGGACTCCTGAATGCGCGAGATGATGACATCATTGACGTTGCAGTGACTGCGCCGGTTGTCGGCAAGATAGCTGCTGGGTATCCGCTTCTTGCGGTAGAAAATATCGATGAAGTTTTGCCGATTCCAAAGGAATTTGCAGCAGATGGGCCCGTATTTGCGCTCAGAGTGCAGGGAGATAGCATGATAGGCGCAGGAATATTAAACGGCGATTATGTTATAGTGAGGCAACAAAATTTCGCCCAGAATGGTGATATTGTTGTGGCACTCTTAGGCGATGAGGCTACCGTGAAACGCATCTATATCGAGAATGATTTCGTCAGGTTGCAGCCCGAAAATCCCAATATTGCCCCCATTATAGCTCGTGATGTCACAGTATTGGGCAAGGTGATCGGACTTTTGCGCAAGATTCGCTAGATTTTGGTTTAAGCGAAGCAGATCCCGGTCTGAGCGCACCTTGGTCGGACATGCCCGCACATCGCTCTGTATTTGCCTGGGCAGCCCCCCATGCCGCTGCGGCACCGCCAGCAGGGACATGATGGCTTTTTATTACCTTTTTATTACATCGATTGTTGTACTTCGGCGCTGGTCCCCTGAGCCTTTAGTTCCATTAAAGTCTGCTTATCGAGCCCCATTGTCTGGAGGAACATCTCAAGGGCATGGAGCTGGCCCCTCGTCTGCGCATCATCCATGGTTGGCTCAGGCAATTCGAGATATTCTTTGAGGGCCATGTCGTAGGCAGCAGTCACTCCGTGCTCGGAAACCAACATTATCAGATCCTCATATTTCTGTTTGCGGGAGAGAGCGTGGCAATAATAAAAAGCAGGATTTGCGGTCTTTGAGCTGATCAGCAAATCCTGCTTTGCCAGGCTCTTGAGGCGCTTTAGCCCCCTCACGACATCTTCCACATTTAACATGATCTCCATGGCGGATCCCCCCAGTCGTTTATTGTTATACTGATGCCATCTGGGTCGCATCAAACCCGCTCAATGAATGATATATTCTTCGACCTGAATCGAAAACCTCCTTTGACCCTGACAAGAATATGACAAGAATAAAGGCTGTTGCACCAATTATATCCATTGGCGCGCCAGCCCTGTGCGGTAAATCCGTTGAGATAAAATGCGGTACATAGCTTTTCTCCCCCGAAAATGTTTATGTTTGTCCTCTCATATGTACAATACGCAATCCGTGGCGAAAAAGTTCCCACATAATATGCCGCCCGATCGACATCAACCTCTCAATAATAGTATTCTAAAGGCAAATTGGATTTATGCCCCAGCTTCCGAAGTTTTTAAAAATTCACACCAATTATTCCACCCACCGCGCCGCAGAATAGAGAGCCAGCAATTCTTAAGAGCGAATCCGCTGAGAATAGGGTGACCGTGCCGCCACTGTATGCGGCGGCCAGTTGTATAAGAGAGAAAAAAGCCCCAACCAGGCACCCGACGGCTATACCCTTCTGCTTCGCCTTTTTCCCCGCCAGAGCCGCCCCTATCAATATTGCCGCATACTGTAAACCCAAGGCGATACTTCGCTCAGAATGACCCGGCAGTTCAATGGCGGCGCCCACAATGGCTGTAGCTATCGTCAACAACAGGATTACGATCAACGAAAAGATCAGTCCCAATACGGCATATCTCCACAAGGAAAACGGCACGTCAATCTCCCCGGTTCTCCGAGTAGCCACTTCGATACCCCCCTGCTACAGAATGGCGGATATTTCTCAACGTAGTTCAGTTCCCCTCTATAGCAAGGATATTCGTGAGTCTTCTATATATGCAAGGTTGACTTCCGTCTAGGTGTGCGATATACTTGAAATGCAAAATCCCATGATGCGCCTTGGAAACCCGGGGTTTCGCGGAAAAGCGCACTTTTCGATCGAGTCCCAGATTTCTGATGGGCGAGAAAATGATAGAAGATGTAGATCGGGGCATAGCGCAGTTTGGCAGCGCGCTTGGTTCGGGACCAAGAGGTCGGCGGTTCAAGTCCGCCTGCCCCGACCAGTTATGTACCACGCGAAACTCGCGAATCCGCGGTTATTCTGCCTACTCGCTCCTATTTCTATTTTCTCGAGACCTTCGCTGGAACGCCCCATGTCAAAAGGTCTTCATTGTGAGAGAGCGCAAGGATTTGGCGATCCTTCCCTACCCTATCCAAAGTCTTGGCAAGATTAGACAGCCTCCCGCTATCGCAGCTCACAAATGGATCATCGAAGATCAAGGGCAATTTGATGTCTGAAGCAAGAAGATCGGCGATCGCAAGCCGGAGCGCTATATATAGCTGATCTTGCGCCCCTTTGCTCAGTTGCGCTATATCACATGGTCTCCCATCATCCTCTACATGGATCTTGAATTCGTCATCTATCACAACGGCGCGGCCATCGACCCCTGTTATCTCTTTGAAATATCTTGTGGCAGCCTTCTCGAGCCGGCTACGGTGCGTCTCCTGGTAATCGGTTATGGCAGCTTTCAGTTCTTTACATGCCTCTGTCAGTGCATCGGCAACCAGACCTGCCTCATCGCGTTTCTTCTGAAGATACGACAGCTCTAGCTCCGCCTGGGCGATATTCAAAACGCCCATATTCCGGCCATCCAGCCTAGCTAGTTTCCCCTCTAATTCGTGACTTTCATCCATCAAGGATTCCACCTTCCCCTCGAGATCCCGCACATCCCTAACGAGCGATCTATAACGAGTCTCCAGGATCTCCACATCCCCTATCTCATTCACTCCCGGAAGACCGGGGTTCTGCTCCATCAAATCTTTCAGGCGCGATAGGGACTCCCCTGCCCTATTCTCTATATCTATCCTTTTCTCCGCGAGACTTTCGAGAGAAGTCACTGCATATTGCTGAAACAGCGTCTCAAGGGAAGCGAGCATTCCATGCATGTGTTCACTGTACCTACGACTCTCCTCTCTCCTCTGCCTCGCCTGTTCGATTTCTCCTAAGATGGATTCATAGTCTTTCTGCGCCCTCATCCTCTCATCTTTGCCAGGCAGGCACGCCTTCCTTTCGCCTAGGGCAGCGGCATCCTCATCCCGCTGTTTTGCCTTTTCATATAGGGCCCCTAGCCCAGCTTCATCATTTGAAGCGAAGTCTCCGAGCGCCTGATCAAGAGTCGACATCTCATGGCGTAGATCAGAAAGCCGCTTGACAAGCGTCTCAAGCTCGGCCTTTATTTTCTTGTGTTCAGGGAGGAAGAGAGATCCGTGATAAGAGCCTATATAGTAGCCGAGAAGTCCAAAGATGATTCCGGTAGCCAACGAAGCCAATCTACCTGTAAATCCCGCAAAACGGCCCCATACCAACCATATAAGTATGCCGGTCAAGGCCGCTAGCGCTAGGCCGGCACCAAGTCGCGCACCGAAGGAGACTTTGAGTTTCTGCTGGCACTCTTGCAATCTGCCGTTTAACATCCGCTCCTCACGAATAGCTTTCAGTTTTTTGGAAATGGTGTCTGACGCGCCCGGCGCGAGGGAGGAGATCCCGGCGTAACGCTTGTGGAAATCCGCCTGGCCCTTTTCGAAAATGCTTATCTGCTCGTCGATCTCGCGCAGTCGGCGCTCGGCATTGGCCTTTTTATTTTCTAGATCCCTCTCTAAGGTCGATAGTCTCGCAGACCATGAGTTGAGCTTTCCCTTGAGGGAAGCAAGATCGTTTGCCCCGAAGCTCATATCATCAGGGGTGATGTCAAGCTCCGGGTAGAGTCTTTGTATTTCATTACACTCATTCTTTATCTTTTCAATTAGATCCTTGGCGCTATCCACCGCATTGCTGATTCGGACCTGCTCTCCCAGGAGCTGCCGGTATTCGCCGCTCAACCTTCTCCAATCTGACCATGCACCGAGTATGGAGCGCTTAGCAGCTAAGGCGATACGTGTCTTCTCCAGCTCACTCGTGACTTTGGCTTGTTTCTCTTTCAATGCCTCCAGCGAATCCACTCTAGCCCGACACTCCTCTATTTGGGATTTCAGCATGGCTATCTCTGAATCAAGTTTTTCGAGGTCTCGATCTTTTCTCTGGTTAGAAGGGGTGATCCCTCTATCTCCCGTATTCCTCGTCATGTTCTTTAACTCTTCCACAAGAACTCCAAGGGCCCGCATAAAATCCGCCCCGGCCCCCGAAAGGAGACTTTGAATGGAATTGTCGAGTCTCCTATCGACAGGCAAAGGTTGGGTTATACAAAAGGTGGACTCAAACAACTCCCGGGAGGTCAGCCCAAATAGCTCATGCAGCCATTTCTCATATGTCAAGTTAGGCTTTTTGGCTCCAGGATTATGCTCTCCGCTTACCAGGCTGGCAAACCCCCCGTTATCATATCTAGCCAGGGAGATCCTGTGCGTTTGGAAATCTCGCGCGATTCGATATTGGACACCATCCGCTGAAAAATATAACTCTCCTTCAAATCTCGAGGGATTATCCCAGTTCTTGAATCGGGCCTGGCCAAATTCGGCGGGATCTGTTTTGCCTGGAAGACCGAATATAGTCGCCAATAGCCCCATAACGATCGACGATTTTCCAGTTTCATTTTTCGCGACATAGGTATTGATCCCATCAGATAGCTCGATTTCAACCCCATCCCTATAGGGGCCGAATCCGCGAAGGATGAGCCTATTGAAACAAATGTCCTTCACCTTGCCCTCCCTCCTCCCTGGAAAGCTGCGAGGCCTTTACGAAGGGCAAGTTGCAGAAGCCTTCTTTCACGATCATCTGCGGCTTTGTTGATCCTATCGAGGAGTCTCCTGGCAAAATAACCCCGAATGGTGATCTCCTCCGAGTATTCTTTGATGAGGGCAGGGGTTAGAAAATCTGTCTGATCATCGACCTCAAGGTAGAAGAACTTGTCTTCGATGGCTGCAGTAAGGGTTTCTACATCAATGGAGAAAGGAGGCGCGCCTGTGAGGATGATCCGGGCCAAGGCCTCAGGGTCCCCCATATGGGTAAGCGCTTCAATGAGTTCATTTTGGGACCGCATGGCAGAAACGTCTATCGTCTCCTCGATATGCTTCCGCACTGCGATTTTTGGAGTTTGTATGGTGACAAATCCCCCGTCGAATTGGGCGATGGTGAGATGTCCTACCCCCGGATCAGAAAGCCCCTTATATTCGATGGCGCCAGGATAGACGGCTATGCCTTTCCCTATATTCGCTTTGATATGCTTGTGAATATGACCAAGGGCGACATAGTCATAACCTGCTCTGGCAAGCGCGCTGGACATCATGGGAAGGCTTCTGTCACCGGCATTCCAGTCGAGAGAACCATGAAATATCCCCATATGAAGGCCGGGATCTGCTGCCCGCGGCAAATCCGCAAGTCTATCTGTACGTGTGAGTCCGCCTGTATACGCAAGGGAATAGATGACAATGTGCGTTCCATCTATATCTGCAGAGCAAACCTTGTCCGGCATGGGATTTCTCACCAGGACGCCGGGCCACGAATCCCCCCGCACCCTATATACCGAATCATGATATGTGATCTCATCATGATTGCCTGGCACAGTGACTAAAAGGATACGTGCCTGCATCAGGCGACGCAGCTGTCTAAGGACCTCTTCCACCAAAGAAGCATCCGGCGCATGAGATTCAAAAAGATCCCCCGCGATAACCACCATATTGATGCCGCTATCGGGGGCAAGGGCATAATCAATCGCTCTTTTTAGTAAGGAGTCTCGTTCTTTCTGCCGGATATCTCTCTTATCCGGCGGCAAATCCGGAACCCAGCCAAGATGCAAATCGGCAAGGTGGAGACAGCGAATCATCTATATCACCTCGAAAGGACTCCATGGCAATCTAAGCATAGGTACTCTTCCTTCCTTGGGGAACCCGGTATAGCACTTCCATGAGATAGGGCGGAAAGCCAAATATAGGACAGGTTGGCTATTTAAAGGATATCACAATAGTGGCAAGAGTGGAAGGGAAAAAGAGCATGAGCCATTTGCGATGTGACTTTTTTACCATAGGCTAGCCCCAATCTATGAAAGGAAAGCCCGGGCGAAATGGGGGATCTAATGGAGCAAGATTGGGGATCTAACGGAGCGGGCAGGCCGCTTTACCCGCGCCCTGCGCCCGCCTGAACCAGGATGCCAGCTTTGTTGAATGGCATGAGAGCCCTTTCGAGGATGCCATGAAGATATGCTATGAGCACGCCATAATTTACTATTGGCACTCCAGCCGCCCTTGCCTGGGCGAGTCTATACAGCATTTCCTTCCTGTTGATCATGCAGCCGCCGCAGTGCACGACGAGATCGAAATCCGAAAGATTCCCCGGGAAATCCATCCCTGCAGCCCAGGTGAAATCAAGTTTCCCGCCTACCCTGGCTTCCAGCCATCTTGGGATCTTTACCCTCCCGATATCATCTCCGATTGGATGGTGGGTGCAGGCTTCCGCTATGAGAACCCTTGCGCCCGGCCTGAGACTTGCCACATGCCTCGCCCCTTCCACAAGTGTCGATAGGTCCCCCTTATACCGCGCAAAGAGGATCGAGAAGGAGGTGAGATTCACATCCAGTGGCACCTGCCTCGATACAGTCTCAAAGGCCTGAGAGTCTGTGACTACCAGGGCCGGGCGGATTTTGAGCTGCCCGATCGCCGTTGCAACTGCATCTTCTTTTACAACCAACGCATGAGCATCATGATCGAGAAGATCTCTCAACGTTTGCACCTGTGGCAATATGAGCCTTCCTTTCGGAGCTTCGAGGTCTACAGGAACCACAAGGATCACCGTATCCCCAGGGACGATGAGATCGCCTATTATGGCCGGCCCCTCCCAATCCTTTGGGGCCACCCCTATGATGCGTTCCTTGAGTACATCTATCCCTTGCCTGGTCCTAGCGCTCACCGGGGTGAGCTGGACGCCAAGTTCCTCTTCCCATAGGGTAAGGGGCGCGGAACAAGCAAGATCCATTTTATTGGCCACACCTACCACAGGTAATCCTCTCCGCTGTATTTCAGCCACCATGGAGCGCTCATATTTCCCAGGACCTAGTGTGGCGTCCACCACCACAATGGCGATGTCGGCTTTCTCCAAGACTCGCCTGGTCCTTTGCACGCGGAGCTCACCTAACTCCCCAGTATCATCTATTCCTGCGGTGTCAATGATCACCACAGGCCCCACAGGCAGGATCTCCATGGCCTTATAAACCGGGTCCGTGGTAGTGCCTGGAACATCCGAAACAAGAGCGATCTCCTGATTTGTGAGGGCGTTTATCAGACTTGACTTGCCAGCGTTGCGCCGGCCCAGGATAGCAATGTGCAGCCTATTGCTGCGGGGAGTCGCCTGCATTGGCACGCTTCATCCTTTCAGCTCCGCTGGCTCAGACCGGCGCGGACGCCCGCCCAAGCCGGCGCAAATAATATCGGATAATCTAGAAATAGAGATCCCGTTCACCATTCTCCAATCTCTGCAACCTAGCGATCGTCTCTTCCCGCACTTTTGCCGACGGTATCATTTCAAGGTGTTCCTTTATGGCAGCCTCCCCTACCCTCTTTGTCTCACAGGATGCATAATCCAGCAGATATTCTTTGAATGTGAGGATAGCGTTTGGCTGGCATAGATTTTGAATTCTTCCTGTCTTGGCGAATTCCATGAATCTGTCGCCAGTGCGGCCCCTTCTGTAGCACGCTGTGCAGTAGCTTGGAATGTACCCCGAGCGCGCCAGGCTGGCGACAATTTCATCGGGGCTGCGGCGGTCATCGACCGAGAATTGCGCTTGTCCATCTCCTTCGTCGGATCTGCATTCTTCATGGATTTCACTCTTGTATGCTCCTACCCCTGTACGTGAACCTGCGCTGATTTGCGAGATCCCGACCGCGAAGACTTCATCCCGGAATCCCGGGTGTTCCCGGGTCGATAGAATCATTCCGGTATAAGGAACGGCAAGCCGCAAGATGGCCACTATCTTCTTGAAATCCCTATCAGCGACAAGGTAAGGAAACCGATCGAGCGTCACGCCGAGAGCGGGTCTCAGCCTTGGAACGGATATGGTGTGGGGTCCAACTCCAAACTTGGAGTCCAGATGCATGGCATGGTAGACCAGGCCCAGCACCTCGAATCGATAATCATACAATCCGAATAGCGCGCCTATGCCCACATCGTCGATGCCTGCTTCCATCGCCCGGTCCATAGCGCCGAGATGCCAATCATAATCTGATTTCGGCCCTGAGGGGTGCATATACTCATATGTAGGCCGGTGATAAGTCTCCTGAAACAGTACATAGGTTCCGATCTTCGCGGCCTTAAGGCGCCTATAGTTCTCAACTGTAGTGGCCGCGATATTCACGTTCACGCGCCGTATACTGCCATTGCCCACTTTTGTCTCGTAGATGGTCTGGATAACCTCTTCTATATAATCCATCGGGCAATTTACAGGATCTTCGCCACATTCCAGGGCGAGCCGCTTATGTCCCATGGATTCCAGCACCTTCACTTCCTCGACTATCTCATCTTTTGTAAGTCTCCTCCGGCCGAATTCGTTATCATGTCTATAGCCGCAATAGAGGCAGTTGTTGACGCAGAAATTGGAGAAATACAGGGGAGCAAATAGCACGAGTCGCTTCCCGTAGATCTTTTCCTTTATTTCATGGGCTGCCTTATATAGCATTTCAAGGGATTCGTCATTCTCGACACACAAGAGCCTCGCAACTTCATATGGAGAAATACCCTTTGCCTCCCGCGCCTTTTCAACGATATCTTGGACCTCCCTGATGTCTGGCTCAGCTGAATCCTCAATCAAACTATAGATTTCTTCATGCGGAATGAAGTCGCAGGTTATGGTTCCCTTCACTCTAGATCACTCTCCTTCTTGCTCTTGTAAATGCCGGCGCTGCGCTCATAATCCTCAGTAGCAGAAAATGACGCACATGTCCCTGGACATTTCTGGTCACGGAATTTCGGACTATCTCCTTTCGTTCCCGACACATATCTCCCCATTGAGTCAAGCATGGTACGGATCTCGGCTATCCCTCCATCCTCTGGATCATGCAGGGATTTGCTTTTGGGGTAAATCTCATACAAGCGGCGATACTCGAGAGGTGTTACATTCGGCATGATGACATTTGCGCCGCAGCAGAGGCCCATACGCCTTCCTTCAGGATGGAGCGTCGCAAGAGCAGTGGTGGCGGGAAGGTGAACGAGGGGCAGCATGAGCCTGGCTATCGCCAGAACCCTGAGCGTCAGCATTACATCGCCCGGAGGATATGAGCCAAGAGGAGTATCCGGATGAGGGATGAAAGGCCCAATCCCGGCCATCTCCACATCTAGTTCCCTGAGCAGCAGGATATCCTTTGCCAGAGTTGCAAAGGTTTGACCGGGAAGTCCCACTATATTCCCTGAACCGACTTGAAAGCCGAGTTCGCGAAGGTAAGACAAGCATTCCAGGCGGTCTTCGAGAGACATGCCCGGGTGGAGGTCCCTGTAAAGGACCGGATCGGCAGTCTCATGTTTGAGAAGAAACCTATCAGCCCCAGCAGCCCTCATGACCGAATATTCTTTTTTGGATCTTTCACCGATGGAGAGGGTAACCGCCACATCAGCCCGGCTCTTGATTTTCTCCACGATTCTGGCAATGTCGCTGGCTCGATAGTACAAGTCATCGCCGGACTGGAGCACGATGGTCTTGTAGCCCGCGCTTGCGGCTTTCGCGGCCGAAGCCACCACCTCATCAACGGTCATACGGTAGCGCCTGAGCTTGAGGTTGTCACGCCTCAAGCCACAATAGAGGCAGTTTCGCGCGCAATAATTGGAGAATTCAATGATACCACGAAGATGGACCTCATCTCCCATGAATTCCCTGCGAACTCTGTCTGCCCGCGCGAATAACATATTTTGCTGTTCTGGACCTGCGTTGATAAGTGCGAGTACATCCTCCTCGCCAGCACCAGGAGTGGTCTGGCCCGCGGCATACAATAAACCCGTCTCCCTGTGGAAGACGGGTTTACTGCCACAATCTGACAGATACACTAACCTCGCCTCCCCTTGTGTTCAGGTAACCCCTCAACTCAGGGATAGCCAAGACAATTATATTTCCAAAACAACAGGAAATCAATCACTAGATGAGATTAGGGTGCACGACATTTTTATGAAAGGGATTGACGGCCTTCTTTTTTATGGTAATCTGAATGTATAAATACATACAGAGGGGGTTGCTGTAAAATGTCCTTAGATATGGAGCGTTTGGAAGCAGAGCGG